>NZ_NCSS01000006.1:1046930-1379454 GCF_002088935.1 Henriciella litoralis
GCTATTCCATCCTCCCGAGACGAGGCGAGCTTCATCGGATAGCCCCAGAATTTGGCAAAGGCCATGCCGAAAGGCTTGAAGGCCATACGCTTGGCGGCGTTTGGCTCAATCACGATCATCGCCAGCACCAGTGTCCGCAGGTCACCCTTGTGTTTCTTCATCCACAGCACGGTGCGCTTCTTTTCTTCCTGGCTGTGGTGGTGCTCTTCAGTCGGCGCATTATCCGTCAGGATCACGAAAGGCTCGCCACGCTCAAAGCTCGCCTCCAACGCCTCGAAGTCCTCATCGTGATCGTGATCAGGTGCTTCATCATAGCTCATCCAGACGAGCGGGAAATTTCTATTGTCCACAGGCATATATCGTCTCCTTGCGGGATGGAGGGGGTCAATTCGAGCGGATGTGGCGCCACGACATGATCAGTGCGACCATGCCCGGAAGCGTAACGGCTAACAGTTCCAGGCCAACGAGATGGCTGCCATCGCGCAAGCCGTCCGCTACGCCGGCGAGCGTGCTCATGATGACGAGAAGACCGCCAAGGACAAGCATGGCCCAGTCAGCCGCGCGCGTTGCGGCAAACGCGAGCAATGGCGGCAGGGCCCAAGCGCCATAAAAAATAGAGACGCCCCACAATGCAGCAGCGTCGAACGTGATGGCTTCCATCGTGCCTCCGCTCGCAACGTAGCCGTTCAGAAACGAGAAGCATTGGATCGTGACGAACAGCGCAGCACCGACGGCTGGGATGATCCATGCAACTGCAAGCTTCACCGGATTATTGTCGATCACATCAAATCTCCTGTCCGAATGGACTCGATCGGGCAGATGGCGCCGCCCCTTCTCTCTGAATCCAATAGATCAGCCGACAAATGGCGTCATTGCGCAATCCTGCCATTATATGTTTCAATACAGCCAAACCGGATAACCCCGAGGCCCTTGATGTATCTGGACGTCCGTAGCGATTGGCTGTCGCATGTCGATGAGATCCCCCGCGCACTCGTCGCGGCCAATGCTGTCGCCAATCTTGAGGCCCTGGAGCTGTCACCACGGCACCACCATAAGAAAGCGCAATTGATTTTCACGGTCCGCGGCGTCATCAACTGCGAAGTTGACGACGCTGTCTGGATAGTGCCGCCGCAATGCGCCGTGTGGATCCCCGGCGGGCTGCCCCATACCGTTTTCGGGTCAGGCGAGGTAGAGTGCACGTCCCTCTTCATCGACCCTCCTGAGACCCCGAACCTGCCAACCGAATGCTGCACGATCACAGTGTCGAGCTTTCTTCGTCATTTGCTGATGCGGGCCAGCGTGCTGCCTGAGCTCTATGACGTCGATGGCCCAGACGGCCGGATCGTTTCGGTTATCTTTGATGAGCTGGCTATGGCCTCGGTCGAAGACCTCCGCCTTCCAATCCCCAGTGACCCGCGCCTGAAGAAGCTCACTGACCTGTTGATCGCGGCGCCTGCCGATCACGCAACCGTCGCAGAGTGGGCTTCCCGCGTCGCGCTCAGCGAGCGCAGCCTGAGCCGTCTGCTGACCGAAGAAGTGGGCATGAGCTTCGGTCGCTGGCGCCGTCAGCTGCATGTCATCCTCGCCTTGCGCCAATTGAGTGCTGGCGAGACGGTCCAGGCCGTTGCGATGGATCTCGGCTATGAAAGCGCCAGCAGTTTTGTGACCATGTTTCGAAAGATGGTCGGCAAGCCGCCAAGCCGCTACCTGCACGAGCGGCTCAGCTCTGCCCGTGACGATCATGACGAGCGATATTGAATCTTTGCTCGTAGCACGCCGAATGCTCCGGAACGTCGCTTTCAAATTGAAACGGAATTGAGCGCTTTGCCATGCTGGAGACGGCTTCGCCCTGGACTAACAGCACGAAAAAAGAGCCGCCTGTGGGGCGGCTCTTTTCGATGGAGTAGAAGAGAAACTATCTGATTTTAGTTCTTGCGCTCGATGCCGGAGCTTTTCCGGGGTGCAAATCGCCCTACTGATGGTTTTTTCGAGACTGTCTGCAATTTCTTGCTCATCATCTTGCCATTCTCGATTGTTTTCAGCGTTGCGCCACCGCCATTCGACGATTTCATGTTGGAGCCTTTGACTTCGATGTTCATCATGAAGTCGCTCGTCGCGCATTCCTTGCCGAAGGCTTCCTTGCCGTTATTGAGCGACACACTGGATTGGACGCGATACCAGTTATTGATGTTCATGGCCTGAGACGGAAGACTGAAGAAGTTTCCGTTGCCATTTGATGGCGCAGATGACCCGCCGGCGGTCCAGGTCAAAGAATGCTCAGAGCCAAGCTGAGTGCCAAGCCCTGGCGCATTCGGATTCTGATCTTTGTTATACAGTTTGAATTTCACGGTGATTGAGGTCACACCCGGATCAAGGGCATGCAGATAGTTTATATAGCCTTCCATTTGCGCATTGATCGACGCGTCCGGGCTATAGTGAAGCGTGTACGCGTCCGTGATATTTCCGGTGCCCTGATACTTCAGCGAGCTTTTCAGCTTGTCTTCGGTCCAGGGTGAGCAACAGCCTGGCAGGTCCGGATTTGATGGCACATCGAATATGCTTGGATCGGCCATTTCCAGTTCCATTTCAATGAGCGGACCGGCTGGCATGCCAGGATTGCCAGTCAAGCCTCCGGTATTGCCGCCACCTTCGGGTGGATAAGCGCCACAACCTTTGACGAACTTCACATAGCCTTCATCGAAATTCGCTTCGTCGTTCATGTCGACTACGAAACTATACGTCTGACCGGCCACCACATTTGTTGTGAAATCTGCTGGCAGCCATGGACGTCCGACCGGGGGGCCACCGGCAACCGTCACTGTATTGGTTTGCCCGACAACACTCCCGTTCAGGCCATCACCATTCCTGATGGAAATTGAACCGGTTGCTGTGCCACCGCGATTGGAAAACGCGCCCCCGAATTTGACTTCACCTGTGCATTCTGGCTTGAAAGTCTGGTAAAAATTGTTCCGACCGTTGGCGATATCCAGATACTGGCGGTCAACGCCAGCCCCGGCATTTGTCGCATCAGAATCCGGCCCGGTTGTGTACCATGTTGCCTGCCCGCCCGGGCCATCCACTTTAACAATATTCGGCTGGTCGCCAGAACCAAACGTCCAGCCAGTCGGCTGGTTGTTCTGATTTACGGTCGTATGGTTTCCGTACGTGGGCATGACGTCGTCTTCAAATCCACCATTGGTCAGCACATTGCCTGAAAGTTGTTGGGCATGAGCCGTTGAGCTCATCAAGAGGGCGGTTATCATGCCCGTTGAGGCGATTGTGATTACGCGTTTGTTCGTCATCGTGTTTCCAGTTCTGTTGTTCTTTAACGTCCTTTCCGCATAACGAACTGGCGGTTGGGCACACTCACATGATCATGTGGCAAAGCGCGAAACCTGAGTGTTTACTTATGGGTATGCTGGCCAAGTCTGCTATCAGACCACAATGAAAACCGCTTCAGACGCTCCAGAAAACAGACGCCGGCCACTGATGGGCACCATGCTGATGGCAGCATGTGTCGCCGCCGTGATGGCCCTGTTTTTCATTTTTGCGGCCCAGCGCTTCCCGGACCTTTCCTCACAAAAGATTGAAGCTAAAGAGGTGAGTGTCCTGCCGCATTCGGGCCCGGGCCCCTTTCGTCGGCGAATGGTGAATGAGGAGGTCTATGACCTCAACTCAGCCTTTAAAATTCCCATCAGAACACGTCGTCAGTACACTTACGCCTTCACGGTAGACCAGGTCCCGCCTCAAGGCGGCGAGGTCTTTGCGCCCTATGTCGGGGGCGCAACAGAGGTCTATCTGAACGGTGTGAGAGTTGGCTCGGACACCGATGCCGATGTTCATTTTCCCGGCCTGGCGCGGCGGTACATCTTACTGGATATTCCGGTCGATTCCTATCAGTCCGGGATAAACAGACTGACGATTGTTGTAACTCCGGACCTCTCATATGCAGGGTTACCTGAGCTTTTTGTTGGCCGCAGAGATGACTTTCTTGATGCTCAGGCCAGACAGGCTGGTGGGCTTAAGATCCTGCATTTCGTTCAGATGGCGACCGGGGCAATCATTGTCTTTTTGGCCGCGGCAGGCTTCTTCGTTCGGGCGAGGTTTGGCGTCTACCTTCCATTGATGCTGATCGGTTCGGGCCTCATCGTTTTAGCGTATCTGAGCACGGCGCACCGCTTGCCCATAGCCGGTTTGCAGACAGACCTCGCGCTTTCCACGTATGGCATAATGGGACTTTCGTGCCTTGGTCTGGCGCGATGCCTGCCGATGAATGATCGCCCCGTACTCATGGGTCTGTGGGGGGTGGGGATCGCATCCAGCCTGATTGCAGTTGCTTTTCTTCTGCCTATCCAGCGGCCGCCGTCGGCGCAGTTACTGACTTATCTTATCGTGGCCGGGCTCACCCCGTTTGGGGTATACGCAGGCTTGACGTCATTGCTTGAGGACAGACGTCTTGCCAAGCGGTCGCAGGCGGAACTCCAGAAAGTGGTTTCCAGGCAGCAGGCCATCATCTCGGCGCAGGAAGCTGCAATTGAGGAAGGCCTGAAAGCAAAAGGTCGACTCGAAGAACGCCAGCGTCTGACCCGTGATATTCATGATGGCATTGGTGGACAGCTTCTCTCGCTGCTCGTGCGGGTGCGGGGCGGAGACATAAGTTCAGCTGAAATTGAGAATGACCTTCAGTATGGTCTCAATGACCTCCGCCTGATCGTCGACTCCATGGATCATTCTGAAGGATCCTTCGACAGCGCACTTGTCACATTCAAGGCTCGCGCCCAGGCGCAGCTCATTGCTGAAGGTATCGCGTTGCGATGGGAACAGTCTGATCCGTTTGTTCCGACATATTTCGGCCCCGCAGCTATCCTCAACATTTACCGGCTGATGCAGGAAGCTGTAACGAACGCTATGCGTCACGCCGACTGCGATGAGCTGTTTATCTCTATTTGCCGCGAGACTGAAAGTGATGATCTCGTGATCACCATTGCGGACAATGGCGTTGGTTTCGCGACAGGCGGTGACCCTGCTGCGGGTCAGGGCCTCAAGAACATGCGTTACCGGGCCCGGATACTAAACGGGAAGCTGGATATTTGCGAAAGCGCGTCCGGGGGAGTGCGGATACAGCTTACGGTCGAACCTGAGAACAGGGCGGCGAGCCCCGTCACGGATTGATGTCGATCAGACCGCTCTGAAGTGCTTCGAATATCGCCTCATTGCGTGAATGCACGCTCAGTTTGCGGTAAATGGACTTGGTGTATTCCCTGACTGTGTTGAGCTTTATCTCCAGAACGTCTGCTGTCTCCTGATAGGAGAGGCCCCGGGAGAACATCACCAGGATGTCCTTTTCACGTGGTGTAATAGTGCTTTCCGTCGCCACTGGGAGCAAAGGTTCGGCCTCGGCGGTGGTTTTCAGGAGTGTCAGAAGGTGGGTTGCCGCTTGGGGGCTGATCGGATTGTCACCAGACATCACGGATTCAATCGCCTGTTCGATCTGAGAAGGCGGCGTATCCTTTAACAGATATCCTTGCGCTCCCGCCTGCAAAGCAGCCAGCACGCTGACCTTATCTCCGAGCACAGTGAGAATAAGCGCTTTTGTTTTTTTTGTTTCCTGGAGATCGGCGACAAAATCCATCCCACTTCCATCAGGAAGCTGCAGGTCGACCAGACAGATATCGCTTGGATGCACCTGATACATTTGGCGCGCTTCTAAAAGGGTTTCTGCGGCAAAGGCGAGTGACAGTTTTTCAGAACGCGCAACGATTTTTGAGAAATGCGCACGCATACTGAAATTGTCTTCCAGAATGCCAACCCTGACAATTTCGGTCACTTCAATGCCTCATCAGCTGGGGGAAGTGTATCACGTGCCCAGCATGTCCCGTGTGGCTGGTCTTTGATGTCGATCCATACCCTGTCCTCCGGGTCGTGTGCGGATCGAGGGGCCGCCACAGCGCTGAAACTGCCCTGATGATAATCAAGCACTCGCCAGTCTGCGCCGAACTGTTCTGCGCAATAGGCATTGGCCTCTGAGAGTGTGCCGAATTTATCCCCTCTTACGGGCGGCGTGAAATCTATCTCCCCGCCAACCCAGAAATTAGCGACAAAAACCCTGACGTCTTCCGGTATGTCGGCGGACATGGTTGGCACTGACGATCTGGTGTCTATAAAACAGGCTAGAGGCAGAGCATCGCTGCATAGTCTGTCTCCGTAGATCGGATTGCAGTGCGGAGAGGTCCATACACTGTTACAGGCCAGGAACTGAAAATCCACGCTGGTGTCGCTTGTTGGTTTGTAGGGTGCAAAAGTTAGTCCCGCGGGTTGGGCGGGCTCTGAGCAGACAGCCATCGCCGAGAAATCTGCGGTTGTGTCGTCGTAAAACAGTATTTCCAAAGTCACAGGGCCATCATCCTTCTGCAAAAAAGACAGAAGGTCGGAGTATTCTCGAAATGCACCATAATCTTGGTCAGGATCATTAGACTTGAACCTGATGTCTTTCAGGCGTGCCGAAAACACATTGTCGGGCGTCCTGCTCCAGCCCGGCACATCAGATAGGGTCTGAATGTGGTTGTGAAATGCGTTGGGGTTGTAGAACTCACCGTTGTGGCCGGGAAGGCTAAGATCTCCCAGCGCCAGATAGTCGTTACTTTCCCGATCTGGATCGGCGATGCGGGTAACGAACAGCCCGCTTGAGATACGCGGGGGCATCTCGAAGAAATCAATCAGAACCTTGTCCTGTCCGGGTTCATCATATTGTCGCCGAACAGGGAAATTATAAAAATGTCCCGGATACGCAGATAAACGACCGCTATTTCGCGATGGCTCAGGGGTGTTGGCTTGGAAATTGTCGTCAACGCCGTTCATCAGAATATGCTTGGTCTGGCCGTAACGACACTGGAAATTCAACAGAGCTCGATAGCCGCTTCCCGCGCCATAAGGGTCAGGGCCGACAGCTCTGTTTGCTGGGCCGTGCAGGCCGAACACCAAAAATAGCCCGCCAACCACACCACCTGAAATGACAGCGCTCATCAGGCTCAGAATAATAATTGTCCATCTGGACATAAGTGAGAACACCCCCTCGGGTATCTGCTGTGAACCTCAGACCCCTATAGAAAATCAGTTTTATCTGGACCAACACGTCGCATCAGGCTGATCCTTGATATCGATCCAGACCCGGGAGTTTCCGGAGCTTGGCATACCATAGCCTTTGAGGGTCCAGCCACCTCCATCATGAAAGCTCGCCACACGCCAGCCTTCACCGAATGTTGACGCGCAAAAGGCATTTGCGTCTGCCAGCGCTTTGAACCGATTTCCCCGTTGAGGCGGCGTTGATGCAAAAATTCCCCCCGTCCAGTAAAGCGGGTCATCCAATGTTTCAGGTACCGGTGCATCAATGTCCCGAAAACAGAGTAACGGCCTTTGTTGGTGGCATTGTGTATCACCGTGATAAGGATCGCATGCGTGCCGATTTTCGGCATCTGATCCACATGAGGCACTGAAAAAGTTGTCAGCCCCCTTTGCCGGGTCGCCAGCGTTTTCTCCATCGGGCACAAAGGTAAGTCCCATGCCTTCTATTTCTTTTGGAGGCGGATCAGCATGGACGACTTGAATAGTCAGGCAGAGAGTCGCCAGACTCCAGATAGCAATGGCAAAGAGATTCCTGAGCATGATACGACACCTAAAAGGTGTGACCCGTTCTTGTAACCACATGATGATGTGGGGCGAGCGTACGACCATCGGGTACGCTGCTGCGGGTGAAGGGTTACGCTGATATGTGAGGCCAAAGGGGATGAAAAATCAGCAGATATCTGCACCTGTCTGGCCGAACGGATCGCCTTCCTCGGCAAGATAGTGACCCAGAATATCCATCAACTATGCCCTTCGATCAGGTGATAATGATTGCCCAGCGTTTGAAGATTACGCGCCCAACCGGGTGAGTTTGCTCTCGTGCGTTGCCCTTAATGCAGGGGCCAGATGTGACGTCGCCAGCCTTTTCTCACCCCTCGCGCCTGTCCCAGGCCTGAAGCAGGACCTCCCGCTCCGCCTCGTCAAACAGGTCCGGCGCGCCGAGCCCCCAGACGGTTTCAAGCATGGCGCTGCCGGCCGCCGCCCACGGGCCTATGAGCCAGCGTTCGTCTTCGTCTTCCTCAAAAGCTGCAGCCCCATCGATCCGCTCGGCCGCATCCCAGACAGCACGATGAGCAAGCGACAGTCCGTGGCCGACAGGTGATTTCAGATTATTCGCCGCTCTTACGACCCCGCGCATGTCCCGGTCCGGCGTATTGTCCGTTCCCGTCGCCAATGCCTGCCAGCGATGCCAGCCTTGAGAGGTGAGGTCTGCTGCGTCCGGATGACGATGCCCCGCGAGCCTTTCAGCACCTTCGCGATCAAGGCCGCCTGCGAAACGCAGGGCCCGCTCCACCTGCTCACCATACGGACCGAACAGATTGTGCGTCGGCATCTCCCGGACGATCTTCACCGAAACGCATCGTGTATAGTTTCCGCGATGATCCTGTGGCTCCAGCCTGTCCAGAACCCGCGCCAGCCAAAGCCGGCCCGGCCAGCGAGCGACCGTCACATCCCGTAGGCTGTGATCCACAATGATCCATGGCGGTTCTCGGGACGGGTTCGACACCACCGTCCCCTCTTTGGCGTCCGCAAACCGGCCAAGCTTGTCATCGGAAAGATAGATGAAACCTGTCTCAACGGCTTTCATGCGATAGGCGCGCCAGGCGACGTCTTCATCGGGAAAATACTCGGCGACCCCAGGCATGTGTCGATCAAGGTGGTCAATATCCAGAACGCTGCCATTCGGAAGGCCAATCTCCACGATCCCGGCGAACTCACCGCTCCAATTGGATACTTCGATCGTCCAGCCATTGCTGGCGCGATATGAAACATCGCCATTGATACGCTCCTGCGGATCGTAATCAGGTACAAGCGTCACATCGCCCGTCTCGATCTGTTTTAGAACACCTAAAACATCATCTTCCGTTACGTTCATTCATCTGAATCCGGCGCGGCCCAGCATCGGACAAGATCAATCGCTTCAATCGGAGCGACGCTATTGGGAAAAATTTCGACCAGGTCTCCGATGATGTGATCTTCACCAGCAGATTTGACCCGCAAGAAGAGATTGTCCCAGCCATACGGCGTCACTTCTATAAAACCGTTGCGGGCAAGAAGAATGTCCGCTTTCGTCAACTGGTCTTCATCGAAAGGCATGTCCGCATCAGGAGCCACTTCGGCATAAACACCATCGCTGTCCACATAGAACCGGAATGAAGCCTGTTTGGCGCCGCAGCTCTCAAACCAGACGCCATTCAGCCAGCTGAGATCGTCATCTGTAATCGTGTCCGTCGTCACCTCATAAAGCGACTGCAATTGCGTAGTCCGCGCCGCGGTCAGCTCTGCAAGGCAGACCAGCTCATCCTCATGGCGGGTGGTGCCGCCGCTCATCAGGCGAAAGACGGCGGCGCAATGCGCATCTCGATAACTCGACCAGGATGTCTGCCCCAGCTCCAGACTGTCGCGGATGTCATCAGGCTCGACCATGTAATCCTCGAACCCGTTACTCTCGATTTTGGTCTCGATAGCTGCCAGCGTTTGTTCCATTTGCGCGTCGACCGCTTCAAACGCTTCTTGCGCCAAGCACATGTCTTCCTGAAAGTCGCAAGCAGGTTCCGCCTGACTGCTCAGAGCGAGCATGGACAATGCCGCAACCAATATAAGTCTCATGAATATAGTCCCCCTGATAAAACGTTCGATAAGCTCGATCCGGCTTATCACGACGTAAAAAAATGGCTTTTCCTAGGTCGGATCTGGTTCGTCTTGCATCGGGCACCATCGCTCGGCATCGAACCAGCCAGCCCCCACATAATCGTCGGTAAATTGCGCAATGGCAGGCGAGCCTATCTCAGGGCAATTCCACTCCCGTAAACCCAACTCTTGCACTGGGATCAGGCGTTCCTGTTCGGCTGTGTCGGCAATGTCGCGTCTTATCTTCCGGATGTGCGGCGCTCGTGTTTCGAACCATTCGCGCTTTTCTTCAAACCAGGCCAGACATTCCGCGACCTGTTCCGACGTAAGCGCAAAAATCTCATAGGTGCGGATCTCTTCCCCAGCATCGCTGTTGAGGTGGAACCAGACGTCTTTGCCTGCCCATTGCGCGAGCCCGGACACCGGACCGTCATACCAATCCCGCCAGCAGATCAGACGGATCTCGTTGCCTTCCTCGAGTTTCGCTGCGGTGTCCATTTCACGCTAGTCTCTTTCTCAAACGCTTCACGACCGTCTCTCGCGCCTGCCTTGTCAGGAAGACGTGAGGAATTCTCATCAGGAACGGCCAATAGACAAAATCATCCTGCCTTCGGTGCGACGCGCAGATATAGTCTATCAACTCTGCGGTGCTTGCGCGATCAAATGCCCACAAATTCTGATTCCGATACTCAATTTGAAAATAGGCTTCCCTTGGCCAGTCCAGAGTATGCTTGCTGCGTTTGCCACAGGAGCCGCAGACGAGTGTCCCCCGCCAATCGCTCAAGGGACGGAACTTATGTTCCGAATGTGCCCAGTCCTCGATTTTATAGCCGCGCGGAAGATCGCTTATCGTCCGGAGGGTATTGCCCATAAGTTGATGGTAGTAGATCGCTGCATGATAGTTCTGCCCATCCGCACCTGCCTGCTTCAGGCAATCGAAGTGTTTCGATTTTTCAAACCAACGAAGATCATCGTTCGTCTTTATCCTGACGCGTTCCGCATACTCGAAAGCAGCTTCACCTCCACATTCGGGGCACGTGACAGCCACACGGTGCGGCATGACGCTATAATATGAATATGAACTCACCTGGCCTTGCCTCCTCCCCCGTTCGCAGACAGCTTATCCGGAATATCCAAGATTGGAGTAGGCGAGACGTGCTTACGCAGCTTTAAGACACCCGACCTGATCGGCCTGGGATCTCAGGTGATTTCTGGAAGCGGCGGAGCGGATTTACGGGCCGCCCAGAACGACCGCATCAATACAAATCCGCTGACAATTCTCGCTTAGCGACCGCAAACCGGCGGGGTTCGTCTCCGCCTCAGGCGTCGAAGCTGAAGCTCACCGATTTGAGGTCAGCATATTTGTACAGAGCATGAAGGCTTCGATCGCGACCGAACCCTGACTGTCCGAAGCCACCAAACGGCATCGTAATGTCGCAAGCGTCCCAGCCATTGACCCACACCAGTCCCGCCCGCAGTTCCCGTGCAAATCTGTGAGCCTTGGAGATGGACCCCGTCCAGACACCGGAAGCCAAGCCGTACTCAGTGCCATTCGCAATAGCCAAAGCATCATCCTCGCTATCAAACGGGATGATTGCGAGAACAGGACCGAAGACCTCTTTTCGGGCCAGCGCCCATTGAGGGTCAACTTGGTCGAAGACCGTCGGCTGCATGTAAAAGCCGCCGCTCGATTCCAGTGCTCTCTCGCCGCCCAGCAAGAGTTCAGCCCCATCCGTCAGAGCTTGTTGCACATGCCCCAGGATGCGCGACAGATGTTGTTCGCTGATCACCGAACCCAGTTCGGTTTTAGACTTCATCGGATCGCCAGGATGTATCTGTGCTGCGACTTCCAGCAATTTCTCGACAAATTCGCGGTGGATCGATCTCTGCACCAGCAAACGTGACCCTGCTGTGCAGACCTGTCCTTGATTGTAGAAAATCCCCCACGCTGCGCCCCGTGCGGCCGCTTCCAGATCTTCACAATCTTCCAGAACAATATTCGGGGACTTTCCCCCAAGCTCAAGCGCCACGCGTTTCAGATTACTGTCGCCGGAATCCCTCATGAGCTGACGCCCCACGCCGCCGGAACCGGTGAAGGCAATCATGTCGACATCCATGTGCCGCGAGATCGCCGCGCCAGCCTCTTCGCCCAGCCCCGTGACAATGTTGATCACGCCCGGTGGCACACCTGCTTCCAGGGCAAGGTTGGCGACATGCAGGATCGACAGCGACGTAAGCTCGGATGGCTTCACGACCACGCTGTTGCCCATGGCAATCGCTGGCGCAATCTTCCACATCGCCATCAACAAAGGAAAATTCCAGGGAACGATAATGCCGACAACGCCCAATGGGTCGTGGACGGCATAGGAGAAACGATCAGGACCGCTCGGGCCTACCTCCCCTGTGATCTTGTCGACGGCTTCGGCGTAGTAACGAACCGCATCAATGGACAGAGGGATGTCAGCGGACCGCGTGTTGGCGATGGGCTTGCCCGCATCCGTGGTTTCGAGTTGTGCCAGCACTTCCCGATCCCGTTCCATCAGCTCAACCCATTTCAGCATCACAGTGCGGCGGGTTCGAGGTGAAATACGCGACCAGCTTCCGCTGTCGAAAGTCCTGCGCGCGGTGGACACGGCGAGATCGACGTCTTCAGACGTCGAGCGAGGGATCATGTTGAGACGTTGTCCCGTTGCCGGGTTGATATTCTCCAGCTCACCTCCCTGGGCTGCAGCTAAATGCTGGTCTCCAATGAGATTGAGCGAAGGCAACGGCACAGCGAGGGTATTGGACATCTGAAAAATCTCCTGGAACGTCTGGGGATGGCGGCGGTCAGATGCCGAGCTTGTCACGCAGGGAATAGTACCAGCTGCCAAGCACAGTCGCCGGAACTCTGAACAATCTTCCGCCTATAAATGGCAGGTAAGGGAATGCAGCCAGTGTATCGAATTTCGCCGGATCACCGTCGACAGCTTCCGCCAGTCGCCGTCCCAGCATCTGCGTGGTCGTCACACCATGACCACTATCGCCATGAGAAAACAGAACATTATCGGAGAGGCGTCCAATCTGGGGAATGCGCGTCATCGTCAGGGCGAAATTTCCGCTCCACGCATAATCGATTTTCACATCCGCGAGTTGAGGGAAGGTTTTCAACATACCAGGCCGGATCCGACCGGTAATGCTTGCGATGTCACGCGCGCCGTAAACGGTACCGCCACCATACAGGAGACGGTTGTCTGCCGAGAGCCGGAAGTAGTCCAGAACGAAGCGAGAATCCTCGATACAATGCCGGGTAGGAAGAAGCTGCTGCGCCAACTCGCTACCGAGCGGTTCGGTGGCAATCACCTGACTGGAAACCGGCATTATCTGCTGGGTTAGCTTAGGCACAGCATTACCGAGATACGCGTTGCCACAGAGCAAGACATGGTCGGCTTGCACTTCACCGTCTTCTGTCTTCACAATCGGCTTCTGCCCTTGCGAGACGCCCGTTACTCTCGATGACTCAAAGATCCGGCCAGACATCGCTTCGAATGCGCGAGCTTCACCGAGAAGAAAATTCAGGGGATGAAAATGCCCTCCATAAGGGTCAACCATCCCCCCTACATACTGATCAGATCCGACATGGGCCCGTATTCCGTCGCGATCCACCATGTGGACACTGGTATGCCCATGGCGGTGCCACTCTTCAGTCTGCTCGCGAAGACTACGCATGTGACGTTCATTTAGCGCCGCAACGACGCCGCCTTCCGCGAAATCACATTCGATGCCAAACCTGTCGATGCGGTCGCGAATGATGGTCGCTCCTTCCAGAGCCATCTCACCACAATTGCGTTCGGCCTCTTCGCCATAATGGCGGCCGATATGCCCGAGGCTACGGCTGTATCCATTGACAAGTTGACCGCCATTGCGGCCGGACGCCCCGAAGCCAACCCGTTCAGCCTCTAGAACGATGACATTGAAGCCTTTTTCAGCGAGCTCCAGCGCTGCCGACATACCGGTAAAACCGGCGCCGACAATACAAACATCCGCCGTTTCCTTGCCGCTCAGCTTGGGTCTTTGAGGGGCTGGATGAGCGGAAGCCGCATAATAGGAAGCCATGCCGGCATAAGCCGGAGGACGGTTCTGGCTGACATCGTGTTGCAATTTTTTAGGCCTGAGAAAGATAGAGTTGATGTTCAACGTCGCTGACGCGGGAGAGGAGAAGGTCGAAGTCCTGCCATTTGCAGGCCGCGATCATATCTCGTGCGTTCTCGCCCAAGGCCCGCGCGACGAAGTCTGAAGTTTCGAATTTTGAAATGGCGGCGCGCCAATCGAGCGGCAGACGTCCGCCGGCTTCGCCTCCTTCTTGAGGATCTTGCGGGCCGCCCGGATCAACCTCTCGCTGAATCCCCTCAAGGACTCCAGCCAGGACAAGGGCCACGACGAGATAAGGATTGGCGTCGGCGCCCGCGACGCGATGTTCAATTCGGGCCGGTGAGCTGGGAATAGCTCGAACGGCTGCTGTTCGATCATCGATGCCCCAACATGCGCTACAGGGGGCATGACTATTACGGCGGAAACGTCGGTACGAATTTGCATGGGGCGCGAAAGCAAGCATGCTATCGGCCATGTTCGTAAGAAGCCCGCCGATTGCATGGCGCATCGGCGCATTTGGCGAGACGTCATCCTGCCCGAACACCGAGACCCCATCGGGGCCTAGCAAACCAATGTGCACATGCATGCCGCTGCCCGCGATGTCTCCAAAAGGCTTCGACATGAAGGTAGCGGTCAAGCCATGCTGGCGTGCAATTGCTTTAATGCATCTCTTGAAAAGTACAGCATCATCAGCCGCCTTGAGCGCGTTATCCGAATAGGAAATGTTGATCTCGAACTGACCGGGGGCGTTTTCCGATAGAATGGATTCAAGATCCAGATTCATCGTCTTACACGCCGACGCCACGTCGTTCAGAAACGCTTCCTGCTCCTGCAGCGCCACCAGAGACAGAAGGTCGCCGGCGCCGGGCATCGGAGAGACCTGCTGTTCGCCGCGCACGAGATAGAACTCTGTCTCGACAGCTACGGTCGGGCGCAAACCTGCCGCTTCGAAGCCTTTGAGCACACGGCCCAGCATGGCCCGAGGGTCTCCGTAAAACGGCTGACCATCAACCTCCATCGTCAACAGAACCTGGGCAGCCCTGTTTGCTGACCAAGAGACTGGAAACAAGGTGCTTTCAACCGGAACGCACGTGCCGTCTGGATCGCCGGTGCCGAAAGCAAGCCCCGCGCCCGCAACGTCCTTGCCTTCGATATCAAGCGCGAATGCGGAGCGCGGCAAAAGAAGCCCGGTTTCCGAGAGCTTCCGCGCCTTTGCCGGCGACATCCACTTACCTCGAGGGCATCCGTTCACATCAATCACAAAAGCTTCAAGCCGCTCAATAGGCTCAATTGCCTTCAGCCGACCCAGAAAATCCGACATACAACGCTCCAGTATTGTGATCACATAGTCATGAGCCGACCATGGTGTCAATCAATGACGCCCCAAAGAAGTACGCTACATGATCTGACATAAGGGGCCTCATGCTCAGCCTGGAGGGGTCACGGCAATAGAGAGCAAACCCACGAAAACCGTTATGGCTGCTTGTTTTATAAAAAGAACTAGGACCTGAGACATCGCACGACGACGCCGAATATTTGGCGCTCTGCCTGAAAAGCAGCGGGCGTAGTCCCTGTCGCAGGCCGCAGTCAAAAATGTCGCGGCAGAACTGAGGCATATCTTTTTAGCCTATTGTGATCACAATTCGACTGCACTAATGTGCCCGTGCCAACTCTTGGAGCACAATGTGAACACGACGCGATTCAGCCAACTCACAGATCCAGCCGGTCAGCTGTCTGTGACTAATCCCGCAACTCAATCTGTTATAGGTCGCGCAAGATCCTATGATGGCGAGGCCGTATCACAGGCGATCGACAAGGCCGAAAACGCGCGCACCGGCTGGGCAGCGAAGACCGCGAGAGAACGCGCTTCAATCCTGCTCAGCTGGCACAATCTGATACTTGAAAATGTCGAAGACCTCGCTGAGATCGTGACTGCCGAATGCGGCAAACCCCTGTCTGAAGCTCGCGGCGAAATCGCCTATGGAGCTTCTTTCATTCAGTGGTTTGCCGAGGAAGGTAAGCGCGCCTATGGCGAGACCATTCCAACGTTTGCGCCCGACAAGCGCGTCCTAACCATCCAGCAACCAATCGGCACCTGCGCGGCTATCACGCCCTGGAACTTTCCGGTTGCAATGATCACACGTAAAGTCGCACCCGCGCTAGCGGCCGGGTGCGCAATGCTTGTGAAGCCAGCCGAAGCAACCCCGCTTTCTGCCTTGGCACTTGAACAGCTCGCGCACGAGGCCGGCGTCCCTCATGACGTATTCCGCGTCATGCCAACGACCGATCCTGAAGCCATCGGAGACGTGTTCTGTAATCATCCGGCGATCCGGAAACTGTCCTTTACCGGATCAACCAATGTCGGCCAGATTTTGATGGCCAAAGCCGCCAAGAACGTGGTGAAGCTGAGCCTCGAACTGGGCGGGAACGCTCCTTTCATCGTGTTTGGCGACGCCGATATCGATGCCGCCGTCGAAGGCGCGATTGCTTCAAAGTTCCGAAATGCTGGCCAGACCTGCATTTGTGCGAACCGCATTCTTGTTCAGGACGCCGTCCATGACGAGTTCGTGGAGCGCCTGACGCAGCGTGTCAAGCAATTGAAAGTCGGCCCCGGCTCGACTGAGGGCGTACAAATCGGACCTCTGATCAATGCGAAGGGGATTCAGAAAGTAAGCGAGCTCGTTGATGATGCCGTTCAATCGGGAGCGATGATCGTCACGGGCGGGGAAATCGATGAAGCCGGCCCCCTATTCTATACGCCAACTGTGCTGACAGGCGTCGATGCCTCTATGGCCATTACCCAGACTGAAATCTTCGGGCCGGTTGCCCCCATCATTCGCTTCAAGGGCGAGGCAGACGCGATCCGCATGGCCAATGATACGCCATTCGGTCTGGCCGCTTATTTCTACACCCGGGATATCGGCCGGGTCTGGCGAGTGATGGAGGGGCTGGAATATGGAATGGTCGCCTCCAATGACGGCGCCCTATCGACCGAAATAGCCCCGTTTGGCGGCTGGAAGCACTCCGGCATCGGCCGCGAAGGGTCCCGGCATGGCCTCAATGAATATCTGGAAATCAAATATTGCCTCATGGGAGGGGTAAACAAATGACGACGAACAACGAATTGTGGGGTCGCCGCGAAGCCGCTGTACCGCGAGGCGTGGGGTCCATGCATCAGCGGTTCTTTGACCGGGCCGAAAATGCCGAAGTCTACGACGCTGAGGGCAACAGATACATCGACCTGGCGACCGGTATCGCTGTTTGCAACACCGGCCATGGACATCCGCGCATTCTGGCCGCTGTGAAGGCACAGCTGGACCGGTTCTCGCACTGCTCTTTTCAGGTCACACCTTATGAGAGCTACATTGAGCTCGCAGAAAGGTTGAATGCCATCGCGCCAATCAGCGGTGACACGAAGTCTATCTTCTTCACAACAGGCGCCGAGGCGCTTGAAAATGCGGTCAAAATAGCCCGCGCCTCGACGGGACGCCCCGGCGTCATCACGTTTCAGGGCGGCTATCACGGCAGAACGCTGCTGACGCTCGCGATGACCGGCAAAATTACACCCTACAAAAAAGGGTTTGGGCCGTTTCCCGGAAGTATCTTCCAAACACGTTTTCCGGTCCCTTATCACGGCTTTGATGAAGATCAGGCTATCGCAGGCCTTGAAGCCCTCTTTGCCTCATCCATCGCTCCGGAAGATACGGCGGCGATTGTTATTGAGCCCGTGCTTGGTGAAGGCGGCTTCTACGTTGCCTCCTATCGCTTCATGCAGGCCCTGAGAGAGATATGCGACCGCCATGGCATCTTGCTGATTGCAGATGAAGTTCAGGCCGGATTTGCGCGAACCGGTAAGATGTTCGCCATGGATTGGGTCAAGGAAGCCAATGGTGTGACCGCCGACCTCATCACCGTTGCGAAGGCAATGGCAGGAGGCTTTCCAATATCGGGCGTCCTTGGGAAGGCAGACCTGATGGACGCGCCGGCGCCCGGGGGTTTGGGAGGCACTTATGGGGGCTCTCCGCTCGGCTGCGTTGCCGGCCTGGAAGTTCTCGACATTATTGCAGATGAAAATCTATGCGAACGCGCCGAAATGATCGGCGGAAAGCTCAAGGGCCGCATGCGCGCGCTCCGCGACAACGGATTGAGCTTCATTGGGGATGTTCGTGGACCGGGCGCCATGGTCGCCGTGGAGATCGTCAAGAATTCTGATCCAGCGCAACCCGATCCTGAGATGACAAAGCGCATTGTCTCAGCTGGGGCAGATCAAGGCCTGCTCATGCTGTCCTGCGGAATTCGCGGAAACGTTGTCCGGTTTCTGCCCGCCCTGACAATGCCGGATGCCGTCCTTGCAGAAGCGCTCGATAAAATCGAAGCGACCATGCTTCAGGTGAATAGCGCGCAAAAATAAGTCGTGAAGTAAGGCCGCATTCGGCCAAGCTTAGCGGATAACGCGTCGGGAAATTTTAAGCCGATCAATAAAAAAAACGGCCCTGTCTCTTATGAGATGGGGCCGTTTTTTTATTTAGGAGGTCGGTCTTCTAGCTAGCGCTCTATCAAGCCCTAGCTCATGGTCGGAATGACGAAGGAGCCACCGCTTGAGCGACCGGCAGTCGGCCAACGCTGGGTCACAACTTTGGTGCGCGTGTAGAACCTGATTCCATCCATGCCGTACTGATTGTGGTCGCCAAAGGCAGATCGCTTCCATCCACCGAAGCTGTGGTAGCTTACCGGAACCGGAATGGGCACATTCACACCGACCATCCCAACTTCAACCGAATCCGTAAATTGCCGGGCCGCACCACCATCTCGCGTAAATATCGAGACTCCATTGCCATACTGGTGACAGGTCGCGAGGCTGATCGCCTCCTCGAGGGAGTCGGCTCGAACGATCTGCAACACCGGGCCGAAGATTTCATCCTGATAGGATTTCATATCGGGGCGGACCTGATCGAGCAGCGTTGGCCCGAGGAAGAAACCGTTATCATGACCTTGCAGCGCCAGGCCACGACCATCGACCACCAATTCTGCGCCTTCTGAAACGGCAAGGTCGATATAGCTTTCGATCCGGCTGCGATGTGCGGCCGTTATGACGGGGCCAAAGTCAGCCTCGGGATCGGATGAAACTCCAACCCGGAGCTTCGGAATCTCTGCCACAAGGCGGTCGCGGAGCTCATCTGCCGTCCGTTCACCCACAGGCACCACGACGGGAAGCGCCATGCATCGTTCACCAGCGCTGCCATAAGCAGCGCCGAGAATGTCCTGGACAGCCTGATCCATGTCTGCATCCGGCATGACAATGCCGTGGTTCTTTGCCCCGCCCATCGCCTGAACGCGTTTGCCAAGTGCGGCGCCGCGGGCATAGACAGCTTGAGCGATGTCCGAGGAGCCAACGAAGCTGACAGCTTTTACGTCAGCGTGGTCTATCAGAGCTTCCACGGTTGTCCGGTCGCCGTTCAAGACCTGGAGAATGCCGTCTGGCAAACCTGCCTCGCTGAGCAATTGCGCAAGGCGCAGGGGCACGGAGGGCGTGCGCTCAGACGGTTTTAGAATAAACGCATTTCCGGTGGCAATGGCAGGCGCGAGCATCCAGAGCGGGATCATCGCCGGAAAATTGAAGGGCGTAATGCCAACCGTTACGCCAAGCGGCGCGCGAATTGAGAAAACATCGATGCCAGGCCCTGCGCCCTGGGTGGACTCTCCCTTCAACAGCTGGGGAACCCCGCAACAGAACTCAACAACATCAAGTCCCCGCTGCACATCACCGCGCGCGTCAGCGACGGTTTTGCCATGCTCAGACGACAAAAGCGCAGCAAGGGAATCCATTTCCTCTTCAATCAACGCCTTGAACCGATACATCACTCTTGCCCGACGTTGGGGGTTGAGAGCTGCCCAATCTGGCTGAGCCGCCTTAGCCGCCGCCACAGCGGAGTCGACATCCGAGGCCGTCGCCAGACGAACCTGTTTCGCAATATCGCCTGTGCATGGATTAAATACGTCTGCGAACCGGTTCTTGTCGGTGGTCGCATCGGAGATCGAGCCGTTCAAAAAATGATCGACAACAGCCATAGGAGTACCCTGTATCAAGAAAAGTTTTGTAGATTATGCGAGTTGGCGCAGCACACGCCCCAGCTGCGAGAACATGCTCTCTATTTGCTCAGCGCTGATCATCAGCGGTGGAGACAGGGCAATAATGTCGCCCGTCACGCGGATCAGAAGTCCTTCGTCAAAGGCTTTGTGGAACGCTTCCATGCCGCGCTCGCCGACGCGGCCTTCGCGCGGTGCCAATTCGATACCGACGATCAGGCCCAGATTGCGAATGTCGATGACATTGGGACAATCTGCCAGCTGGTGAGCCGCCTCTTCCCACACTCCAGACAGGTTGCGAGCATTTTCGAACAGACCTTCTTCGCGATAGACTTCAAGCGTCGCGAGACCGGCCGCGCAAGCCAATGGATGGCCTGAATAAGTGTAGCCGTGGAAGAACTCGATACCCGCTGGCGAGTTTTCTACGACGGTCTCATAGACGTCGCGGCTTGCCGCTACCGCCCCCATCGGCACTGCGCCGTTGGTAAGCCCTTTCGCCATTGTCAAAATGTCCGGAGTGACCCCGAAATAGTCTGAGCCCGTGGGGGCACCGAGGCGGCCGAAAGCTGTGATAACCTCGTCAAAGATAAGCAGGATGCCATACTTGCTTGTGATGCTGCGAAGTCTTTCGAGGTAACCTTTCGGCGGGATCAATACGCCGGTGGAGCCGGCAACTGGCTCGACCATGACCGCAGCAATCGTCTCTGGGCCATGCAGGGCGATTATGTCTTCCAGCTGATCTGCCAGATCGAAGTTTTCAGGCTGGAGTCCGCGCTGGAAGCGGGCAGCTTTTCCGTGTGTGTGGGGCAAATGATCCACGCCCCATACCTGGGCTGAATGACGTCGCCGATTGCCACCGATCCCGCCGACGGACATGCCGCCAAAGTTGGTCCCGTGATACCCTCGCTCGCGACCAATAAGCCTGTAGCGCGCATGATCACCTTTAGCGTGATGGTAAGCGAGCGCCATTTTCAGGGCTGTATCGGCGCTTTCCGACCCGGACCCTGTAAAGAAAATACGGTCCAGACCGGCCGGCATCAGCTCGGCCAATTCCTTGGCAAAGCGAAAAGCGAGCGGGTGACCAAGCTGAAACGTCGACCCGTAATCGAGAACGCCCGCCTGATAACGGATCGCTTCCGTTATTTTCTTGCGCCCGTGTCCAGCATTCACGCACCACAGGCCCGCAGTGCCATCGAGAAGCCTTCGGCCCTTCGCGTCCGTGTAGTGCATGTCGCTCGCTGAAACGACAAGTCTGGGGTCCTTCTTGAACGCCCGATTGTTGGTAAACGGCATCCAGAAGTTCTCGAGATCTTGACCTTCGAGATCTATGGTCGGCGCAAGGTTAGTCAGGTGGAAATTCATTTGTCGCTTCCGTCAGGCTTCGATCCTACCGTCAGCTTTGTCTGACAGTCGAAGCCCCCGCGGCAAAGGCGCGATCAAAACACCTGGTGGTGCGTTTTAGTCTCCACCAGCCTGGGCACATTTGAGCAGGAACTGCCGAAGCAAACGCAGAGCCGGGTCGTTCCACCGATCTTCCCGGCAAACAAAGCAGTATCTGCCAACGGGCGCATTTACAGCATTGTCGATCTGCAGCTCGACGAGCCTTCCCTCGATGAGGTCTTTTCCAACCAGATAGGAATTTGTCAGAGCGACCCCTCGCCCTTGCTTCGCGCCCGCAATCGCAAGGTGTGCATGCCAGAGGATCACACCGCCTGACGGCGCGCCGGCCGCCACGCCATTTGATTTCAGCCAGGCGCTCCATTGCTGCCGATCTTCTTCATGTAGGAGCGGCGCAGCGCACAGGTCTTCGAGCGTCCTGACCGGCCCGGTTTTGTCGAGGAATTGCGGGCTAGCCACGGCAATCAGCGGAGGACGTGCAAGTTCAACAGATTTCTTCCCGGGCCCGTCAGGTCCTGTTCCCCAGCTATCGCCATAGTATCTGATGTCGGCATCTGCTTCGTGCCTGGCAAGATCGGCAACTCGGTCCGTCGGGCGCAGTTCGACCAAAAAGCCGGGAGCGGTTCTCTCAAATTCAGCAAAACGGGCCGATAGCCACTGGGCCGCAAATCCTGGCACGGCCCAGATCTGAAGATCGCGCGGCTCTTTCTCAGAAAGAATCTCGGACGTGGCCGTTTCAATCGCCCGCAATGCTTTCGCGATGGCGGCGTGATACTCGGCCCCGGCTTGGGTCAAAACAAGTCCGTCAGGTCTGCGATCAAACAGAGAAATTTCCAGGTAATTCTCCAGCGCGAGCAATCGCCGACTGACGACCGTGTGATCAACATTGAGAAGCCGGGCCGCCTTTCGAATACCGCCAACCTGGCTGACCAGGTCAAAAGCCTGCAGTGAGCTCAGCGAAGGCAGCGGTTTTCGAGGGGAAAAAGCGATTGTCATCTTGCTAAAACACGGCGCACTTTTGGCGGCCGAAGGTTGGCACTCCCATTCGCACTACCGCCTCATGCGGAGTGTCACGACAATACCAGAAACTAAGCTCTGCCATACGGCCTTTACCACCTCGGCTCCCAGCGAGCGTGCCCTGTCCATCTTACTAGCGCAAGCTAATGAGGCTGAACACGCAAAGGTCGTGTCCGAGCAAATTGCATTTGCACCAATGGAGCTTTGATGCAAAATGAGATCACGTTTTTGAGCAAAAATTGGACAAACTGATATGAACCATGCTCGATCCTTGATCGGAGTATCCTGCTGTCGGCGCCTGGACTCAGCTGAGCCGGTGCACGGCGTTGTTGAAAGATACGTCTTGGCCGCCAGCGAAGGCTGCAACGCAGACACTGTGCTCGTGCCCGCGCTCGCAACAGACAGCGGACTGGCCATGCATCTCGACGGATTGATCCTCACCGGAAGCCCCTCAAACCTTCATCCAGAACGGTCCGGAATCATCAATGGCGAGGGGCCCTTCGATCCGCACAGGGACGCAACAAACCTGCAATTGGCGCGCGACATGCTGGATGCCGGCAAGCCAGTGTTCGGTATCTGCCGGGGGCTACAAGAGCTGAACGTGCTGTTTGGCGGCACCATCAAGACCGTCAGTGCGGCAGCTCACCATTCGAAGGAAAGCTCGCCTGTTGAGAAAATGTTCGCACACGAACACCCAATAGCCATTGAGCCGGAGGGGGTACTCTCCAAGCTGTTTGGCGCAAATGACATCACAGTGAACAGCGTCCATTTTCAGGGGATTGACCGTCTCGGCAACGGCCTCACCGTTGAGGCCACAGCGCCAGATGGACAGATCGAGGCCTTCTCCGACGGAACCGGCGGATTGG
Organism: Henriciella litoralis; assembly: GCF_002088935.1. Classification (NCBI taxonomy): domain Bacteria; kingdom Pseudomonadati; phylum Pseudomonadota; class Alphaproteobacteria; order Hyphomonadales; family Hyphomonadaceae; genus Henriciella; species Henriciella litoralis. The sequence goes on from NZ_NCSS01000006.1 coordinate 1,070,183, forward strand.
TTCTCGCCGTTCAATGGCACCCCGAATGGGATGCGCGGACAAACAAGGATTCCAGCGCTCTATTTTCGCATTTCGCGCAAATGATCAAAGCAAGTCAGCGCAGTTGACATGCGCGAACATTGCTGAAATGTGATCACATGATGTCGGCATTTGGGTTCACAAAATCGCAAGAGCATGGTCGGAACGGTCTGGAGCACGCACCGTCGTACTACCGTGCCACTTGCGAGCCTATGTCCGAGCCTCCCGAGCTGACTGAGCATGTCGAATGCGACACGGTCATTGTCGGCGGAGGCTTTTGCGGCCTCTCCGCGGCCCTCGCGCTTGCGGAACATGGAAGTGACGTCCGTTTGCTTGAAGCCGGGCCATTGGGATATGGCGCATCCGGACGCAATGGCGGTCAGGTCCATGTTGGCATGCGTCAAGACCAACACTGGCTAGAGTCCCATCTGGGATCGACCAAAGCCCACGAATTCTGGCGTATGGGCCAGGACGCCAGAAATAATCTGGATCGTCTTATTACGGACTATGGCATCGAATGCGATTTTTGCGATGGCCAGATCTATGCCGATCACAAACCCGGTTATGTCTCCCATAGCCATGCTGCAGCGCGCCATCTTCAGGAAGAATATGACTACCAGGAAGTCGAGCTCCTAGACCGGGATGAGCTGCGAAGCATGGTGGCGAGCGACGTCTATTATGGCGGCGTTTTTGACCGACGCGGCGGAAACCTTCATCCTCTGAAGCTCGCTCGCGGCATAGCCATGGCCGCTGAGAAAGCCGGAGCTACCCTGCATTCGAACTCACACGTCGATGCGATTGAGCGCTCGCAGGGTGGCTGGCATGTCATGACACGCAACGGAAGCGTGAAAGCCAGAACCGTTATCGTCGCCACAGGCGGTTATAGCAGAAAGTTGAACCACAAGCTTGATGCGCACGTCATGCCGATCAACAACTTTCTGGCAACAACAGAGCCACTGGATCCGGAACTCGCGGACAGCCTGATCAAGGGGAACCGCTCGGTTTCAGACTCCCGGTTTGTGGTCTATTATTATCGCATCACAAAAGACAATCGTCTCCTGTTCGGCGGAGGAGAAAAGTACACATATGGCTTTCCTGCCGATATCGGGAGCTTTGTTCGTCCTCATATTGCGAAAGTATTTCCGCAACTTGCAGACACACCGATCGACTACGCCTGGGGCGGCACACTCGGCATTACGACCCGGCGCATGCCCTACCTGGCAGAACCGCAAGATGGCCTTTTTCTCGTCGGCGGCTTTTCGGGCCAAGGCGTCATCATGGCACCCTATGTCGGACGCGCCGTTGCCAATCATATTGCAGCAGGCGATAGCGAAGCTTTCCGCCTTCTGTCATCGCTGCCACAACTCGCATTCCCGGGCGGTCCCATTCTACGCTGGCCCACGATGGCTGCCGCCATGGCATTCTTCGCCCTTCGTGACAGGCTCTGAGGACTATTGATCCATGTCGATCCGTTGGAAGAAACAACCTTCATCATTTCTGGCAAGCTTTCTGCCACCAGTCCTGTGGCTGGCCATTTTCTTCATCGTACCGATGGCCATCATTTGGCTTTACAGTTTTGGTGAGTCCACGAGCCTTACGGAAATCTCGCTAACGGGCACTTTCGCGAACTATGCGAAGGTCTTCGATTCACTGTATATTGGGATTCTGGTGAAGTCGGTCTTCATTGCCGGGCTGACAACTGTTCTCTGTCTGGTTTTCGGCTTTCCCATCGCGTGGCTGATGACTTTTGTCGGTCCGCGCACGCAAGGCTTGTTGCTTCTAGCAGTTATGCTGCCCTTCTGGACAAATCTGTTGATCCGGACATATGCGCTGATCGCCGTCTTGCGGACTGAAGGCTACGTCAACACCATGGCTAGTTGGTTCGGCCTCGGCCCCTATCCTCTACTGTATAACAATTTCGCGGTGCTCGTCGGGTTGGTTTATGTCCACCTGCCCTTCGCCGTCCTACCACTATATTCTGCGCTCGACAGACTTGATCGATCATCGCTGGAGGCCAGTCTGGACCTCGGCGCCGGTCACCTTCGCACCGTGTTCTACATCGCCATACCGGCATGTTGGGCAGGCATCTTTTCCGCGGCATTCATCACATTCATCCCTGCGCTTGGGTCGTTCCTCACGCCAGAACTTCTTGGTGGTCCTAGCGGCCAGATGATTGCGAGCGTTATCGAGCGGCAATTCAAGCGAGCGAATGATTGGCCATTTGGCGCCGCCCTCTCTTTTCTTCTCGTTTATCTGACAATCGCGATCGTTCTGTGCCGCAACTATTTTGAGCGCAAAAAAGCTCAGGGAGGAGAGGCATGAGCGCCAAAAAGAACCGAGCGCCCCTCGCTTACGGTCGAAGCAAGCGTCTGTGGGTATGGACCGGTCTCGTCTTTCTGTTTTTGTATCTGCCGCTGCTCAGCGTCATGCTGTTCAGTTTTAATGACAGCCGAAGAACGATCGTCTGGCAGGGTTTCACGTTTCGCTGGTATGAAAAGCTCGCCGGCAATGGAGAACTTCTTCAGGCGTTCGGCAATTCCTTGTTTATCGCAATCGTCTGCACGATCCTGAGTTTGATACTGGGATCGCTATCAGCCTTCGCGCTCTGGCGGTTCAAGTTTGGGCTGAAATCAGCTTTCGATAGCGCCATGACGGTGCCGATGGTGGTGCCCGAAATCTGCATGGGTGTCGCGATGATGGTTTTCTTCACGCGCATCGTGCCGTGGCCGGTAGGTTTGAGCTGGCCGTTTAATCTCGGCGCCATCATTATTTCGCACACCACCTTCGCTTTTCCGTTCGTCGCAATGGTCGTCAGAGCGCGGCTGAATTCCTTTAATATGGAATTTGAAGAAGCCGCGCGTGTGCTTGGGGCGGGTCCTTTCGACGTCATCAAGGATATTACGATCCCTCATGTTCGGCCGGCCTTGATTGCGGGCGGGCTACTCGCCTTTACGCTAAGTCTTGATGACTTCGTGATCACTTTCTTCACTGCGGGACCAGACACACTCACCTTCCCGGTGAAGGTCTATTCGATGTTGCGCTTCTCCGTGACGCCCGAAGTGAATGCCGCATCGACACTGCTGATCGTAATTACTGCTTTGGTCACCGTTCTGGCGATGCGGTTTACGGGCAAAAGCGGCGTAACCGCCGGCAAGGAATAGGAAACAAAAATGGCTCTCATCCGGTTCGAAGCGGTTACCAAAAAGTTCGGAACCTTCGTCGCCGTCGACGACGTGACGATAGACATAAAAGAAGGCGAGTTTTTCTCTCTGCTGGGTCCGTCCGGCTGCGGAAAAACCACGCTTCTTCGCATGCTGGCAGGTCTGGAGCATCCGACCTCGGGACGGATTCTTCTCGAGGGCCAGGATATAACGGAGTTGCCGGCCGGGAAGCGGGGCGTGAACATGGTGTTCCAGTCCTACGCGGTCTTCCCCCACATGTCCGTGCTGCAGAATGTTGCGTACGGGCTGAAGATGGACGGCGTAGGAAAGAAGGAGCGTCTCGAACGCGCACGAGAGGCTCTGGATCTTGTCCAGCTCTCTGAGTTCCGTGATCGCATGCCCGATCAGCTGTCCGGAGGGCAGCGACAGAGAGTGGCCGTCGCACGGGCTCTCGTAAAACGCCCGAAAGTCCTGCTTCTTGATGAACCTCTTTCAGCCCTGGACGCCAAGCTCAGGGACGATATGCGCAACGAACTGGTCAAACTTCAACAGCAGACAGGCGTCACCTTCGTGATGGTGACGCACGACCAAAGCGAAGCGCTGGCAACGGCCGACCGGTGCGCGATCATGAAGCGTGGCATGCTGCAGCAGGTGGCAACACCAGACGACCTTTACGAATTCCCGGCGAACCGTTTCGTCGCTGATTTCATCGGAACCATCAATCTCATCGAAGGTGTTCTGAGCGTCGATGAAACCAATTACGCGCAAGTCAGCTGCCCAAGCCTGTCGACCGAGATCTTTGTAGATCACGGTATCAGTGGCGCAGAGAGCGGGACCGTGTGGGTGGGCATCCGCCCCGAAAAGATCACGATGACACCCGTTTCTGATGAACCGGCAACCACGCCGGGTGTCCCAAGCAATGCAAACCGGCTGCTCGGCTCGATCATGGCCGAGGCCTATCTCGGAAGCGAGAGCATATACGACGTTCGCTGTAGCGACGGCTCGATGTTCAAGGTTCGAGAATCAAACTCCCGGCGAACCTGGGAGACAGAGTTCAAAACCGGCGACGAGGTCTGGCTCAGCTGGCTCCCATCATCCCCCATCATTCTGCAATCCTGATGCAAGAATGGAAAAGGCATACACCAAAATGACCGACAAACTATCCGAATGGATCAAACAGCACTCGATCGAGGAGGTCGAATGCATCGTGCCAGATCTGAATGGTGTGCTCCGCGGCAAGGTCTGGCCCGCTGACAAATTCGTTTCTTCGATGAACAACGGATCTCTTCGAATGCCGTCCAGCGTGTTCTCCGTCACAGTAACGGGAGACTATGCCGATACTGACGAGGACAGCATCATGTATAGCGATCCGGATGTCACGCTGAAGCCGGATATGAGCACCATCAGAATGGCGACCGGCTCGAAAACGCCAACGGCATTCGTTATTGCCGACGCGTTCCACCGAGATAAGACGGACTTCGAAATTGCGCCCCGTTTCGTGCTGAAACGTATGCTCGGCCTGTTCAAGGAAATAGGCTGGACATTCGCGATCGCTCCAGAACTGGAATTCTATCTGGCTCACCCCAATGCCAACCCGGACGAGCCAGTAAAACCGCCAATCGGTCGCTCCGGAAGATCGGAAACATCGCCTCAGCCTTACGGCCTGGAATCAATGAATGACTATGAAGACATCATTGAAGACATCTACGAGTATGCGAAACTATCCGATCTGCATCTCGACACGATGATCCATGAGAGTGGAACGGCCCAGCTGGAGATCAACTTCAATCACGGCGACCCTGTGATGCTCAGTGATCAGGTTTTGATGTTTAAGCGCATCGTGCGCCAAGTTGCACTACAGCACGGCATCTACGCGACATTCATGGCAAAACCGATGGAGAACCAGCCTGGTAGCGCCATGCATCTCCACATCTCTGCGAGCGATGAAAACGGCGTGAACCGCTTCGGCAAGGACGGACAGCTGACGCAGGACTTTCGTCACTTCGTTGCAGGGCTGCAGAAGTATCTGCCGCAGATAGCGCCGCTCTTCGGCCCCAACGTCAACAGCTTTCGCCGGATGCGGCCAGCCTATAGTGCACCAATCAATCTGCGCTGGGGCTACGACAATCGCTCTTGCGGATTGAGAATTCCCGAAAGCGGAGATGAAGATCGGCGCATTGAGAACAGGCTGCCGGGCGCTGATGCAAACCCCTATCTCGCCATCGCGGCTTCTCTTGCTGCTGGGTATCTGGGTCTCAAGGAAAAAGCTGAGCCGAGTGCTCTACTCACGGGCAATGCCTACGAAAAAGACCGGACTCTTCCGCGGACGCTTGATGGAGCCTTGGAAGCCATGATTGCCTGTGAACCGATCGCGGAACTCCTCGGACACAAATTCCTGAACGCCTTCTATCAGCTTAAAATGCTGGAATTGTCCGCCTATCAGCGCGTAGTCAGTTCTTGGGAACGAGATCACCTGTTATTGAAAGCCTAGCCTTGCCGGGGCCATCGGCCCCTGAGTGACACTTACTGGAGCATCCAGACATGACAAAGTTCAGCCGCCGCAACCTTCTGAAAATGCTATCAGCTGCTCCTCTAGCCGGAGGGGTGGGGATCAACCTATCTGCATGCGGAGGGCCGTCCAAGGACCGGATCAACATCTATACCTGGGACACTTATACGGGCGAGAACACGGTTGATGATTTTGAAGCCGCAACCCAGTCGAGTGTAAACCTCTCTTACTTTGCCAATAATGACGAATTGTTCGCCAAGATGCGTGTTGGCAATCCTGGCTTTGATTTGATCGTCCCTTCCAACGATTTCGTGGAACGGCTCATTGCGGCGGATCTTCTGGAAAAGCTGGATCACTCAAAAATTCCGAACCTAAAGAATATCGCTCCGGAATTCATGGATGTCCCGTACGATCCCGGCAGACAGTATTCGGTACCTTACACCTGGCTCATCACCGGCCTCGGCTATCGCAAATCAAAAGTCGACAGCGTTCCTGACAGCTGGAAATGGGTGTTCGACTCCGACCGCTACAAAGGCCGAATCGGCCTCCTTGGGGAAGCGAGCGAGCTCTTCGAACTCGCCATCAAATACCAAGGCCACTCGGTCAACGACACCGATCCTGACGTGATCGAAAGCGCTGCAGACATGCTGATGCGGCAGAAGCCCAACATCGCCATGTTCCATGACGACAATGGGCAAGACGCGCTACTCGCAGGCGATGTCGATATCGTCATTGAATACAATGGGGATATCGCCCAGGTCATGCAGGAAGACGACGATATCGACTTTGTCGTCCCGAAAGAGGGAAGCATCCTCGCGTCAGATGGTTTCTGCATACCAAAAGGCGCCCGCAATCCGGACCTGGCGCATCAATTCATCAACTTCATTCTCGATGCCAAGAATGGCGCGCACATTGCCGAGACGATCCAGTACCCAACGCCCAACGAGGCTGCGCTGGCGTTAATGCCGAACTCATACAGGGACAATAAGGCGATTTTCCCGCCGCAGGACGTTCTGAGCGTGAGCGAATATGTGCGCGATCCCGGAATGGAAGTGAACCGCATCTTTTCAGAGTATCTGACGCGCATCCGTAGCGCGTAGAGACATTGGCAAATCTGCTGGTTCTATCGGCCCGAGCTGGGATTTAACCGCCTTGGAAGGCCCTGTGCGTCGGAAGCGCCCGAGCCGGCTCGCAAGGGGCTGGTCCGACCGATCGCTTCTGAAAATGCAACGGCCCAGAGCAATCGTACCATCCTGAGATGGACCGGCGAAGCTGTCACCCGAATACCGGGAAGGTTACGCCTGAAAAGCTAACATGGACATGTGAGGACTTCAGCGGACCAATGGCCACCGCGCCCCCGCCCTGCCGGCTGAACCGGCCGACAGAACGACGAGCGTCGCGCGGTCGATTTCTCTACAATTTCAGTGAGATGTCCGGCGCATTCTTGAGCCCACTGGTGGGACCCAAGAATGCGCCGGAAAACTGCGCGATATTCTGCCGGCGAGCGCAGTGCCCCGCCGACATTTCCTTAGTCTTCCGAATAAACCAGTTCGCCATCCAGATAGACAGAATCAACGCGCATCTGATCCATCTGCGAAATGTCTATCTGGTACGGATCATCTTTCAGAACGACGAAATCGGCATCTTTTCCGACTTGAATGGTTCCGATTGAGTCTTCTTTTCCAAACTGTTTCGCAGAGTTCACCGTGTAGGCTTTGATCGCGGCGTCACGTTCCATTTTAGCCGATTCAGGATCCTTGAACGGATGATCGCCTGGCGTGTACTCACGGCGCGTCACCGCCATCTCTATGCCAATAAATGGATCGGCCCGCGGATACTCCCACCATGAGACGACATCGCTAGATAGCGTGACATTGGCGCCAGCGTCGACAAACTGCCCCACAACCATATTCTGTTTGGCTCTTTCGGGTCCGAGCAATGCTGCGCCGGCGCCCCCGAACACCGAGCCCCCAAACCAATGTGGCGTGAAGTCGACATTGACGCCCAGGTCTGCAGCCCGCTCGATGTCCGGCGGAGACACATACTCGACGTGAGCAATGGTCACTTCAATATTGAGAGGCCTGCCCAACTCGGATGTCGCAAGCTCCACTGCATCCAGAACCGACTTGGTCGCATCGCTGCCAACCGTATGAAGATGAAGATCGATGTTCTCAGCATCGAGCTCAACCATCAGCTTAACGAGCCGCTCAGTGCTAAATAACTTGCCGCCCGAGCCGAGCGAAGGGATTGCATACGGTTCAACTTCGGCCGCCGTGGCCACTTCATGAACGCCGTCATAGTGGACCTTGACGGTATTGATCGTGAACCGTCCGAAGGCATATTCATCTCTCAGCCTGCGAACTTCTGATACGGCCGCATCTAACTCGTTCGGGTTCCAGATGTGATAGGATCCCTCATAGTTGAGCGGCAAACGATGACTATGGGCGAGCTCCGAAACTACGGCGTAAATTTCATCATCCCAGATAAAATTGCCCGCATCGAAAAGCGTGGTCACGCCTCGACTGCTGAGGAAGTCCAGGAAAGTCGTCATGTTCGCCTTGAGTTCGTCTCGTGGCGAAATCATCGAACTATCCATATACGGCATCAGGGCAAACTCTTTGACCCAACCCGTTGGCTCGCCGTTCTCATCTCGTACGAAATATGAAATTCCCGGGCTAACATCGGGCGTTTCCGATGTGACGCCATACATGTCGATCGCAGCTGAATTCAGCCAGCGGGTATGACCCGAATTATCACTCAACAGCACCGGACGGTCCGGAAAGATCTCGTCCAGTTCGTACCTGTTTGGGCCATCGGGGAAAAACGCTTCCACGTCCCACTCGCCCAACCTGATGATGTCAGGCAGGTCATCAGATTGGCTGTACTCCTTCAGCCAATCCAAGGTTTCCTGCCGGTCCATGTCGCGAGGCATCGTCATGACGTCGCCATCATCCCCCTCGCCCGGCCCATTTAGAGCAATCAGGCCTGGGTGAGTATGCGCATCAACTAGACCAGGAAGAACAAATTGGCCTTCCAGATCACGCACGTCGGCAGAATCTCCGGCAAAATCGAGCGCCTGCTCCGAAGAGCCAACGAACAAGAACTTTCCGTCGCCGACAACAACCGCTTCAGCAAGCGGGTTGGCGTCGTCTTCAGTATAGATCTGCGCATTGTCGAAGACCGTAACATCTAATGCGGGAGAGGATGGGCTCCCCGACTGGATTGCCCCGCTTTCCTTGCCTACCGGAACGCACGCGACAATACTGAGAGTCGCAATCCCCAAATACAATGCGCGTTTACTCATCTACGTTCTCCTGTTCCCGAACAATACGAGTGCGTTCCGAAGGCAAAGACATTCACGATGCTTCCTAGAAGCGATAATAGATCGAAGCACCAAATGTTCGCGGCTGACCGAAATTGAACCGCGTGTCCTGAATGGTGTTACCAAATCCATTGGATTCGATCAGCGAATAGTACACGAATTCATCCGTCAGGTTCTCAACGAAGAGTGAAACGCCCCAGTCGTCGACGCTATCATAGCCGATCCGACCATTCACCAGACTATACGACGGTATGTAAGGCGAATCCGGGTTGCCTGAAACGCGCATCTCGTCCTGATAGCTATAGCTTCCGTTGATAAAGACCTCAGCACCCGACTCCAGTGGAATGGTATATGTCGCAATCAAAGAGGCTGTCACTTCAGGAGAACGCGCTTTTGGCGTCCCAACGTTGGCCGGATTGAATTCGTCTTCCTTGATCTCGGTATCCAGCAAAGCGAGGGTCGCAGACAAATCCAGGCGATTAGTCGGCAGCCATCTAACTTCGGCCTCAAGCCCCTGCCCGACGACTTCACCAACATTTTGAACAATGTAGGAAGCACCCTGGCTCACCAGCTGCTGTTGATCTTCGAACACATAATAGAAGGCAGCGGTATTTAGCTGGACGCTGTTGTCGAAGAACATCCCCTTCATGCCGATTTCGTAGCTATCGCTGGATTCCGGATCCGCGACGGCTGGTCGGCCGTTTATGGTCGGATCGGAGACATCGACTCCTGCGAAGGCAGGGATCGGAACATCAGCCTCGAAAGACAGAGCATCGATTGCGCCTGCTTTGAAACCCTGAGCCCAACTTGCATAGAAGTTCAGATCGTCAGTTGCGGCATAAGAGAGCGCCGCGCGCCACGTCACCTTGTCCCAGTCAGCTTCAGACGTCACAGGAGTTGTTGCGATCGCCGGCCAGTTAAAGGCTGTTGCATACGGATTGTTGTTTGGAAAGATCGACAGGTCTGCCGGGTCTGGAACGTATTGGGTGAGACGCTTCTTATCGTAGTTGTAACGCCCGCCAACGGTGAGCTCAAACTTCTCTCCCAATGGAATCGTGACGTCCCCGAAGAGAGACCATCCCGAAAAAGCGCCGTCCGTAGTTCCGAACTCTTCCTGGATCAAAGTCGTTGGGCTGCTGAAGTAGTTTAGCGTTTCGCTCCAGCTGCTCCCGATATATCCGTCCAGGTCTTCATCGAAGTAGCTTGCACCGAGCACCCACACCCAATCATTCGCAGGCTCTATGAGCAGCTGGAATTCTTGCTGAAAGACCTTCTGGTCGGAGTTTTGCTCGTAAGGACCGAAATATGTCAGATCCGGTATGGCGTTGCCGTCATAATCTTCCAGGTACCGGCTTTCAATGTCACGGTAGCTGGTGATCGCTTTGAGGCTGGTAATGTCGTTTAGTTCGACATTGACCTCTCCGGTAATGTCAAACAGTTCGGTTTTGATATAAGGGTCGAGATCGGTAGCGACATTGTAATTGTCACCGAACGGACCAGCCAGATTGGTCGTATCCAGCGTCGGATCCAGAATATAATCTGTAAGAGGAAATCCGAAATAGGTCTGGTCGGCCAAGGAACCGGTTGCCTGGTGAATATTCGGAACGTCGGTCCGGTCTTCATAGTTGACCGTCAGCTTGGCATCCCACAAATTCTGTTCATACTTCACAGCCGCCCTGACGGCGAAGGAATCGGTATCACCAATCGTTTCGCCATTTGCGACGTTGTTGTAAAATCCATCCTGCTGATCGACGTGTATGCCACCACGGAAATACAAATTGTCGGTCACTGGAACGTTGAGCACACCGGTGAAGTCGTATCCGTTTCGCTCAGAAATTTCAGCCTGCACGTCTCCCTCGAACGCGTCTACAGGCTCATTATTGATAATGTTGATCGCGCCGGCGATGGCGCTTCTGCCGTAGAGCGCATTCACAGGTCCTTTAACGACTTCTACCCGTTCCACATCGAATAGCGCGCTCGTCTGGGCACCATTGCGCCCCTGGTGCACACCATTCACGAAAACGCCCACATGCGGATCAAATCCGAACGTGAAGGCAGCCGACCCCAGACCGCGAATAGAGGTCCGTTCAGAGGTGGCATAGTCTGGCGCCGAGACCAGTCCCGGCGTGAATGAGAAGATGTCGGTAAATTCGCCGATATGCTGATCTTCGACGATCTCGCCAGTGAAAGCGGTAATCGCGAGAGGCACGTCCTGAGCCGACTGAGCGCGCTTTTGAGCGACGACGACGACTTTTTCGATAACCCTGGTCGAATCTTCGCCATCGCTCTCCTGCACATCGGCGCTTTGCGCGAATGCGGTAAGCGAAGCCGAAGTCATCAGCGCGACTATCGAAACACTCGTTATAGATTTAAAAACCCTGGATGCCATGACCTTCAACTCCTCATTGGTCAGGCCGAGCGGCTCGCTGCATCATTCAGCATAATCCACGCACGCACAGCCACATTTTTGCAATCACATTCGCCCAAAAGCCTCCCTCTCAGTAAGCCAATACGCTTGGGCGCGAATAGATAACTTTGTTTTTATTCCTTTTTCTGCCTTTTCTCAACTTGGCAAAACAAGGATAACCGCAAATCTTTTTTGTGATCACAATTGGAGTCTTAGTTTACGAGTTTTACAGTTGTCAAGAGAAGTCGCTACTTTTCGTCGACAAGTTTTATTGCCGGGTGCTTTGCCCCTCACATGTGATGAACCTCTTGCCTTCTCTCCCTTCAAAGAGAGCGCTTAGTGCAGCAGCGGCACTCCGATCAAGCGAGAACAATTGGAGCGTCTGTTGGCGGGGACCGGCCTCGCAATGACCGTCACCAAACGCGATTAAAGCCGTGGCGGTTTATCGATCTCGGCTTCCTCGGATAATTTCTCGCCAGGCTCCTGAACCGGCAGAGTCGGCCGTCAATATGTCGAAGGATCACCGATCTCACCCTGTGCTGGAGACACAACTCAGCAGAACATACGGTATGCTACCCTTCGCCAAGATCGAGATCACTTATTCGTCTATGAAGCAGCGTGCGTTTGATCTTGAATAGCCAATGTCAGACGTCCTCTTTTAAAGCCGAACAAACCACAAATCCTGTTGTGGGATCGGACTTCAGAGATTTTTGATGGAGTGCCGGTTCAAGTTAACCTTGGCAACAATGCTATTCTAAGCCTACTTTGATGTTTCGATAACCGCCAATAGGGGCGGTTATTCACAATTCTCGACACGCAGATTGAATTAAGGACATTGATGAAAAATTCTGTGCCACAAGACTCAGGGTTGAACGGCGACGATGCAAACTCATCTTCGGAGCACGCTGAGACGGCGGGCAAAGACAGCGCTGTGCACGAGCAGGTCTTCCTCAAACTTCGTGATCTCATAATCTCAGGGCAATTAAGCCCAGGCGAAACGCTTTCAGTGCGCGGAATCGCTAAAACCTTCGATGTGAGCACCATGCCGGCACGAGACGCGATCCGTCGATTGGCCGCGGCCGGGGCGATTGAGTTTAATGACACAAGGCGGATCAAGGTCGCGCGGATCGATCGCACCCACCTTGAGCAGATCCGGTTTGCCCGGTTGCAGCTTGAGCCGGAAATTAGCCGTCATGCGGTGCGTCGACTAAGCAAGATGCCAAAGCGGAAGAAGCAACTCCTGGAAACGCTCGATCAATACGACCGACTTCTGGACCAGGCGATCAATGCCGGAGACATTGATGGATATGCCAGACATAATAGCGCCTTCCACTTCGAGATTTATCGTGCGGCCGAATCGACAGTGCTCATGCGTCTGGTAGAAGATCTATGGCTTCAATTGGGGCCAACGATGCGCACGGTCCTTGGAAGACTGGGCACATCCAACCTTGTTGAAGACAGGCACAAAGAGGCTATGGCAGCCCTCCGCGATAATGATGAAGATGCGTTAGCAGAAGCCATACATATGGACATTCGGGAAGGCTTGGACAGTTTGCGGGAAACGGTCGTTTAAGCACAGGATGGGGGCTCTCAGTCCAAATACGAACCCGCCTCTGCCGCGCAGCAACCGCCCTACCCTGTCGAAGCAAAAGCCCGCGCTGCCTGATGTTGAATTATCCGTCGGGGCCGGCAAAAATAAGTCTGCTTTGGCTGAAATCGGCAGGGAGGATACGGCAGGCCATGAAGTTCGATTATAATTCGGTGATGAACACACTGACCTATCTCGATGTGGCATCTGCGAATGCGAAACTGCGGCGAATTGAAGGTCAAATGAATCGCCCCGCCCGTGATCCTGTTGCTGATCGCGAAGCGGCAGAGTTCATGGCCAACTTCAAGCTGGAAGCACTATTCGACAAATTGCTTGCCCGAGACGCGAAGATCGAAAAAGACGGATCGGCTCGCGAATACTTTCAAATCGAGCTTCTTGCGCTGGAACTCGTCAATTACGAACCAGAGGATTTCGACCGGCCGAGCTACGCCGCTAAAGTTGATCAACTTCGCTACTCCACATTCGCGCGCAGGAGGGAGTTGGCGGAAAAGTTCGGCGAGGAAGGCCGCCGCCGGATAGAAGATCTTATTCAACTGCCTTCGCTGATCGACCGGACCAAGAAGGCTTATGTGTTCGAAGAGGCGCGCCGCGCCCAAAAAGGTTCCTGGATACTCAGCGGTGGGGCTATTCCGATATATATGCTTGGCGCTCTATTCGTTGGTGCGGCCGCCTGGTTGCCGACCTACTGGGATGGCCCCTTTCTCGAAATCATGAGCGGAGATGAGAGCTATCGGCTCGCGCCAATTTTATTCACCAGCGGCCTTGGCATTGTCGGGGCTATTGCCGTGCTGCGCCTTTTTGTCTTTTCACGGATTAAGACGAAGATCAGGCGTGCAAAGCAACAGGTGAGCTATGAAGGTGAAGTGCCGGTTTCGCTCTCAAAAGCAGCCAAGTACAGAGCCCACCAAAGTGCACATCCGATAACGCCCAACACGCTTGATCGTCACAAGTTTGACGATTCGTCCCCGGAGGGCCTGAAAACGGGGCTGCAGAAGCTGGAAAAGATGCTCATAGATGCCCGACAGTGGCTTGAAACGAATTAATTGAACGCCCCGCCCCAACCGCTCCTTTCACGATAAGCCGCAATGGCCGCCATCGATGCAATTCTGTCGATGCGCTGATAGAACGGCATTCCTTCCCCATAGCCATATTTATGAGGTTCCTCGCCGTACATATTTTTCAATTGGCGCATCTCCTCGAGCGTACGTGCCACGGCCTCCTCGAAGTCAACATCGTTCCACTGCCGGAAATACTCAAGATAGCAGGGACTAAGCATTTCGTTGGATCGACTTGCCTGTACGAGTGAGCCAGACCGCTCAAACCAGCGTTCGGCAATCTGCTGACAGGACTGGTCACTCGTCTGGTTCGTCCATGGCTGGTAAGACGCAAGTCCGGCAGGCACATTCCCACCGCGTTCGCGCTGCATGTTGATCAGTGTTTCTACGAAAGCTTTTGACGCATCGGGACGACCGCTATCGGCCAGAAACCATCCAACATTAGCAATGTCGAGCAGCTTCCAGTCTTCCAGTCCATTTCGAAATGATTTTTTATCCGCCTCGAATATTGTCTCTAGTTGAGCGCGATAATCGACATCGCTTTCGATAAAGCGCAACGCCCAGATCCAGGACATATCGGACTGTTTCCAGCGCAACGAACCGGTAGGGCCATACCGTTCGTTAAGCTCTGCCTTAACGCAAACAGGGTCCAGATCACGCAAGCATTCTTCGCCGGTCATTGGCGCGGTCCGGTATTCAGTCCAATGCGCATATTCCGGAACGAAATAACGCGCCGCGAGGATCACTACCGCGATCGCTGCAAGATCGACCCAAGGCCACGTTATTCCACTACGTCCTTTGCGTTGCTTCGCCATTTTCGGCCCCCTTTTTTAAGAGGGAATAGCAAGAGATCAACGCAGATGCCAAGCCGCAGGACAAACCGATCAGACAAAATCGATCTGACGTCAAACACCAATATTTCTGTTCTCGCGGCTGATCAACTCATCCTTTCAGGGGTCTTGAATGGTGGCTAAAAGTCTAATGCGAGCCAGCCTCCAGCAACTGTCGGCGCACCCTGCCCTATCCAGCCAGAAGCTGACACCATTCAAGGAGAGCGGCATCTCGTTTCGTTTTTATGGTCTGGCGATGGTTGATGTGGCGGTCGAGGTTGAAATTATTATGAAACGAGGCGTGGGTTGAGGCGAATTTCTGGAGGTTCGACATCCGCCTGACCCTCAGCATCGCCCGCTCTCGTCGGCGGAATGGTAAGTGCGAATTCTCCGCACGATTGTTCAGATGACGACCGACCTCATGGCGGTCGATATTGCCGATCGCTTTCATTGCACCGCCATATGATCGGAGCCTGTCTGTCACCACGGTTCGAGTTGCTCCATAACGCTTCATGGCTTTCCTCAAGAACCGCAATGCTGCTGATATATCGCGTGTTTTTGTGACATAGCTTTCGATAACTTCGCCTTCGTGATCAACGTCGCGCCAGAGGTAATGCGTCTCACCATTGAGTGATCTGGCGCATGTAACGAGCGCGGCGGAGGCGGATCTTGCACGCCAACATCGCTCCAAATCGATCGCACCAGAGCCTTACGCTCTCGTGGCAAACATCGATACCTCGTTCGCGGAGAAGGTCTTCGACGTTTCGAAGCGACAGTGGGAAACCCACATACAGCATCACCGCAAGCTGGATAATTTCGGGCAACGTTTTGAAATAGCGGAACGGATTTGGGGACATCAAGTGATGCTACCGGCTCAATCGCCCGGTTCCGCTGACAACACCCCAGCCGGTTCCCGATCCGCTTCCCGCAGGATCGGCACCATCTCTTTCGTCCTGGAAACGGGCCTTCCGTATGATAACCACCTTTTCAGATGGTCGTATCCCAAGCAAAAACTGGTCCGAAAAACCGGGGTCAGGTCATATGTTCCAATCAGTCGATCTGGATTATTGACGCCAGCGCAAGGCCTGCCGAATCCACGATCAACCTGCGATTTTTGAAGGCCGTCTCAAACAACATTTCGATCGTCGAATAGGAAAACTCCACAACCAGCTGAGTGCGGGCAAGAAGATGAGCTTTTTTTGCCGGGTGTCCAAGGTCGACAAGATTGTCGAAAATTATCTTGGCCGCAGTATTGTGAGCCTTACGACGTAGCGGGGCGAGTTCTGGAATAGCGCGCACTGAGACCATCAGCGCGTGCGAGCCAATAAATTCTTGTGTAACGTCGATGACACCGCTCAGGGTAACTGCGGAGTGGGAAGCAACCTCCTCCAGGTTGTCGAAGACAACGAGCGGACGTGATTTTACCACCTCGTCCTGCATTTCCATCAAGCGATTGAACAATATTTCCAAAACGCTGTGCTTGTGTTCAAACCATCTATAGAAAGTAGGCGGCGTAAGGCCCGCACGCTCGACAATCAAATTTGACGTGAAGCTCTCTAATCCGCGTTCGCTCAAGAGCTGCTGAGATGCGCTCAAGATTTTCTCATAGTTTGCTATCGATCGTTCTTGTCGAGGCCGACTATCTCGCATTCGTTCGCTTTCTAACTAACTGCAAATTCAAATCTTTTTAGACGCAGACATATCAAATCTAAAAAGCTTATCTACGTTTCTTTCCTTAATAAGCACGCTTCAAACACTGAGCGTGTTTATTCTTCAGGCACTTAAATTGTCTCAATAACTCGCAAACCGTTAGCGAGAATTTGTCCTTTTAAAGCCTCAGTCTTCCGCTCTGAAACATATATGCTTCAGAAGCTCTCTTCACGTCCACGGCGCTAAAAGGAGTGGTATCAACTCAGGCTGATTACCCCAAATATCTTTTTACAAGCGCTCGAGCTTGATCAAGCGGCATCGCCTTAGCCACTTCGATTGCACTGACGGCTCGATCTATGTGTTCTCGCGAATTGTAAATGTGCGGGCTCAATCTCAAATAGACTGGCCGCGGCTGGCCGGGGCCTGACGTAGCTCCATCAATGAAGGCGCCTGCAACACTTGCCTGATGAAGGACTAGAAAACCGGCCATTGCAAGCAAGGGGTCACCGAGATCCATAACGATCACGCCATGCCCACCTTCTGGCGATCTTATGTCGATGTTTTTCGTTCTTAGCTCTGTCTTTGCATAAGCCACAATGTCATCGATCGCACTCTCAACGGCACCTGGCCCTCCAAAGGCGTCGTGTGCATCAACTGCGTCACCGATCGCGGCAAAAGTACCGACATCTCTCTGGCCATGGCATTCAAACCGCTCGGCCGTTTGGGACAATCCGTTTTCCGGATATGTGAAGTAGAGATTGTAACCGAGCGTCACGGGTCGAATTTTGGGGACCGCAGTCTTGCGGACGTAGAGCACCCCTGCTCCACGCGGTCCAAGTAAGTACTTGTGCGCGCTGGCGGCATAGCTATCGCAGTCCATATCGGTCAGATTTACTTTAACGCTACCCCAGGATTGAGCCCCGTCGATATGGACATGAACGTCTTGCTTTTTGGCTCGAACGGCCGCGACAATCTCTTTGATGGGCATCCGGCGTCCGGATATATTCGAAATGTGGGAAATAGTGAGAACTCTAGTGTTCTCTGTAACCGCACGGGCAAAGATATCTGCGATGTCGGAAGCAGAAAGTTCGCCTTCAGGAAGGTAAATGTCGCGCAGCGATATTGGAGTCGTCTCGGATCGGTAGCGCCAAGAGATGTTGTTGGTGGCGTGATTTTCTGACCAGATGAGAATTTCATCTCCGGCTTCGAGTGTCATGCCATTGATGACTGTGGAATTGCCTTCACTCGTGTTTCGTACAAAGGCAATATCTTTCGGATCAGCCACGCCAAGCATTTTCGCCGCCTTTTGACGTGCGCCCTCGACTTTTGTCGCCACAAACTCGTTGCGGGCGAGAAAAGATACATCTCGGCGCAATTGGCGCTCATATTCATCGAACGCCCTCTCAACGCTGGTAAACATCGGCGTCAAATTTGCCGCATTCATAGGGATCAGGCCCTGTCCTGCCCCGACCAGACGCGGGTTTGGAGCCTCAGTATTTCCGGTGGGTAACGGCGAACCCGTTTGAGCATCCGCTTGGCCATCTAATGCAACAGTAGCGCACCCAGCGGCCGCACCCGCGCCCAGAAGTGCGAGCATAGCCCGTCTGTGCAACACCGTCATTTTAGGATTCTCCGAACAAAGATTTGAGGTGTTGGTTCAAGAACTTGCCTTCAGGGTCGAGCTCTCTACGCAATTCACGAAATGAGTTGAACTTCGGATACATATCCTTCAGTTGCTCATACTTGAGGCTGTGCACTTTCCCCCAATGTGGCCGGCCGCCGTGGCGCAGCATCATGGGCTCGATGACCTCGGCATGAAGCGAATAATCTTCATTGGCCGGTGTATGAAATGAAATCGAGTTGCGCACGCCATCGTTGAATGGGCTGAGCCACGCATTGTCGGGACCAATATATCTGAACTCAGAAGGAAAGTAGAAGCTCTTTCGATTGTCGAGAAACTTGAGCATCTCTTTATATGCAGCAATTCCAGATTCGACCGGAATATGGTACTCGGTTTCAAAGATTTTGGTCGGACGAGGTGTGGAAAGGAGCTTCCAACTCTCCTCTTTCACGTTTTCGATTTCCACATCAGACGGAAAAGCGGAATTGAACATTCTGCGACGCATCCAGGGCCACCAGCCAAGCTCATTCCTGAGATGTTTCAATTGCTCAAGCAGATCATCATCATCGGGCGTTTCACGCACATCGCTGGGATCACCATCGTAATAATTATGAACAATTACGAGCGCTTTGCCGACATTATGGAGATAGAAGAACTCAAAGAACGGATGCATCTCCAGCATTTCTGGAGCGCGGTCCAGCAATTGGTAAATGTCTTCGAGCCAAACGCGCCGGTGTAAAAGGAATCTCGGCTTAAGCTTCAACGTGTACTGAGTAATGATACCGAGCGCGCCAAGTGAGACCTTTCCAGCCTCAAACAAATCCGCATTGGTTTCCGCAGTGACATCAAGGATCTCACCGTTTGCCGTTACCATGCGAAATCCAATCACAGAGTCATGCATGGCCGGCAGTTCCTGCCCTGTGCCGTGAGTTGCTGTGGCAAATGCTCCGGCAAGCGTCTGCTGGTTGATATCTGGAAGGTTCGGAAAGGCGAGTCCCTGCTCCGCCAGCAATCGCGCAGCCTGACCAATTCGGGTGCCTGCTCCGACAACTGCAGTTCGAGCAGGTAAGTCTACATCATAAACGCCTACAAACCGGCCAAGATCGATCAGCGTTCCGTCGGTTCCATCTGTCGGCACCACGCCCGACCAAGAATGACCGCTCCCTAGAGGTCGAATGCCGCCTTGTGCATTGGCGACTATGCTCGCAAGCTCTTCTTCTGATTGAAGTGATTTGATCGCGCTCAAAACCGCACCTTGGTTTGCGGCCCAGTTCTTCCAAACCGTCTGACCAGGTCCAGCCTCAAATTCGGGATAATCAAAGCTGTCTTTGGTAAAGTTGCGTCCGCTCCAGGCGACGTGCTGCCCGCCACCGATAACGACCGGCGCGCCAATAATTCCGGCTCCGCCAATTAGCGCATTCCGACGTGATATTTTCATTTTTAGCTCCCGCCATCTTTGGCCATGAATTCGATAAGCGCGATGAACTGATCATCACTGCAATCAAAGCACTGCCCGTTCGCTGGCATCATTTGATATCCATACTTTGCGGAGTTCAGCAGACCGTTCACTCCTTCTCGAGCCTTCATTCGAGCGGCCCAATCAGCGCCATGCCCGGTCAATGGGGCGTTCATACCCTCAACTGCGTGGCATAACCGGCATGACCGGTCATAAAGCTCACTAAGCTCAGCATCAGACGGTAGTGAGTGCTCCGCATATTCGATCTGCGCAGCGGTTGGATCGGTCACGATAGCGGCGCCGCCTTCTCGAGGGGAACCGCATGAATATAGCAGAACCGCCATACTGATCCCTAGGCTCAAACGCACCTTTTGCAAAAGACAAATCTCCCATTATGATAGTATTTACTACTTTATAAGCGGGACTCGAATGGGTCAAGAAATTTGAACCATTTTGCACCGTTAATGGAACGCAGCTGGACGAGATTGCCAAAAGCCGAGCCCTGGAAGTATTCCAGGGCTCGAGAGGCCCCGCGCACACGAAGGACGCGGACGACGTTTTTGGCAAAGACTCTGCTTAAAAGCTCACTCTCAGTTCAGCACCAAAGGACCGAGGGGCAGCGAACATGCGTTGAATGAGCCCAAAATCACTTAGATCGGCGGCATTTACCAGGTACTCTTCGTCACCGAGGTTCTTACCGAACAAGTTGAACTCGAAGCGGCCATCCGCGCTGGTATAGCCCAATTGCGCATTCAGAAGCGTGTAGCCGTCCTGAGCAACCAATGGGTTATTCTCTGTCGAGAAGAAGATATCACTCTTGTACGCGGCCGAGCCTTGAACATGAAACCTGCCGCCATTGAAAGCATCGAACTCATATCTGGCGAGTCCGGAAATTGAGGTATCCGGGGTGTTTGCGATACTGTTGCCATCAAATCCGCCAGTGCCGGAGGTATCCTCAAGCTCGCTGTCGTACAGCGCCAGACTCAAGTTCAAAACCAGATTATCTGTTGGGAACGCGGTTGCATCCAATTCAAATCCAAACACTTCAGCACCGCCAGCGTTATCCAAGACCTGGACTGGCAGATTGCCCGTATTGATCAGTGTAAAGACTTGCAGATCTTCAAAATCGTTGAGGAACAGCGCGCCATTCAGACGAAGCGCCTTGTTGAACAGCTCGGACTTAAAGCCGACCTCATAAGCAGTAATGAATTCTGGCTCGTAGGGCTGCAATTCGGCGACGGCAGTGGCTGGATCTCCAGACAGAAGCCCGCCATTAAATCCGCCGCTTTTGAAGCCGCGTGACACACTGCCGTACAGAAGTGTATCTTCATTTGGCTTGTAATCCAGAGCGACACGCCAAGAGATCGCATCGTCGCTCGTGCTCAATCCCGGCACACTGTAAAGCGGCAGAGGGCCGTCCACAATGATAGGGTTCGAACTCTCGTCGAAACCGACAAAGTATTGGTCGTTCAAGATATTCGATGCGCCATCGAAATCCCGGTCTTCAGACGTATAACGCAACCCTACCGTCGCTGAGA
This sequence comes from Henriciella litoralis, assembly GCF_002088935.1. NCBI lineage: Bacteria > Pseudomonadati > Pseudomonadota > Alphaproteobacteria > Hyphomonadales > Hyphomonadaceae > Henriciella > Henriciella litoralis. Next base: position 1,091,359 of record NZ_NCSS01000006.1, read on the forward strand.
GCTGATCGGTCAAATCATAGGTCCCTTGCCCGAACAGCGCATATGTCTCTGTCGACTGCTTGTTCACAGTTTCAGAGATCACAACCGGCGCACCGACGAGCGCTCCCGACAAATCTCCAACGCCGCCCGTTAGTGGAAGCAACTCAGTGAACAATTCCAGTCCGTTCACCTGGTCGAGATCTTCATTGAGGTAATAAGCGCCGAGCAGCCAATTCCCACGATCAGTATTGCCGGCAAGACGAAACTCTTGGGTAAAGGTCTCAGATTCGACGCCATAACTCACAAACAGCAAAGACAACGGAGAGGCGTCAGAATCTTCGGGCAGGAAGTGCTCGACCTCATCGTAAGCGGTAATCGATGTGAAATCGAAGCCATCGAAATCGTATGTGGCCTGGAAATAACCGCCAATTGAGTCCTGATCGACATCTCCGACGCGATTATACTCGCCATCATATGCATCCCCGGTTCCTGGATAACCGAGCACGTCTTGCGTTCCTGACCCTGTTACATTTCCTGCGCCGTCAACACTCAACAGCCCAAAGTGATTGAACTGAGATGCTTGCGATTCATTTTGAGCGCCATGAAGATTGAAACGCAGCGCAAGACGGTCAGTCGCATCCACATCTATGAATGCGCGCCATGCGAGCGTATCGAAGCCATGAGTATCCTCACCGGTAACCAGGTTAGTGCCGAACCCATCAGAGTCCTTCTTAACCGCAGCAACTCTCGCCCGAACATTATCACTCAACGGACCGGAGATCGCAGCCTCTAGTTCCGTTGTGTTGAAGCTGGAATAGGATGCTCGCAAACTGGCCTCAAATGTGTCGGTCGGCTTGTTCGAGATAAACTTGATCGCACCGCCAGTTGTGTTTCGGCCATAGAGTGTGCCTTGCGGCCCCTTCAAGACCTCAAGCCGCTCGGTATCAAAGAATTGAAATGCGGTCAGAACAGGCGAACTGACGTAGACTTCGTCGGCATATACCGCGACGGGGCCCGCATTATTGGTATTGAAGTCGTTTAGGCCTGCGCCTCGCAAGAAGAAGACAACCTGGCTGCCTTCCCCGCTCGGAGACAAAATTTCCAACCCCGGCAAAAATTCGCCCAACTGATCCGTCTCGGTGATGCCTAGATCTTCAAGTGTTTCGCCTGTGAACGCAGAAATACTAATCGGAACATCCTGTAAATTTGCAGCGCGCTTTTCCGCTGTCACCGTAATGGCCCCAAGCGTACGGGTTTCTGTTTCAGCCGCGTCCGCGCCTGAATCTGGGCCGCTTTGAGCGGCAGCTGAGAGGGCCAACACCAGGGTGCTGACGCTCGAAATAACTCCGAATTTGATCTTGTTCATATTCTGCACTCCTCCAGCGAGAGCTTTAAGGCACGATTTTTTGATAAAGTAGTCAATCATACTTTTTTAGAATTTTCAGGAAGTGTGTCGAATTTGCTACACATCCATTTTCAGCAGTTACAGGCATTCTACTGTCCGTTGATTTAAAGGCTTGACTTAAAAATATGGTATACTACTTTTTTCTTGTTCAAAGCTGTCGACAGGGAGAGCCCGGATATATCCGGCGCCGAAGGAGCAACCGCCCCGGAAACTCTCAGGCCTAATACCGGTCGACTTGAAGGACATCTGGAGAGTGGTCGCTATGGCGGCCCACCGAAGGAGCAAGTGAGTCGACGCTCATGAATCTCTCAGGTTCAGGACAGATGGGGCAGAAACGATTGCGGATCAGGCCCGCGTTCGTTTCTGCCCATTTGTCTGCTTGGAGATTCAGATGCAGAATATTGCGATTGTTGGTGCCGGGATTACGGGGATCACCACAGCCTACGCCCTGCTTAACCGCGGATTTGAAGTAACCGTTTTTGACCGAAACCGATACGCAGCGATGGAAACGTCGTTCGCAAATGGTGGCCAGTTATCTGCTTGCAACGCTGAGGTCTGGAACAACTGGACTACCGTCGGCAAAGGTATAAAGTGGCTCTTGCGCAATGATGCGCCGCTCTTATTCAGCCCCTCGCCGAGCTGGCACAAATATTCCTGGATTGCCGAGTTTTTGTTGGCGACGCGGAAGTACCGCGAAAACTCGATGGAGACGGTTCGTCTGGCACTTCTGGCGCGTCAGCGCTTATTTGAGATTGCCGAGACTGAGCAACTCAGCTTCGACTTTGCTCAAAAAGGGATCTTGCACTTTTACAAATCAAAAGAAGATCTTGAATCTGCCGCAACCGTCAATGGCATGCTGAATGAGGCGGGACTTGATCGCCGCGCGGTTACACGCGAGGAAATCAAGTCAATCGAGCCAGCGTTGAGCGGCGAGTTCGTCGGCGGATACTACACTCAAGATGACGCAACGGGCGACATTCACAGATTTACACGCCAATTGTCGGAGGTTTGCGTCAATCGAGGCGCGATCATGCGATTGGGAGCCGAAATTTCCCGCGTCAAAGCTCATGCACAAGGCGTGGATATCCAGTTCGACCAAAGTCCGAATGGCCGGGCCGATCCTCAAACATCGACTCACGATGCCATCGTGGTTTGCGCCGGTGTGGAAAGCAGACGCTTTGCATCCCAACTGGGCGACCGGATCAATGTCTACCCCGTCAAAGGCTATTCGATCACCGTTCCCATTACCCACGTAGATAGTGAGTTGGCGGCGCCACAAGTTGGCTTGCTCGATGAAGCGGCAAAAATCGTTACCAGCCGACTTGGGCCTGACAAATACCGAATTGCGGGTACAGCGGAAATAAATGGATTTGGCCGCAATATTCGCGCGGACCGAATTCGTCCACTGGTCGAATGGGTTCACACGCATCATCCTGAATTAGACGCGTCGGGCTCAATTCCCTGGGCTGGTTTGCGCCCGATGATGCCGGACATGATGCCTCGAGCGATGGCCGGCAAGCGAGACCGCGTGTTCTATAACACCGGTCATGGACATCTCGGATGGACGCTGTCAGCCGCGACCGCCGAGATCGTTTCGGAAAAGATCCTTAAATCATTTACCGGGCGTTTGCAGACCGTATCCCCTGCTCTGGCAGCCTGACCTCCAACAGAATTTTGGTGAGAATAGTAATGACAAACTATGTGGACCGCGGGCAGCTCAAAATCGATGCCGCGCTAGCTGACTTCGTTGAACGAGAAGCTCTCAAAGGATTGCCGTACGATAGCAAGACCATCTGGTCGGGATTGGAGGAGATCATCTCTCACTTTTCTGGGCGAAACCGCGCACTGCTGGCCCGCCGAGAAGTCCTTGAAGATCAAATTCAGGATTGGCAGAGCCAGAATGCTGAACTGGCAAGATCAGGCGGCGCCCAGAAAGAGTTTTTGAGTTCAATCGGCTATCTCTTGGATGAGCCGGCTGACTTTGAGATCCAAACGTCGAACACTGATGTTGAGATCGCTGAAATATCTGGCCCACAATTGGTCGTTCCAGTTTCGAATGCGCGATATGCGCTGAATGCCGCAAACGCCCGTTGGGGCAGCTTGTACGATGCTCTGTATGGAACCGACGCCATCATGCCACCACCAGAGGCTGGCGGATATGATCCAGAACGCGGGCAAAAAGTGATTGATTGGTCAAAACAGTTTCTCGACAAAACTTGGCCTTTGGCAGAAGGATCGCACGCGGATGTGACCCAGTATTGGGTTGAGGAAGGTGAGCTGGCAGTTGCGATAAACGGCTCGATTACTAAACTATCAACACCAGAAGCGCTCGTTGGATTTTCGGGCCCATCTGGAACGCCAGAATCAATTCTCTTGATCAATAACGGCCTTCACGCCGAACTTCAGTTTGATCGCAATAGCAATATTGGACGCGATGATCGCGCTGGCATGAAAGACATCTATCTTGAATCGGCACTAACCACGATCATCGATTTCGAAGACTCGGTTGCGGCGGTCGACGGCGAAGACAAAACGGCATGTTATCGCAATTGGCTCGGTCTCATGCGAGGAGACCTGCAAGCGCGTTTGACAAGAGGCGGGGCAGAAATCGTTCGTCAACTGGCGCCTGATCGCGAGTATACAAGCGCGCAAGGTACTTCGATCTCGCGGCCAGGCCGCAGTCGTTTGCTCGTCCGCAATGTTGGTCACCTCATGACCACCCCAGCCGTGATCGATCGCGACGGTGAAGAAGTGTTCGAAGGATTACTCGACGCGCTTCTGACGAGCCTAATGGCGTGCCACGGCTTGAACAATGGCACACTTCAATCGGTGTACATTGTGAAGCCAAAAATGCATGGGCCGGAAGAAGCCGCCTTCGCGAATGATGTTCTCGAGACTGTGGAGCAAATCCTAAACCTTTCGCCCAGCACTTTAAAAATTGGATTGATGGATGAAGAGCGCCGAACCTCAACCAATCTGAAGGCGTGCGTCTATGAACTGCGCAATCGGATCATTTTCATCAACACAGGTTTCCTTGATCGAACTGGCGATGAGATTTTTACCGCCCTGGAAGCAGGTCCCGTTGCTCGCAAAGAAGAGATGAAGTCGTCGCCCTGGCTTGGCGCTTACGAAATGGGAAATGTTCAAACAGGCCTAGGCGCCGGCTTTCGTGGTAAGGCGCAGATCGGCAAAGGTATGTGGGCAAAACCCGACTACATGGGCGAAATGCTCGCGCAAAAAGCCAACCATCCGTTGGCGGGTGCAGACTGCGCTTGGGTGCCTTCCCCCACTGCCGCAACGCTTCATGCATTGCACTATCATGAGATTGACGTTGAGACGGTTCAGGCAGATTTGCTCGCTAACTCTGATCCGATAAGTTCTTCTGAGCGACTAATTGCTCTTCTGACACCGCCGATCGCTGACCCGAAGAACTGGACCAAGGAAGACATCCGAACCGAAGTTGAGAACTGTTGTCAGACCACACTCGGTTACGTCGTACGCTGGATTGACCAGGGTGTCGGTTGCTCAAAAGTTCCGGACATCCACGATGTCGGATTGATGGAAGACCGCGCAACCTTGCGGATTTCCTGTCAGCTTCTAGGGAATTGGCTCCATCACGGCGTCGTTTCTAGACAGGATGTCGAAGCCGCGCTTTTGCAGATGGCAGAAATTGTCGACCGCCAGAATTCCGGCGATCCAGCATACACGCCTATGCTCCCAGATCATGAGAACAACATCGCGTTCCAGGCCGCACGAGACCTAGTATTTCAGGCGACCTGCCAACCGAGTGGCTACACCGAGCCAATTTTGCATCGCCGCCGTCGCGATCGCAAAGCCCAACTCGCGGCCAATGAGCAAAATTAGAACCTTCAAGAAGGAAGCCAGAAAATGCTGACCCTGAAACAGTCTGAAATCATCACAAGCACTGTCTTGCAAGAAGGGCGGGCTCGCGAGCTGGCACCGCTTTGCGTTATCGTCCTTGACGCTGGCGGACATCTCGTAAACTCCAAACGCGAAGACAACTCTTCAGTAGGCAGACCACAAATTGCGATGGGCAAAGCATCCGGCTGCATTGGGCTTGGCGTTGGCGGTCGCACACTTGCAAAAATGGCTGCCGATCGTCCATCTTTCATGTTGAGCGTTTCAGGCGCATTCGTTGATGGGTGTGTGCCTGTCGCTGGCGGAGTCCTTATTCGCGATGAAAAAGGCGCGATCCTCGGCGCTGTCGGCGTAACTGGCGACACTTCCGACAACGACGAAGCCTGTGCGATTGCTGGAATCAGCGCCGCTGGTCTCGTTGCTGATGCCGGATCTTAGCGGTCAACACGGTGCTGTCAGTCTAATGCGACCCCGTCTTCAGCATCGACAAGCACCTCTCCTCACCCAACGGGACGTTCACGCCCCTCAGCCCCATCCCTCTCAATCGGCCGGTTCGACCGACGATACCCGCTCTCGCCTGAAATAGGCGCGCGTATGACGAACCACTTTCGGTGACAGAATAATCGCTGAAACCAAAGTCGGGACCGCCATCAGAGCAAAGCTGAGATCGATGAAGTTCAGGATGATACCGACAGACGTCACGGCTCCCAGAAAAATGGTCGTGACATAGACGGAGGTATAGATCGGGACGCGTTTCACCCCAAACAGGAAGGCGAAGGATTTGGCGCCATAATAGGAATAGGAAAAGAGCGAAGAGATGCCGAAAAACAGAATGCAGAGGAGCAGGATATAGCCGCCAAAGCCCGGATAAGCCGCCTCGAATGCGTTCGCTGTCAGCGATACGCCGGTGGCGTCGCTGCTCTGCCAGACTCCGGTCATCAGGATGGCCAACGCCGTCATCGTGCAAATGACCAGCGTATCGATGACAGGACCGAGCATTGCGACCAGCCCCTCATGAACAGGTTCACTCGTCTTTGCTGCACCGTGCGCCATGGCGGCCGTGCCCAACCCGGCTTCATTGGAGAAAGCCGCGCGCCTGACGCCGAGCAGGATCAATCCACCGACTGCACTGCCGAAGGCTGCTTCGCCGCTGTAGAAGCTTGCTGAAAAGGCATCACTGATGATGAGGCCAATATAATGCGGCACCTGGCTCGCATTGAGAAACATGATCCCGACCACGGCAGCGACATAGATCACTACCATGGCGGGAACGAGCAGCGTTGTGGCATAGCTGATCCGGGTCAGCCCACCAAACACGACGGCCGCTGTCAGGCCCGTGAGGACGATGCCAATGATTGCATTGGTCACGAAGCTGTCCGCTATACCTGCCGGCACGAGGGCGATATCACTGACAGCTTGGGTTAGCTGATTGGCGTTGAAGACCGGCAGGCATCCTGCCATGCACGCGACGCAGAACCAGATCGCCAGTGGCCGCCAGCGCGGACCGAGCGCTTCGCGGATCACATACATTGGACCACCTTGCAGCTCGCCTTCGGAATCCCTTCCGCGGAACATGACTGCCAGCGAGCAGGTAAAGTACTTCGTCGCCATGCCGAGGATTGCCGAGACCCACATCCAGAAGACCACGCCTGGACCGCCCATTTTGATGGCGATCGCGACGCCGGAAATGTTGCCCATACCGATCGTGGCCGCCAATGCCACGGAAAGTGCCTGAAAATGGCCAATCATGCCTGGCGCCCCGGCCTTGTCATGCCGACCGGTCAGAACCTGGATCGCAAAGAAGAAATGCCGAAAAGGCAGGAGCCGCGAAAAGCAGAAGAAGAACAGACCAGACGCCGTCACCAGAAAAACCAGTGGGGGTCCCCATACCCAGCTCGCGGCGCGGGCGAGCAGCTCCTCAATCAGCCCCATGACATCCTCGCTCCGATTTTCGATTGGCGCGCTTCGCGGCTTCTATGCGGCGGCAAGACACAGCGCGGCTGGGCGGTCAGCGGCTTCAATCGCTCAAACCGGCATCTACGGTCAGCATGGCGTAGTCGCTTTCGGCCGCCACATAGGCCCAGATCGGCCAGTATGATGTATCCAGTATGTCTTTGAGCACCTGCCGGGCTGCATCATCATCACCGGCCGCAATCATCCGGCTGGCGAGGCCATAGGCCACCGTCGCATCGCGACCGTTCCAGCCTTCTGCCTTGTCGAGATTGATGACGTCATCAGGCGAAAGGACGCCTTTGTAGATCATCACGCGCTTGTAATAGGGATAGGTCTCATCCGCCTCTATATCCTCGGCAACAAGCGCGAGGGCAGCATTGGCCTTCTCAGGCTCACCAGCCCTCATTTCGGCATTGTACAACCAGTCGACGGCCCCGATCAGCATGTCATTGTCGGTCGCCGTCTCCACGCAGCTGGCAAATTGCTCCGCCGCTTCCGCAAAGTCCTGATGCAAATAATGGTAGATGCCGAGATGGTAGGCGATCCAGTGTGCGTAGGTGCCATGCGGTTTCCCGCTCTTCAGCTCATACACGTCCGTTTCGCCCTTGGACTCGACCAGTGCCTCAGCTTCCAGAAGATCGGCGTACGCTTTTTCAATCTGGCGCGTTGTGATGTAGCGATGAGCGCGATGCCGACGGAGCTTGTACGACTGAGGATAGGCTTCAACGCCCTTGGAATAGGCGTCAATCGCGTCGCGATAGCGCCCAGCACCAGCCAGCGCCGCTCCGACCTCCACATACTCATCTTCGCTGGAAACCGCACCCGACTGCAGTCGCTCCATCGCCTGCCTGGCCGCTTCCGCCTGCTCAGACGTCGCTTCCTTTCTGTAGAGTGGCTCACCCAGAAAAGAGATCGCTTCGACCGGCCGCGCCTCAACATCAGCTGCGGACGTTTCCGTCGCCGCTCCAAATGACCCGCTGGTTTCCGTAGTACAGCCCGAAAGCAGGATAATAGCCGTCATGGCGGCAAGCATATGGCTCTTCATGGCTGGGTTCCTATTCAGCAGATTTGTAGAATTCGACATTGTCGAGCTCGAACCAGAAATCGGTTCCCGGCTCGTCATGACGTCCGATGGACAGCCAGTGCAGAGCGGCGAGGTCCACAGGGCCGGCCTCCGGCTCGCCGGCAAATCCCTCAAAGGGAAGCTCTACTGTTTTCCAATTCTTGGTCGTCTCGAACGCAGACTCAGCCTCAGAGGGGCCGCCACCAATCTTCATTTTGATCGGTCCCTGGCCGCGCACGTCCAGTCGCACACCGTCAAAACGCGCAGCATCGACCGGCAGGAAACCAGCGGGCGAAAGCGGAAGGACAACAAACGCAAATGGATCTTCTTTCAGCGTCAGGTCCGCTGAGACATGCAGAGCCATGCCGCCCTCGATCCGTTCGACCGTATTGCGAACGAGCCTGCTGCGCGGATGATTGCGGTCCACATCATACCCTCGGCACGCTCCAGTGCTCGTTAGAGCGTCATTCTCGAAATCATCGATCATCCTGCCGGCGGGACGTGCGTCTGGCATGACAGCGCCTTGGTCCACCGACAGCTTTGCATCTGCGACGACTTCCCTGCCATCAAGGAAGACCCTGTCGAGCGACCGAAGCTCCGATATATCCTTCCAGGGTTCGCCAGCGACAAGAATGAAATCTGCTCGCTTTCCCACTTCGATGCTGCCGCGATCATCGGACAGGCCGAGAAGCTCGGCGCTATGAAGCGTCGCCGCTGTCAGCGCCTCGCTTGGCGTGAGGCCAAAATCGACCATCAATTCCATCTCACGGAGATCGGCTTCGCCGAATGGGTTGTTATCGATGCCCTGGTCGGTTCCCATGGCGACCTTCACGCCGGCATCGAGAAAAGCGGACATGTTCGCGCGCGAGAACTGCTGGCGACGCATGACAATTGCCGCCTTCGCCGGACCCATCTCGGCCATCTCATCCTCGAAAGGCTCATAAACGGTCAGCGTCGGCGAGTAATAGACACCGTTTTCGGTCATCAACTCGACAAGCTCTTCATCGGCTGTTCGGTCCTGAAGCGCGTGTACGATGCCGTCGACACCAGCCCTTGCTGCCTGCTTCCCACCCTCAACGGTGACGGTGTGGCTGAAGACCGGCAAACCCGCCTCATGCGCGACACCAACAATCGCGGAGAAGGCATCAAGGTTGATGCTGCTGAGATTGGCGCCGCTGCCATAGCGCCAGCCATCGGCAAAGACCTTGATCGCGTCCGGCTTGAAAGCGAGGATATCCTCGACCGCTGCGTCGGCCTCGCGGGCGCTAAACACGGTCTTTGTGACGCGCTCATCCGTCCAGGCCGTACCATGACCATAGGGAACACTCATTCGGGCCGCGTAGAACACATGCGGCGAAACGATACCGGCATGATAGGCGCGCATATCTTCAAAGGCCTCGGGGGACGAGTGGAAATCCGTGGCAGTCGTCACACCCGCTTCCAGCAGGTCGACGGCAATGGACGCCCGTGTCGCGCCATTCATCCCGGTCCAGTGCGTGTGAACATCTATCAAGCCCGGCAGTAAGGCTTTGCCGTCAGCGTCTATGACCTTAACGCCTTCAGGAGCGGCCTCGATGCTCTCTTCAATCTTCGTGAACCGACCATCTTCAGCAAGCACATCCAATGTGCGCACATCTCCGGATGTCACATCGAAGACCTTCGCGTCGCGGATCAGGACATCCTGTGCGCTCGCCGCGAAGTTAGCTGTCAAAAGGACCGTCACCGTGAGGGAGATGGCACGCCAGTTTTGAAGTCCGGGCATCTGTCTACTTTCCTGCAGGTTTTGCACGATATTTGTCCCGAAGCGCCGTCTGACGGTCTTCCAGGGGTTGCAGCACGCCATCAATGTAAAGCGCATCAAGGCCGCTGAGAGGCTCGAACGGGTCGCCCGACCAGATTGCCATGTCGGCGACCTTACCGGGCGCGATCTCACCATAGTTATCGAGACCGAGCATGCGAGCCGGGCCTGAGGTGATGGCAACGAGAGCAGCATCTTTCGGAAGGCCCGCAGCAACTGCAACGCCGGCTCTGTAGCGAATGAGCCGCGCGTCATGGCCGGCGCGCGGCGGAACGATCAGAACCGGCACCCCTGCCTCATGGAGCCGAACGGCATTCTGTGATGATGCCAGAACAGCGTTGAAACTCTGCGGCAGGTTTTCGTAAGGGTCGAGAACGACAGAGGCGCCCGCGGCCGCAATCTCATCGGCAACAGACCATGCTTCAGCCGCGCCAACAAAAACGATACGCAGATTGTAGGGAGCGGCGATCTTCAGAAACGCCCGGATATCCGATGCCCGTTCTGCAGCGACGTAAAGCGGTATCTCAGCGCGCATGACAGGCACGAGGCCCTGCAGATCAGCCTGTGTCCACTTGGCCGCCTTGAACGATGACACCCGTTCAGGCGACGGATTCTCGGCAAAGCTCGACGCGTCTTCCAGCATGGCCTTGAGCTGCGGGAAAACAGCTGCCCTGCCCTGATCTGATCCGAGCAAATTAAGAGTCATGGCGACTTGCGGCTGAGAGATCGCGTCGCCATTCGCAGCTGTGCTGATGAGGGCGGCCTGACCACCAAACGCCGCGGCACCGCCGGTCTTAGCTTCCAGCCCCGGCGTCACGATAGCGCGAGCAACGCCGCCGCGCCGCGCCACAGGGATAAGGGTCGAATTCGGGTTGATCGCATACTGAATATCCGCGCCTGCGGATAGCGTTGAAGAGGACGCATCAATATCATTTGCATTCGCGCGATCATTGATTTCGACAGCGCCTAGCGTCGTGCTTGAAACGATAAGTCCTGGCGTAATGACCTTGCCGTTCATGTCGACCATTCGTGCATCGGCTGGGATACGGACGTCCGCACCGACAGCGGTAAAGCGGCCATTCTCGATAAGAATGGTAGCGCTCTCCAGCTCACCTGCCTCGCCCGCCGTCATCACTTTAGCATTCGTGATCGCAAGCGTTTGCGCAAGCGCGGGCGAGAAGCAGAGTGAGACCGCCGCTGAAAGAATAGCAAAAAGGCGCATTGTCATTCTCCTGCTCCCGTTTGACCTGTCAGGAAGTCTGACTCGACAGAGCCCTCGTCTTTCTCGCGCTCATAAACCAGCGCACCGTCGATATAGACGAGATCGGCATGCGAATAGACGCTGAATGGATCGCCAGACCAGACGACGACGTCGGCGAGCTTGCCCGGTTCGAGCGTGCCGGTTCGATCATCGATCCCCATCATTTCGGCGGGCCGGGACGTGATCCACTTGATCGCCGTCTCATAATCATAGTCGAGCCCCGCGTCTTTCGCGGAGGCCAACGCCATGGCAGCCTCGATATTCAGTCGCTGGATCAGCAGCGCGTTATCAGAATGAAGCGAGACCGTCACACCGTCCTCCTCCAGCATCGCGGCGGCAGCCGGAACCGCGTCATAGGCCTCCATCTTGAAGCCCCACCGACGCGCCCAGGTCGCGACAGCGATGTCTTCATCCCTGAGAAGATCAGCAATCTTGTAGGCTTCAGTAGCGTGGTGAAAGGCGCCGATCTGGAAGCCGAATTCGTGTGAGACCTCGATCATCTGCTCCATCTCGTCAGCCCGGTAGCAATGAAACACAGGGATGATGTCCCCATCGAGCACGCCCGCCATTGTCTCCATCTGAAGATCGGCCGGTGCGGGCTTTCCAGCTTTCATCGCTTCATCTCGCTGGCGGCGATACTGTGTGGCATCGGCCCAGGCTTGGCGGAATTCGGCCACGACACCCATCCGGGTGACCGGGGCTTTGCCGGCGCCGCCATAGACCTTCATGGGGTTTTCACCGCATGCCATTTTCAAAAATTCAGGTGCGTCGGGCAGGAGCATCTCACTGGCCGTCACCGATTCAATATTGTGAACTGTAACGCCGCGGCCTCCAATCAGGTTTGCAGAGCCCGGCAGGATAGCAAGGCTAGTCACGCCGCCCGCCCGAGCCATCTCGAAGCCCGGATCCTGCGGCCAGATTGCATCTTCCGCCGACACCTGGGCTGTATTGGTCCCGCTCTTCTCGTTGAGATCCATCGTCGTCGGCAGAAGCGGCGTTGGAAAGACTCCAATATGCGAATGAGGATCAATCAGGCCCGGCGTCACCCAACGCCCCTCGCCATCAATAACTGCGGCATTCGCCGGCACGTCGACAGCGGAGCCGATCGCTACAATCTTTCCGTCCTCGAACAGAATAGTGCCATTCTCGATGCGGGGGGAGGCGGCCGTCAGGATAGTGGCGTTGATGATCGCCGTGGCTGCTGATCGCGTGTCGGCTTCGCCCGTCTGGCCCTGCGCACCAGCGCAACTGGGCCAAACGACGAGACAGGAAATAGCGGCGAGTTTCAGCAAATTGAGCATCGAAAATCCTGTATTTAATCCTTTTATTGAATGAACACCCTTCCCGGGAGGTAACGGGAAGGGTGTTCAGCTCCACCGATCAGAAACGAATGGTGGCGCCAGCGAAGAGGAAGCGGCCCTGCGCATCATAGATCGATGGATAGGTGTTGCCGCGGCCATCATTTTCGTTGCCGCCATAACCCGCCAGTGAGGTAAGTGGCGGATCCTGATCGAGGACGTTGTTCACCCCGGCCCGAAGCTCAAGCGCTTCTGAAACGTCATACTGGACCGACACATCGAAGTAGGATGTCGCTTCCAGATCGTTCACAGGCGAAGGGTTTACAGAGTACTCGTCGACTGCAGAGATATAGCGCCATGCCAGTTGCGCCCGAAGTTTGTCGAGGCTCCAGTTGGCACTGACCCGGTGACGATACTCCGGCGCCGGGTTGTTACAGGCGCCGCCATGCATACCCGCACATTCGACGGCCGGCTCACCGACAAGCGCCTGGGTGGAAAGCTCATCGAGAACGGTTGCGACATAGCTCAGCTGCAGATCGCCAAAACCGGGTGCGCCCACATCCTCAAGGCCAAAGCGGTAAGACGCGCTAAGGTCAACACCGGACGTCTTGAGGTGGCCCGTATTGATCAGGGCGACGTCCACATAGGCATCGCCATCACCAAGGAAGAGCGTGCCCGACGGCTCCCGGTTGATGAGCGAACAATAGCGCGCATCGCCAGTTGTCAGACACTGATCGATGGTCTGGCTGGGATTGATCGATCCGATGAAATCCTCAACTTCGATGGAGAAGTAATCGACGCTCGCCACGAAGCCCGGAAGATAGGAAGGCTCGTAAACGATGCCTGCCGTCCAGGTATCCGAAACCTCAGGCTCCAGCGCCTCATTACCACCTGTCAGAATGTCGATATTGCCGGCGCTGTCGAGAATTGTCCCGTACTGAGCCTGCGTTACGCCAGTCTTTGCACATGCCTCAAAGGAAGCGAATGGCTCAGCCGTCGATGTCGTTGGATCGAAGTCGCCGGCACATGGGTCCTTCAGACCGTTTGGCAGCGTCGACAGCGTGCCGAAGCCAAATTCACGCGGGCTGTAAAGCTCGAGCGGGTTGGGTGAGCGTGTCGCACGCTGGTATTGCGTGCGGAGGCGAAGGTCAGTGACCGGACGCCAGGCCAGGCCGACGGAATAGGTGCTCTGCCCACCCGTCGTATCGTAATAGTCAGAATAGCGATAGGCGCCTGTCAGGGTCAGCTCCTTGGCAAACGCCGCATTCTGGATAAGAGGCGCCTGAAGCTCGCCGAACAGCTCGCGGACCGGAACTGAACCGTCCACCGGCGCACGCACACTGGTACGGGTGTCGGCGGAGTCCGGGGTAAGAGACAGGGTGTCCTTACGGTACTCAAAACCGATGACGGCGCCGAACCCATCTTCTGCGAGCGGGCTGGTAAGACCGTAGAGACCGAGGTCGCCGGTAAGGCTGCCACCGAACACGAACTGTTCGGTTTCGCCAACGCGCAGGCTCGGGGTGGTGATATAATTATTGGCTTCCGGCGTGATGCCATCCGCTTGGAAGATATTGAAAGGCACACAATCAGGGTCTTCGCCCGTCAGGACAGAGCGGCAAACCGGGTCCCCGCTGACCGGATCCGCGACGATATCAACAGCCCGTGTTACGCGGGAAATCGATACGTCATTCAGGATCGTTTCCTGATAGTCTACGGTCGAGTTCTGGACAAAGATTTCGTAGTCGAAGCCATCGAACGCTTCACCTCGGGCACCGCCTACGAAACGCTGGGTCTTCAGACCAAATTCTGCGACACGTGGATAGTCGAGATTCCGGCGTCCAAGGCGTAGCGGCGCGCGCGGCACGCCATCACTACCGATCGAGACGACGGAGGGATCGCAGAAAGTCGCCTGCATTTCCGACGTCAGCAGCGGGTTGTCGCAATTGATCGTGGTCGTGGTGCCCGTCGCCAGGCCAGCTGCACCGATCTGCGCATCGGTCTGGTTGTCGGCCACAGAGAAGTCGAAGAACAATTCAATGTTGTCGGTCACATCATACCGGGCGAAAGCGCCGTAGGTATAGCGCTCACGGGGGCGCTGCAGGTAGTTTCCGTAGGCAAAGTTAAAGGCATCGACCGAGCCATTGTAAGCCCGCAAATCGCCTGTCGTTTCGTCGACAACAAGGTCAAAACCGCCTGCCCCTGTGCGCAGATAGCGCGTATTGGCGGGCATGGAGCCTGAGCCGCTACAGGAGAAGTCCGTGCCCCCATTTCGGGTGGAAAACGGACAAGATGTGAAGTCGCGATCTTCCCATTTGACAGCGTTGTCCTTGGAGTAGCCGAAATACGCCGTGACGTTGCCACGGTCGTCATCAAAGTTCGTGCCGGCGACAAGGTTCAGGTCGACAGACTCGCCATCCATGATGGAGTCGGCGTCCGGCTGGCCGAAGTCGTTCAGGACACGCTCGATATTCGAATTGTTATTGTCGGCCCAGAACGTGCTGCCCTGAATATCCGCTTCAAAGCCATCAAAGTCGCGCTTCATGATGAAGTTCACGACGCCCGCAATCGCGTCGGAGCCATAGACGGCCGTCGCCCCGCCGGTGAGAACTTCAACCCGCTCAACGAGCTGCGACGGAATCTGGTTCAGGTCGGCGGCAACATTAATTGGCGACCCATATGGCAGCCGCTTGCCGTCAACGACCACCAGGGTGCGCTTTGCACCAAGTCCGCGAAGGTTGACCGTCGCCTGCGCGCCGCTGACGCCCGACGTCGAGCTCTCACCCGAAAGGGTCTGTGGCAGTGTGCTCAGAAGGTCTTCGACTCGCAGCACGCCGCGCGCATCGAACTCTTCTGCTCCCAGCGTGGTCACTGATGAGCTGGATGTCAGGTTAGGATTTGAAATCCGCGATCCGGTAATGACAACGCGGTCGAGACCAAGCGATCCTTCATCCGCCACTTCTGATGACTCAGGTTCATCTACAGCCACGACCTCCTGCGCGTATGCGGACGCAAACCCCGTTATCGCCAAACCGAGAACCACGCTTGAAACCCCGCGCGAGATCAACTTAGTCGCTTTAGATTTTTTTACCATATAATTCCCGTTCATCCCTACTTTTTCCCTATGCAGCACCAAATTCAGTTCCAATATAACTTTATGAAGCCCATTTGGGATTGTACACCCATTTTATTGTGATAAACTCACCTTTCGTAACACTTATTGCTTTGTTTTTGGGATTTTTTACCATGATGCGAGAAGCCGCCAAATTGGATCAGCTGGATATCAAGATACTGAATGCGCTTCAGGATGACGCTTCGCTGTCGATTCAGGACATTGCCAACAAGGTCGGACTGTCTTCCAACCCGTGCTGGCGCAGGATCAAGAAACTCGAAGACGATGGCGTCATCGCGAAACGTGTTGCGCTGATTGATCCCAATCTCGTCAATCTTGGAGTTACGGTTTTCGTGTTCCTCAAAACGGAAAACCACAGCAAATCATGGCTGGATATGTTTTCACGATCTGTCGCCGCTATTGATGAAATTGTGGAGTGCCACAGACTCAGCGGCGCCAATGACTACTTGCTGAAGATCCAGGTCTCCAGCATCGACCATTATGACAGTGTCTACAAAAAGCTCGTGGAAAGCGTGACAGGTCTGACCGATGTCTCGTCCAGTTTCTCAATGGAAAAAGTCAAATACTCTACCTCCCTCAAACTTTGACGCAGAGCCGACAACAGCGGACGGCGCCTCGAATTCAGCCCCGCACTTCCAAGCCGCCCGCACAATGAGGTCAATGCCATACAATAAGATATTCCCTCATTTTCACACGAAAGTCCGTAATTTGTGCGCTTTTGCCTACAGACTGACCAGAGACACCGGTATCTGCGGCACGTTAGCAATCGATTTATACCAATATAAAGCGTTATAATAGCAAATTTTGGGAACACTTTCGTCGCCTTTGGGCGTAGGTCTTGCGTCAGATAGATTGAGACGAAAAGGCCAGAAAAGTGACGATTCCAGCTTTAAACAGGTATCCGAGACCGTCTTTGGTGACGACCGTCAAGGAACGCAACATACGCGACTGGGCCCGGGAGGCGATCAATACCATTCAAGCCGAGGCGACGCGGCAAGGCCAAACCAATTTGGTAAAGCTCAAGCTGCCCGGCTTCCGCTATGTGGATATGTACCTCAAGGACGAGAGCGCGCATGCCTCCGGCAGCTTAAAACACCGGCTTGCTCAATCACTGTTCCTGTGGGGGATCTGTAGCGGCAAGATCGGACCGCACACGACCATAATTGAGTGCTCATCCGGAAGCACAGCGATCTCAGAAGCCTATTTTGCCAATCTGCTCTCGCTCGATTTCAAGGCGATTGTCCCGAAACGCACCGCGCAGCGCAAGATCCGGGAAATCGAATTCTACGGTGGGGAATGCGTGCTGGTTGAACCGCATGAAATATACGAGATAGCCGCCAAGCAAGCGTGCGAAACCGATTGCTATTTCATGGACCAGTTCACCTATGCCGAGCGGGCCACCGACTGGCGCGGGCCGAATAATATTGCGGCCGCCATCTTTGAGCAGATGAAATCTGAAAGATGCCCCGAGCCGGACTGGATTGTAGTCGGGGCCGGTACTGGCGGAACGTCAACTACAATCGGGCGCTACCTTCGCTATTCAGGCCGCGGACGTAACTCCCGGTTGTGCGTTGTCGACCCTGAGAATTCGGTTCTCTACGATCATTACAAGACGCGAAAAACCAATCTCGTCTCAGCCCACTCCTCCCGGATCGAAGGAATCGGGCGCCCGCGGGTTGAGCCATCCTTCTTCCCCGAACTGGTGGACGAGATGATCCAGGTGCCCGACGCGGGGTCGATGGCCGCGCTACGTTACCTTGAGGGGCTCACCGGTCGGCAGCTCGGCGGCTCGACCGGCACCAATTTCTTCGGCGCATATCAGCTGGCGCTCGAACTCGAAGACAGGAAGGAGCCGGCAAGCATCGTATCTCTCATCTGCGACGACGGCCAGCGCTACGCCGACACCTATCACAATGAAGACTGGGTGAGAGCGCAGGGCCTCGATCCATCAGAATATGAACGCCTTTTCAGGCACTGAACAATCGGAGCGCTCTCGCTATCCCCTGCCCTCGAAAGCCAAAGAAGAAAGGAGCACCTCATGGGCTCTATCGATGAACGAATTGAAGAACTTGGCATTACCCTGCCCGCCCCCTCCGCGGCTGTCGCGAATTACGTACCCTATGTCATGGCGGGGCGATTGCTGTTTGTCTCGGGGCAGATCAGCGCTCGCGACGGCAATCTGATCAAGGGACGCATTGGCGAGACCATTTCTATGGACGATGCCGTCGAAGCGGCGCGACATTGCGGGATCAGCCTTCTGTCCCAGTGCATGGCGGCCCTCGGGAGCCTCGACCGCATTCACAAAGTGGTCAAGCTTGGCGGGTTCGTAAACGCCGCGCCGGACTTCGAAGCGATACCGCATGTCATCAATGGATGCTCCGATCTCATGGTCGACGTTTTCGGCGACCGCGGCAGACACGCGCGCTCAGCCGTGGCGTCCCCGACACTCCCTCTAGGCGTTGCCGTCGAAATCGACGGTGTCTTCGAGATTACCCCGGACTAAACGCCGCGCTGGCGAATAACTGGCGCCTTTACGATAAACGCTGACAATGCCATCAACCTTGCTCCGTCTCCGGGAGCTCAATCGACCCGTTCCCCTGACAATGCCGCCGGGACTATTCCGAGACGTCTGGGATTCGCTGATTTTCGGGAAACTGGCTGGCGGTGCTGTCAGTCTAATGCGAACCCGTCTCCAGCATCGCAAGGTTTAGCCCCTCTATCCAGCCAGAAGCCCGCGCCACTCGAAAAGGGCAACATCGCGTTTCGATTTGAAAGTCTGACGGCAGTTGATGTGGCGATCGAGGTTGAAGTGATTGTGGAATGAAGCGTGGTTCGAGGCGAATTTCTGGGGGTTGGACATTCGCCTGAACCTTAGCCTCGCCCGCTCTCGTCGCCGGAACGGCAAATGGCTGTTCTCGGCTCTGTTGTTGAGATGGCGACCGACCTCCCGACGGTCGATATTTCCGATTTCCTTCATCGCCGCGCCATATGATCTTAGCCGGTCGGTGACGACTGTCCGTGGTGCGCCGTAGCGCTTTCTGGCTTTTCTCAGAAAGCGCTACGCTGCGGATTTATCGCGTGTTTTCGCAACTTAGCTTTCCAGGACTTCGCCCTCATAATCAACGTCGCCAGAGGTAATGCGTCTCGCCATTGAGCTTCACGAAGACCTCGTGGAGATGCCACTGCCATTGCGTGATCTGGCGCATGTAGCTGGCGCGGCGGACGCGGATATTATCGGCGAACATTGGCCCGAAACGGTCCACCCATTTCCGAACGCTTTCGTGGCAAACGTCTATGCCACGATCATGCAGCAAGTCCTCAACGTTCCGCAATAAGAGCGGGAAACGGACGTACATCATGACCGCGAGCTGGATGATCTCGGGCGATGTCTTGAAATAGCGAAATGGATTGCGGGTCATCTAGCGAAGCTAGCGAGGCTGTCCTTCCCGCTCAATCGGTCCGTTCCGCTCACAATACCACACGCCCCGCCGTCACGCACATACGTTTGGACAGAGCGGCGCCGTGAGTTTGCGCATGCAGAGCGGCACCTAGAGCACGCCCGGCGGCGCAAGATCAGCAGTGCGCTGCGGACCGTTTGCACGGTAACGCAGCCCGTCAACCAGCAGTGCGACCAGCCGGCGAGCTGCTGATGGATTGCCATCGCTTGACGGCATGCACAGGCTCGCGACGGCGCGCAGAAGATCATACGGATTAGCGTCCGGCCGTATGTCTCCGGCGGTGACGGCGGCATCGAGCAAGTTTTGCAGTGCAGGCTCGAACCGGCTATCGAAATAGGCCGGCAAGGCCTCGAAGGCGGGGTCGCCCGAATACAGGGCCGCAGCGAGCCCGCGCTTGGCAACGATAAAGTCGACATAGCGTTGCATCCAGCGGTCGAGCGCTTCCCCGGGAGGAAAGGCTTCCGCAAGACTGGCCGCGGCGTCCGCGCAGGCGTCAACCTCACTGCGAAACACTGCTGCAATCAGATCGGAGCGCTGGGGAAAGTTGCGGTAGATGGTCCCGACGCCGACACCTGCCTTTTCGGCGATTTCGCGCATCGGCGCCTCAACACCGGATGTGGCGAACACGTCCCGAGCGGTGCGCACCAGTTTTTCGATGTTGCGCTGCGCATCGGCGCGCACGGCCCGTTTCGACGATTTTCCAGCCATGGATTCTCCCATTTCGGCAATCAACGCTTGTTAAGCGGAACAACGTTCCGTATATAGGCGGAAGGCTGTTCCGCTTAATACGCCGCCGGACGTAAAAAGGCCAGCAAAGAAACCCAGCAAGGAAACTTCATTATGTCGGACGAACGCATCGCTCTCGTCACCGGAGCCACTCAAGGCATCGGCCTCCAGATTGCGAAGGATCTGGTTGCAAAAGGACTGACGGTGATCGTCGGCGCGCGCGACCTTGAGAAGGGCGAGAAGGCGGCGCAGGAAATTGGCGGGCAAGCCCACGCCATTCAGCTCGACGTCACGGATGAAGCATCGATCGCCCGGGCGGCTGATCTCATTCGCGCCCGGTTTGGCCGCCTTGATATCCTGATGAACAATGCCGGGATCTCACGGGCAAAGCCGAACCAGGACTTTGCGGAGGCCGTCAGGACAAACCTGCTCACGGACGCGCCGCTTGCCGACATCCGGACGGTGTTCGAGACCAATGTGTTCGGCGTCATTGCCGTGACACAGGCGATGCTTCCCCTCCTGCGCGAGTCGCCGGCAGGCCGCATCGTCATCACCGGGAGTTCTGGCGCATCGCTGACGCTCAACTCCGACCCCGCCAATGATCATCGGAGGATGTTCGGCAATTATTCAGTCTCAAAGGCAGCCGCACATGCCGTGATGCTGGCCTTCGCGCTGGCGCTCGAAGGCACAAACATCAAGGTCAACGCCGCCTGCCCCGGCTTTACCTCGACCGCGCTCAACAACTTCAACGGCACACGTAGCGTGGAAGAAGGCGCACGCGAACCGGTCCGGCTTGCCCTGATGGGTGACGACGGACCGACCGGAACCTTCTCGGACGAAGACGGTCCGGTGGCCTGGTAAACGCGCGGACCTGAAGGGCGCGGCTCAGTCAGCCAATCGCGTCTGCAGGTCGCTCAAAAGCCAGCGGCCCGCCGGGCCAGGCACGCGATCGGCGAGGTGCGCCGCGTAAATCGTCAACGGATCTGCATTCCCTCTGGTATCGTCATCAAGCATGAGCCTGACCAGCCGGCCTGCATCCAGGTGCTCCTTCACGAGATGCTGGGGCATCCGACACCATCCAAAGCCCGCGAGCAGGAAATCCATGCGCCGTCCAAGATCGACGAACCGCCATGGAGTCGAGCCGGTCAGCCCGTAGTTCGGTCCATCTCGGTTCGCCGGATCGGCGAGAACAAGTTGAACATGGGTCTCCAGATCGACGCGGCTCGCCGGACGACCTAGCGTCGCCAGGGGATGATCTGCGGCAGCCACGGGCAAAAGGTTGATCCGGATGAGCGGCGTCGCCATCACATCCTCCGGCACGTCGGGCAGAAGCAGGCAAAGCGCAAGCGAGACGTCACCTGCCCGCAAACGGCGCAGCGCGCCTCCAAGCCCTTCTGTCGAAAAGCTGATCTGCAATTGCGGATAGGTCTCGTGCAGCGCGCGAAGACTTTCGATGAGGGGTGCGGTAGGGACCAGCGGATCGATGGCCAGCGCCAGTTCCGCCTCCATTCCTTGACGGGATCCTGCGGCCACGGCTTCAAATCTGGCAGCGCTCGCCAGCACCATTCGCGCTTGCTGCACCAGGATCCGGCCCGTGTCCGTGAGCTGCGGGCGGTGACCGCTCCGGTCGAAGAGCGTAACCCCCTGGGTCGCTTCCAGCGTGGCGACGGTCTGGCTGATGGCCGATTGCACCCGTGTCAGTTTGCGGCCAGCAGCGGAAAAACTGCCGGTGTCGGCAATCGTGACCAGCACACGCAGCTGATCAAGGCTCAGTGATGAAATCACAGCTATCACCTGATGTGATGGAAATCATCGGCATTATATCACTCCCGCTGGATAGTCGGAAGCCATATTCTCTTTCTCATGCTCCTATCAGGAAAAGGAATGTGGCATGACCAGACTTCTCGTTGTTGAAACCAGCCCGCGCGGCAACGCCTCGGTGTCGCGCAACATGACGCAACGCTATCTTGCGGAATGGCAGGCGCTGAACCCGAACGGCAAGATCATCCGTCGCGACCTTGCCGAAGAGGCACTCCCCCACGTCACGATGCCGTGGCTTGCGGCCTATTTCACACCGCCCGACGCACAGACACCGGAGATGAAGGCACAGTTGGGGCTTTCCGATACACTTGCTCAGCAACTTCTGGACTGTGACGAACTCGTTATCGCCACGCCGGTCTACAACTACAACATCCCCGCCGCGCTCAAGGCGTGGGTAGATCATATCGTGCGCAAAGGCTTGACGCTCGGCTTCGATGGCAGCGGCCTGGTCACCGGGAAAAAGGCCACGTTGCTGATCGCCTCGGGCGGCGAATATGGTGAGAGCTCCCCAATCAGGAACCGCGACATCGCCACGCAATATCTCAGAATGATCCTGAATGTGCTCGGAATCGAGGATGTCACGGTCGTTGCCGGCGGCGGTGCCAAAAATGTCGATCTAGGCGAAATCAGCATGGAAGACTTTGTCGGCAAACTCGATCTGCAGCTCAGAGAAGAAACTCTCGCCTGAGACGACGGCAAAACCCGCGCGGGCCAGCATCAATCGGTGCTTTCAGTCAAATGCGAGCCCGTCTCCAGCATCGTTAGGGTGCACCCTACCCTATCCAGCCAAATAGCTGACGCCATTCGCGGCAAGCGGCACCTCGTTGTGATTTGAAAGTCTGGCGATGATCTCGGGCGACGTTTTGAAGTTGCGGAACGGGTTTCGACGCACCCAATAACGCTAGAAGGTCGGGAACATCCGCTCAATTAGCAAATTGCGCTAACAATGCCGTCTCGATTGCGGGGATTTTCGCAAGACTGGCTGGCGGAGAGGAAGGGATTCGAACCCTCGATACGCGTAAACGTATACGCCCTTAGCAGGGGCGCGCCTTCAGCCACTCGGCCACCTCTCCCAAGCCAGATTGCCTGTCTAGTCAGAGACGTGCCCCCCCGCAAGAGGGCAAACGAGCTGACTGCAGTGCATGTTACGGCGTGACGACCGGGAACCAGAAATCCGGCGTCTCGAGCGCGCCAAGAAATGCCGCCGCCGCGCTCGCATCGCCCTCAATGCTCAGCCCGCCAGACTGCATCAGGCCCGGCACGGTCACCTCCTGCAGAATAAGGCGGTTGAAGTCCGCCCGGTCGAGCGTCAGGCGGGCAGCGCCCTCTTCATCGACCATGCGCGGCACCACAACATCCTTGCCGACGGAGACGCTGATCGTTTCGCTGACGTCAGGAAACTCGAAGACGATCGTGAAAGGCTCACGGGTCAGCTTTTCGGGATTGTAGCGCGTGGCGAGAGAATCAAAGAGATCAGGCGTCGGAACTGCCGCGAGAAACTCCGCATTGGCTGCCGTTGCGCGGCCTGTCTCTGGCAGGCCGTTGCGCAGTTCGGAGGCGGCGGTGAGGTAATAGCTGCGCCAAGCCCCGCTCTCGGCCTGGAACCCCTGCTGCTCATAGCTGGCCGCGAGCCACGCTTTCGCCGCTTCATTTTCTGGTTCAGCGAACACTGCATGGTTGAAAACCTCGCTCGCCCAGCGATAGTCGCCCGCTTCGAACGCCTCAATGCCTCGCTCGATCACGGCGTCAATGCCGCCCATCGCGTCAACATAACGGGCTGCACTCTCTTCATGTGGCAGGGCATTGAAGTCAGCGGGCACACCGCCCCACCAGCCAAAATAGAACTGGTAGACCGCTTTGGCATTGTGATTGATCGTGCCGTAATAATCGCGCACGGAGAAATTATCCTGGCTGAATTCAGGCTCCGGTATGGATTCGGCCGCTTCTGTAATCGTTGCCCCTGCATTGGCGCGGCGCATCGTTTGATCATGGACATAGCGATAGATATCGCGCTGCCCTTTCAGAAAATCCGAGACATTCTGCTGCTGCCAGGTTGGCCAGTGATGGGAGGCAAAGACGAGATCGGACTTGTCGCCATAGTCGATTAGCGCCCGGTCAATCACCCGGCTCCATTTCAACGCGTCCCGCGCCTTCGCGCCGCGCATCGTCAGCACATTGTGGAAGGTCGCTGTTGCGACTTCAGCGGTACACAATGCGCGCTTTTCCGGAAGGTAGAACATGAATTCGGCAGGCGCCTCAGTGCCGCTAGCGTCCATGAACTCAAAGGTCACCCCATCAATCACGCGCTCGGTGCCCCAGCCGCCGATCTCTTCGGTTGGCAGAACCAGTGTCGTCGTCCCTTGCGGCAGGGCCGGACCAAGGCCCGTCCCGACATTGCCGGTCGCCGACCGCCCAATCGAGCGGCCAAACATGAGGACCGCCCGGCGTGACATCTGATTGCCGGCGATAAGGTTCTCGGCGACGGCGCTTTCGGTAAATCCGGCCGGGGCCAGCACAGGCACGCCGCGCGCTTCGATCTCTTCCTCGGAGATGACCCCGCGGGCCCCGCCAAAATGGTCCGCATGCGAATGGGTATAGATCACGCCCGTCACGGGCCTCTCACCCAACGTGTCATTGACCAGCTTCAGGGCGGCCGCTGCGGTTTCTTTCACCGTCAGCGGGTCAACAATGATCCAGCCTGTCTCGCCTTCGATGACGCTCATCACCGAGAGGTCATAGCCGCGCACCTGCCAGATGCCGTCGGCGACCTCAAACAGGCCGTGCTTAGCGGCCAGGCCAGACTGGCGCCAGAGAGATGGATTAACCGTCGCAGGCGACTCGCCCTCTAGGAAGTCGAATTGTGGGATCGACCAGACAACGCTGCCATCCTCTGCAAGGATCGCATCATCCTCGATCGCGGCCAGAAACCCCCGGGAGGCGTCTTCAAAATCGCTGGCATCATCCAGCGGCAGGCGTTCGGCGACGGCGCGATTGGCGGCAGTGGTTGCTTCACTCGCCTCGCCGGCAGGTGGCGGAGCAGGAACGGCAGAGTCCGCGCCGCCTGTCTGTGCGAATGAGGGGGCTGTAATCAAGGCAAGTGCGAGCGCCGATACGGCCAGTCTGGATGTCATGCGTTTTCCTCCCGGATATGTTTTGGCGCCAGCCTATGCCTACGGCCGGAGTTGCGGAAGGTAGTTTTTGAAAAAGCGTCCCGGTTTTGAGTGGACCAAGCGGACGTGAACGCTCCTATCCCCACGCTTTCGGGGCGTCAGATCACCGTCAGGCTGAGGATTGTGAAGCCTGTCACGATCAGGGTCGGCACAAGGAGGGCGAGGACGCCCTTTGTCCAGTACGGCCCCTGCCTTACCCAGCGATCATAGAGAACATAGCCAAGTATGGGCGGCAGAGAGAAGGCAAGGACGATCACGCTAATTGTCGGCCATGATGCCGTCAGGCCGGTCAGCGCCTCAAGGCTCGCATGGATTTCGGCATAGATCCATTTGAAAAAGGCGAAGACAGCGCCAATCAGGAGGATAATGGCAAAGAATTTGAGGACTCCTTCGGCATCATCACCGTTCGAGGAGGTGCCAGACGCGGCCATTGAAGGCATTTTCGACGTAAAGCTACCACTCACCGGCGCGCCGACGCCGCCTGCAGACTTTCCGCCAGAAAAGGTGGACTTGCCACCGAATGTCTTGTTCTCGCGTTTGCTGCGAGCATGAGCCTCTTTTTCGGCCTTTCTGTCGCGCAGCGCTTGCTTACGGTCCAGTTTCTGCTGGCGTTTCTGTTCGCGCAGCCGCTTTTCGGCGCGTTTGAGGTCTTTTTTGGAAACGTGCGGCGTGGCGATGCCTTGCTGGCGCTGGCGGGCAGCTTCGTCTCCTAGTCGTTTGGTAAGCCCTTTCTGACCTTCCATCGTCGGGATGAAGGCGCCCTGCTCTCCCAGCATTTTCTGGGTCTCATTCCACTTTACCATGAGCCTTTCCCCAACCGCCTACGCCGCGTAACACACCAAAGCGTACCATGTGCGAGCCGAATGGCAAAGCACGCGCAAAAACGCGGTCCTGCAGTCAACATTACAGTTTCGCTTCATGGAGCCTGGCGAATGAAGCCGAGGGATTTGAAATGACCGCACCCGGAAAAGGTCATCTATGTCCCGGAAATGGCCAATCATGTTTTACGCAGCGTCCTGATTTCGACGAGCGGGAAAGCTGGCGCGCGGTCTCTGCGGTCACCCCGTAATCGACCGAACGCAAGCGGCCTCTTCAAAATCCGCGTCGACAGCAAATCTCATGTCTTCGCCGGTCCCCTGCACCGTCAGACAAGCGGGAAGTGCCAGCTCATCAGGCCAGATCACCGCGCCCTCCACGATGTGGCGCTGATATTGATCGTCGAACCGGTCTGCGAGCACAGCGCGCAGCGCGCCCTGGATTTCATCGTCGTCGAGCGTTTCGTCTGCATGGTCAATCAAGCCGGACAATACATCCGACAAATCCCCGCGGTTTGAAGCGGTAAGCTCACTGTTCCAGTTCAGCGCGAGAAGAAGTCCTTGCTGATAGGGCAGTTTTTGCAGCTCATCACTGTCCCAGATCCCGGCGGCTAGTGCTTCTTGGCTTGTCTCACGCACGGGAGAGTTCAGATAGGCTTCGACCATGTCATTCAGGTTCGAGACAAAGCTGTCGAGGTCAATCAAACCCGACTTCAGCAGCACGATCTGGGTGTAGTATTCGGTAAATCCCTCTGTAAACCACATCCGCTCTGGATCGGTGTCTTCATCCGTCTCGCCCATGCGCCGCGTGATCCATTCGTGCAGTATTTCATGCACGATCGTGTGGGTCAGGTTTTCTGCCTCGGCATTCTGGGTCGCAAGCAGCAGGAATGAGCGTGTCAGGCCGGTCCCGATAACGGCGGATCCGTCGGGCAGGTCAGGCAGTGGAAGCAACGCGACGAAGTAATCCTTAAACACATCGTCTTCGAAGAGCGCGGCCGCTTCGGACAGCACGGCCAGCGCCGTCAGCCCGATTTTCTGGTCGGAGAGCGCCCAGTCCCCCCGCACGCCGACCCTGACCTCATGTCCCGTCTCGCTGACCACAGACGTTCTGTAGTCGCCGATCAGAATGACCGAGCCTCTGATGTCGTCCAGTGCCACCGGTTCGCTGACGCCATCCTCAAGCTTGAGGCTGGACGCCATCGCGCCCTCGAACCCGGAAATGGACAGTCGGAACGGGCCTGAAACATCCACGTCTGGAACGAACGTATACCCGATCAGGCTGGCATGACCCGGCAGCGCGATTGGCCGCATGCCGGGAAGCCCCGCCTCGCCCCATTGCGGTTCGCCATCATAATCCTGTTTCAGCGCGAAACTCAGCTCAAACGGCTCAACAGCGTCATGCTCTACCCGAACGGCGCGGCCTTCTCGCTCGAGCGTCGCGCCAGTGCCTGCAGCGGAAACCTGGAAGTCGGACAAAAGGCCCGTGAGGTCTGTTTCAGGCCCCCACTGATCGGGAAAGAGAAACTCCACAACCCCGTCATCGTCAGAAGTGATCTCCACGCCGACGCGAATGGCACCGTCCTGTCCTGCCGCCGCGGGCTTCAGGCTGATCATGTTGCCCGGCAGGCGAGGCGCTTCGGCGGTCGATGCGCACCCCGCAAGCGAGGTTACGGCGACGGCGAACATCCAGGACAGCTTCAAGGCGTATTCTCCAGCGCAACTTGATGCCTGATTAACGGACGTGTCGTCGGTCAGGTCAAGTCAGCCCGCTGGTTCAGCTTTCTTCAGCGATCTTCTCGTGTAGCCAGGCTGCGTGGCGCGGCGCTTTCTTGGTCGCGCTCCATTCGGCCAGCATATCCTCTGCAACCGATTTCAGCTCACTCATCTGTTCGGGCGTGCCGATATCGCAGGCAAGCTCGAGGCGGTGGCCGTTCGGGTCGAAGAAGTAGATCGACTTGAAGATGCCGTGATGGGTCGGGCCCACCACGTCGAGGCCGCGGCTTTCGGCGCGCGCCTTGGCGTTCATCAGGTCTTCCATCGTGGCGACCTTGAAGGCGATATGCTGCACCCATTCCGGTGTGTTCTGGTCCCGGCCCATTTCAGGTCTGGTCGGCAGTTCGAAGAAGGCGAGCACATTGCCATTCCCCGCATCGAGGAAGACGTGCATGTACGGATCGGCTGCGCCGGTGGACGGCACCTTGTCTTCTGCAATGGCGAGCTGGAAATCCATGCCCAGCACGTCCTTGTAGAAATCCACCGTTTCTTTCGCGTCCTTACAGCGATAGGCGACGTGATGGACGCCATTTAGTTTGGGAGCATCGGCCATCTAGGCATCCTCCTCGACCTTCAGCGAACCGCGCTTGATCTGGTCGCGTTCCATGGACTCAAAGAGCG
The DNA here is from genome assembly GCF_002088935.1 of Henriciella litoralis. Lineage (NCBI taxonomy): Bacteria > Pseudomonadati > Pseudomonadota > Alphaproteobacteria > Hyphomonadales > Hyphomonadaceae > Henriciella > Henriciella litoralis. The sequence goes on from NZ_NCSS01000006.1 coordinate 1,119,512, forward strand.
CCTTGAAATTGCCCTCGCCGAAGCCTTGCTTATAGTCACCCTTGCGCTGGATGAACTCGAAGAAGACCGGGCCGATCTGCGGCTCTGCAAAAATCTGGAAGAGAAGGCGTGGTTCGCCGCCTTCAGTCGTGCCATCAAGCAGCAGACCACGCGTTTTCAGCGCATTCTCGTCCTCTCCATGGCCGGGCAGGCGTTCGCCCAGCATCTCGTAATAAGTATCCGGCGGAGGCGTCATCATCGGAACGCCGCGCGCTTTCAGCCGGTCATAGGCCTCGACAAGGTTGTCGCAGATAAGGGCGATGTGCTGGATGCCTTCGCCATTATATTCTTTCAGGAATTCCTCGATCTGGCCTTTGCCGCCTTCAGCTTCCTCATTCAGCGGAATGCGGATCTTGCCGTCCGGCGCCGTCAGCGCCTGTGAGGTGAGGCCGGTATACTCACCCTTGATGTCGAAATAGCGGATTTCGCGGAAGTTGAAGAGCTTCTCATAGAAGTCCGCCCAGTACTTCATCCGGCCCTTATAGACATTGTGGGTCAGGTGATCGACCAGCTTGAAGCCAGCGCCTTCCGGGAATTTTTCGACGCCGGGCAGATATTCAAAGTCGATGTCATAGATCGACAAACCCTCTTCACCCTCATCAGCATAGCGATCGATGAGATAGATCAGCGAGTGGCCGATACCGCGGATAGCAGGCAGTTTCAGTTCCATCGGCCCCGCATGTACGTCGCATGGCTCAGCATCATTGGCGAGCAGGTGATCATAGGCCGCTTTGGCGTCACGCACACGGAACCCCATGCCGCACGCGCTCGGCCCGTGCTCTTTGGCGAAGTAATAGGCTGGTGAGCCTTTTTCGTAATTGGTGATCAGATTGATGCCGCCCTGGCGCCAGAGTTCGACATCCTTGGAGCGGTGGCGGGCCACCTTTGTGAAGCCCATGACTTCGAAGACCGGCTCAAGCTGGCCTTTCTCCGGTGCGGAAAACTCGATGAATTCGAAGCCGTTCAGGCCGGCTGGATTTTCAAACAGGTCTGCCATGTGCTTTACCTCCAATGATTGTGCTGAATCGATAATAGTTGCATTTGCAACTAATGCAAGTTTTGGAGCGTATACATCGAATGAATGAGGCCACCCGAAGTTCCGCGAATGAGCCCACGCAGACCCTTCAGCTGGACGGTTTTCTGCCCTATCGGCTATCGGTTCTGTCTAACGCCGTCTCACGCAAGATCGCGGATATGTATGAACGCGACTTCGATATCTCCATCTGGCAATGGCGCATTCTGGCCGTGCTCGGCGAGAGCGATGGACTGACCTCAACCGAGGTCGCCACCAAGACGTTGATGGACAAACCCGCAGTCAGCCGCGCCACTGCTGCGCTGCTTCAGCGCGGACTTCTCTCACGCAAGTCAGACAACAAGGATCGCCGCAAGGCAGAGCTTCGCCTCAGCGAGGACGGACGGAAGATCTATGATGCGATCATCCCGCGCGCCTTGTCTTATGAGCGCGACCTGCTCGCCTCGCTGAGTGACGAAGATGCCGCAACGCTTCACCGCTTGCTAACAAAGCTTTCGCATATAGCATCGCCTGAGCGCGAACTTTGGTCACAGCGCGGCGGGACAGATGACTAGCGACCAGGTCTTGAGGGGGACATGACATGACAATCCAGACAATGCTCGACGCCCAGTTTGAGCGGATGCGCAGCCAGCGGCCGGAATATGACACCGCCATCATTATCTGGCGCGACAAGCTGGAGCCTGTATTGGCTGACCTTGAAGTGCGCCGTAAGGCCACCGTGTCGAAGGCCTACAAGCACACCATCATCACGAGCCTCGTAATGCTCGCGATTGTGGTCGGTGTCGGCTATTTCGCCGGGTTTGGTTACATTTTTCCTTTTGGTATTTTCGCCGGCATCGTGCTGACGGTGCTGATCTCCGCTGTGGTGTGGATCCAGGTCTTCGCGGTCAAATCCCAGACCAAGCAGATCGTCGTCGGCGCAGCCTGCCAACCGTTCGGCTTTCAATACGAAACGCTGCATCCAGATATGGAGGGCGTTAAGGATTATCGCAGCTTCGGCTCGTGGCTGAAATCCAATGCCAAGCCGTTGAACCATGCAGACGAGCCACCAACGCCCGCTTTTGACGGATTGAAAAATGCAGGCCTGATGCCGTCCTACGACAAACGTAAATTTGAGGACCTCATCACCGGCAAACGCGCCGAAGCCAATTTCAGTCTTGTGGAATGTAAGCTCACCCAGGAACAGGGCTCCGGCAAGAACAGGCGCACGGTGACCAAATTTCAGGGCCTGTTGCTCGATGTCGAATATCCAGAGCGATTTCTTGGACGGACCATTCTCGCGCGCGATGGCTGGTGGAAGCGAGGCAAGGGTGCGGGCGACCTTCAGAAGGTCCAGCTTGTCTCTGTTGAGCTCGACAGGGCTTTCACCGTCTATTCAAACGATCAGGTCGAGGCCCGCGCCTTGCTCACGCCGGACCGAATGGAGCGCCTCATCGCGCTTGAACGTCATTTCAAGGGCGGCAAGATCCGCGGCGTCTTTGAAGAAGGCCACCTCACCATCGCCCTGGAAGCCAAGGACCAGTTCGAAGCCGGCTCTGTCTTCAAGCCTCTGGTTGATCCGCGCCGTTTCATCGAAACGCTGACGGAGATCGGCCTTGTCTGCGACCTGATCGACGGATTCCTGACCCGCGAATGGTATAAGGATAAGATCTAGCCAGCGTCCTGGCCCGGTTTAAGAACCGTTTCAAAATCACCTCAATTAACGCCCGAGCCGTCGGCTCAGAGGGCGGCCCATAACTTGCATTCTGTTTTAACCATAACAGCTGACAGGAATTGGGTTTCTTCGTGACCCACTGAATTTGTTTCAATTTCACCTATCTGCCTAAGGGGATATTGATCCTGTTCTGGCACAAGGCGATCTACGAAGAAGCAAGAGACAGACGCTATGGCCGACGGACTGACCAAATTGGGTGTTCCGGCAGAACAAAAGCCGCGAATGGGTCGACGGGACGTATCTCCGGCGCTGACCAATCCCGTGGTGGACCTGTCCGCGGGCGAAGCGCGTATCATTCAGCGCAGCCATGCGATCAACAGGAAATTCCTGAATGAGCTCTGCAAGATCGCCGACCTTGTCCTCATAAGCTGCGTCTCATGGTTCACGCTGACAATCGCTGGCTTCAGCGTCCTGCATTCGAGCGTCGCCGCGGTCCTGCCATTTGCGTTTCTGCCGCTTGTTTTACACTGGGGCTTGAAGGGCAGTGAGGCCTATACGCTCTCCTATGCACGTCCGGTAACGGAACACATGATCCGCGTCTGCATTGGGGCCGGTCTTCCCTTGGCAGCGCTTACATTTACGACAGCCCTGCTCTACTCCGGTGACCATACTCGATGGGTGATGGGGGCCTGCTATCTCTCATTTTGCGTTATCATGGTGGTGCACGCCCACATGATCGTCGCCTTCAAGATGCTGACCCGAAACGGCGTCCTGTCGGAAAACGTTGTACTGGTCGGCGCCACGCCAAACGCCCAGCGCCTGCTTGAGCGCAACAGCGAAACGCGCGAACTCAACATCGTCGGTGTTTTCGACGACCGCCTCTCACGCGCGCCCAAGAAGATAGGCGACGCGCCCGTTCTCGGCCGTCTCGAAGACCTGATGAACTGGGACCGCCTGCCTGATATTGATCGCATCGTCGTGACGGTGACGTCAGACGCACGCGCTCGGGTTCGCCAGCTCATTGATCGTCTGCGAGTGTTGCCGCAGCGCGTTGTGCTCCTGCTGGACCTTGACGGCTTCGACCCGGAATCGGAAAGCCTTGCCGAGATTGCCCGCTCGCCAGCCGCCTATGTCTCAGGTACGCCGCACAATATTCGCCGCGCCGTCGGCAAGCGCGCCTCCGACATCTTCTTTGCGATATTGATGCTCATCTGCTTTAGCCCGCTGCTTCTGCTGACCGCCATTGCCGTCAAGCTCGACAGCCCAGGCCCTGTCTTCTTCCGTCAGCGCCGCCAGGGCTTTAACAATCAGATCATCCGTGTCTGGAAGTTCCGCTCGATGCGCAATGACCCTGTTGCCGCCGAAAAGATGAGCCAGCAAACTACGCTTGGCGATCCGCGCGTGACCCGTGTCGGCAAGTTTATTCGCGCGACGTCCATCGATGAGCTGCCTCAGCTGATCAATGTGATCATGGGCGAAATGTCGATTGTCGGCCCACGCCCACACGCTGTCGGCATGACCGCAGAGGACGCCGAAGTCCAGGCGATCGTCGGCGATTACGCCCACCGCCACCGCGTAAAACCCGGCATCACCGGCTGGGCGCAGGTCAACGGTTCACGCGGACCGGTCCACACCCGCGAGGAAGTCCGAGAGCGCGTCCGCCTTGATATGGAATATGTGAACCGCTCATCCTTCTGGTTCGATGTGTTCATCATGCTCATTACCGCGCCTTGCCTTCTGGGTGACCGCAAGCACGCGCGTTAGGACAAATGGACATGCCTGACAGCGCCTTCCCTCCCCCTCCTGCCGAACGGGCAGCCTCTGCTATCGGCCGCACCGATGCCGGCGAGACCGTTCTGTCGAATGGGATCAGCGGCGAAGCTGCACTTACCATCTGCGTGCCGTGCTGGAAGGACAGCGCCGACGCGATGATCGCCATGCTCGTACGCATGGAAGACGCCCGGTCAGCAACACTCATTCTCTACGATGATGGCTCCGCCGACGACGCGATGTCCCGTAAGCTCGCTCATCATATCGCCCGCTTTCCCGGCCCGGCCCGGCTGGTGACCTCGCATAAAAATATGGGCCGCGCCCACGCTCGAAATCGTCTGATGGCACTGGCCGAAACAGACTGGATCCTCTTCCTCGATGCCGATATGCGCCCGGATGATGAGCATTTCATCGCCCGCTATCTTGAGGCTATAAACAACAGTGACGGCCCCGCCCTCATTGCCGGCGGCTTCAGCCTCCGACATGCCCGGCCAACCGCCGAAACTGCGTTGCACGCGGCCCAGTCAAACGCTTCCGAAATCGTCGACGCCGAAACCCGCGCCCGCGAACCAGGCCGATACGTGTTCACCTCGAACATCCTCGTGCACAAGCAAGTCATGGCCGATGTCGGCTTTGATGACGGATTTACCGGTTGGGGATGGGAAGATGTAGACTGGGGCCTCAATGTCGCCGGCAAGTTTCCGGTCATCCATATCGACAACCCGGCCAGCCATCTCGGGCTCGACAGGACGGATGCGATCCTCAGCAAATTTGGCGGGTCCGGCCACAATTTTGCACGCCTTGCTGAACGCCATCCCGATGCTGTCCAGTCCATGCCGCTTTATCGTATGGCCCGCCGGTTCCGGCAACTGCCAGCCCGCCCCTTCTGGCGCGCCATCACCCGCACCGGCGCCGGGCAGAACTGGCTTCCCATGAAACTTAGACTGGCCTGTCTCAAGACATACCGGGCCCTCGCCTATGCGGAGTATCTCAAATGACGACTGCCACCGAAACCGTCTACCAGCCAAGCACCGGCCTTCGCGCCAAAATCCGGCGCCGTATTACCCGCTTGCGCACAGCTAAACCGCTTCGGGCTGAGCCACTTCAGACGCGCATCTGCTTCACCTTCGACGACTTTCCGAAATCATCGGTGGATAATGGCGCCTCCATCCTGGACGCGGTGGGCGGAAAGGGTTGCTACTATGCCTGCACCGGCATGGCAGACACCCACAACCACCTTGGGGACCTTTTCGATGCCGATGATCTTCTGGAACTGGCCAGAACCGGCCATGAAATCGGCGCCCATACAGAAACCCACATGAACTGCGCCGAAGCCGCAGATGATCAGGTCCTGTCGGACATCGACACAAATCTCGCCCGTATCCGCGAGATGGGACACACTGATCCGGTCCGCCAGTTTGCCTGGCCCTATGGCGAAACCCGCTCGGATCTGAAACCAAAACTCGCCTCCCGCTTCGACGCGGTGCGCGGCATCTATGCCGGCGTCAACAATCGCGGCGCTGACCTGATGCAGCTCAAGGCCATGGAGCTGGATGAAAGTGATGCGAGCATCGAACGCGCTGCCGCCGCAATTGAAGCGGCCAGCCGTCATCCAACCTGGTTGTTTATCTTCACCCATGATGTCCGCGAAAAGCACAGCGCCTGGGGCACCACGCCGGGACACCTTCGCCGGCTCGTGCGCCTCGCCCGCGATACAGGCGCAAAATTACAGACGCCCTCTATGGCCCTCGACGCCATAACCGTTAAACACAAGGGATGACACCCGAAGACATCACAGTCGTGATTCCGACCTTCAATCGGCCGGACAGCCTGCATCGCGCGGTCGAAAGCCTGTTCTGGCAGGGCGCCCGCAAGTCAGGTTTCCGGGTCCTGATCGTCGACAACTCTGCTGATGCCTCAGCCCGTATGGCATTCGATACGCTCGAATCGGCTGCGCCCGACAAGATCAAGCTGACCTATCTGCACGCACCTGCGGCAGGCGTGGCGAATGCGCGTAACGCCGCCATGGACCGGCTGGAAACGACGCTCGTTGCCTTTCTGGACGACGATCAGACCGCTCCCATCCATTGGATCGAAGGTCTGGTCAGCGCCTATGAAGAGTTTGGCGCCGCCGTCACGTTCGGCCCCGTCCTGACCGCGATGCCAGAAGACATCAAGAAGCACCGCGCGTATTTTGAAAATTTCTTCGCGCGTGAACCGGCCCTCCGCTCAGGCTATATCGAGAAGCCCTATGGCTGCGGAAACTCTCTCCTCGATACCGCCCAGATTCCCGGCGAAAAACCCTGGTTCGATGCCCGGATGAATGAAGTCGGCGGCGAGGATGACGTCTTGTTTGCCCGCATCGCAGCCTCGGACGGACGCTTCGCCTGGGCCGCCAATGCGCCCGTCTATGAGCATCCGCTTCGTCAGCGCATATCGCTGTCCTACACGCTCCGCCGGGCGCTCGCCTATGGACAGGGCCCCTGCACGCTCGCCCGCAAGGCAGACCCGCCGCGCTATGGCAGCCTGTTGATGTGGATGGCGATTGGCGCAGGCAAATTTGTCCTGCACGGCACCATCTGGCTCGGCATGTTTCTCATTCGTCACCCTCGCCGCGCCTTTCAGCTCGACAAGGCTGTTCGCGGGCTTGGCAAGGTCCTGTTCTGGATTGAGATGAAGTTCTATGGCAACGCCACTGTCAGCCAGGCGAAACGCGCCGATCTACCGCGTCCGCAAGAGACCCGGGTTGCGGCGAGGCGAGACGAGACCAGCGCGACCAACTGAGGGCGTTGCAGCACCAGGTGGCACGCGCTCAGGCTGCTTCTTTGTCATGTCACGCGTCGTCAGGGCCGTCTTCGCAACGACAGTGACATAGGTTACCCAGACAATCGTATTCTGTTGAAGGGCGATACTCTCGGACAGGCTGAACAATAGATACTGTAGCGAGACGCCGAGCACGAACACGCCCATCCAGCTCGACACCGCAAGCCATGAGGCACGGATCATCAGCAGGAGATAGTTCATCAACAATGCCCCCACCCCGAGCAGCCCGATAGCAAGCGCTGTTTCGAGCCAACCATTATGAGCCGTTGGAACAAGCCATTCAGTCGCCATACGCACGCGGTAGGCCGGCATCGACTCCAGCCCCCAGAACGCGCCATATCCATAACCGAGCCAAGGTCGATCACCGATGGCCGAAATGAGGACGGCCCAGATGTCGGTCCGGCCGGTCAGAGTGGCGTCACGCCCCAGCAACTGAAAGATGACGCCGGGCGCGAGCGTCATGACGGAGGCAAAAAGTCCGACCAGAACGACGCCCAGCCAGATGCTGGAGATTGTCGTGAAAACACCGCGGCGCATCCATGCCGCGCCTGCCAGAACGCCAAAGCCGAGCAACAAGCCCAACAGCGCGGTTTTGGATGTCGAGAGCAACACCAATGCGATACAAAGCAGCGTGCCTCCGACCCATAGCGGGCGAAGCGGCTTGTCCAGCAGGACCAGGAAGCCAAGAATAAACGAGGCGCGCGCCATGTGACCGCCCAACGCGTTCTTTTCCCACCATAAGCCCTTCCAGGCCCCGGGATGGATCTCATCCATAATGGCAAATCCAGGCGCTACCAGCCCCGCGGTGAAGGCCACCAGCGCCATGAAAAACCAGACTGCCCCGAACAGCCGGATAAGCGTTCGCCAGTCATAGCGCACAGCCAGAAAAAGACCGGCCATCGTCGAAGCGATCACGGCAATTGCCCGCCGTTCTGTTACTTCAGGATCGATTGACCAGGTGGTTGAAGCCGCGACCAGCACGAGCAGAATGATCAGAAAAGGTAGCCGGATCGTGGTCTTAAATAGCGTTGGCAGTTTCCAGGCGCATCCGCCCAGAACCAGCAGATAGACCGGTATCCACATCTTGCGCAGGAAGGCGCTTGTATCGTTTCCATACTCGGTTGAAAAAAGGCGTGGCAGCAGGCCTTCCGTGAAGAGGACCAGGCAAATAAAGGCCGCAACAAGTTCCACCACCAGCAAAAGGGTGATGAAGGGCGACCTATCCTGCGAGGCGGTCTGCAAAGCGGGCATCGGCCCCTATCCTGTTCATCACAACACCGGCGACACGGCCGCCATGGGCCTCGATTTCATCGCGCAGGCCGATGACATCGGCTGCACCCGTGGAATCGGCCTCGAGCACAAGAAACACGCCGTCCATCTGGGATGCCATCGCAAGCCCGGCCTGCGAGCGCGACAGCGACGGTGCATCAACCACGACCCAGTCGGTGGCGCTGCGAACGCGCTTCCACCACTGCGGACGCGTGCGAAGCTGAACCTTCTGACCCTTTCGAAGGGCTTCATGGCGAAATCGCGTTACAAGCAGGCGGGAATTCTTGATCTCATGAACGCCCAGCAGTCGGCGCTCAGCTGCGCGCTGATGCTCGTCGACCACACTTGGCACGAGAGAGTAAATCGGATCGGTCCGCAGCGATGCATCATAGGCGCGGCCAGGCTTGCCAACACCCTTGCCAAACCCCTTGGCAAAGGCGGAATAGGCTTCGTTGCGGCGAAAATCGAGATCGATCAGCCAGGCAGACTTGCGCGCCTTTCCTGCCGCTATCAGCGCAAAGGACGCTGCAACACTGCTCGTGCCTTCGCCCTCGCAGGCGGACATGAACATCACGCACCGGCCACCCTCTGAAGGTGTCAGCCGGGTTGCTGCACGCCAAATCGGTTCAAGTTTGTGTCTGAGATCTTTCATGAGGCCCGTATATATTACAGACCTACGCCTAACATGCGGTTGGTTAACGCTTTTCTTAACTGGCGATCATGCCGCACTGAGAGACCCGACGACACGAAGGCCCGTCGTTCTTTCGACGGAGCGCGCGGTTACAAATCCGCGCCGTGTCAGCGCCCAGAGCAGTCCTGCGAGAAGCGCGGTAAACCCAGCAAACAGGAAGCCAAGCGCCGCGACAGGCGTGCGCAGGCTCTTGCCCTTGATCGGCACACGCGCCGGCTCAAGCACACGCACACTGTCCGCCGTCTGACCCGACAGCTCCGACAGCGCCCGCTCCTCAACTTCACGCACCGAGAAATTCTCAACATTGCGTTCCATCAGCGTCTTGCGGCGCTGCAATTCCTGCCACTCAGGCGTCAGTTCATTCAGCCGGCGCAGACGGGCTTCCACCCCGGCCAGCTGACGGCGCAGCTCAGCACCTTGCAACTGAAGCGACTGGGCTTCGGCATTCAGGTTCGAGGCGGCCTGCTCAACCTGCTGATAGACTGGGTTGGGCCCACGGCGCGTGGTGCCAGACAAGCCTCCACGACCATTCAGATACTCTTCAATCTTTTCGATCCGCGTATCGATGGCCTGCACCGCTCGCGACTCCGGCGTGTAGCGCGCCAGCAGGTCTTCACGTTCAATCCGCAGCTCGATCAGCTTCTGCGCAGAATTATCCTCGACATAGAGGTTCTGCTGCGGCTCCATCGTCGCCAGCTGCTGATTGTAGATATCAAGCTGGCCTTCAACCGCGCTCGCGCGGGACTGGTTGGTCAGCAGCTCGCCCGAAACCGTGGCGTAGAGCTGCTGCGCCGTCTGGCGCTCGCTTTCAAAATCACCGATTTCATTGGAAGCTAGGAATTGGCGAATTTCGTCTTCAACGTCCAGCAACTGGCCTTCGAATTTCTTGCGCTGATTTCCAAGGCTGGCAGATCCGTTTGTCGCGAATACCTCGTTTCGATAGTCGAGATATGCGCCAATCCAGGCATTCAGCAGTTCAGCCGAGAGCTGCGCATTTTCATGCTCCAGCGCCGTCCCGATCACAGGTGTTTTCGGCGCCGTCCCGGACTTGAAACTCTTGCGAAGCGTCGCGACGGCTTTCTGGAATGTTTCCTCGGCAATCGCATCATGAGCGTCTGGCGGCGTTTCAGCCATCTGCTTGTTCATCGCCTCGACGAGCTTGGGATAGACCCGCTCCAGCGGAAACTTTGCAAGCGCGCGTTCGGCCACAACCGGGCTGCGCAGGACTTCAAGCTCGGCCTGAATAAGCAGCTCCTCTTCCGGCGCGACCGGCGACTCCGAGCCCACGCGAGGGCGATAGACGTTCTCGTCGCCCATCCGCACATAGAGCCGCGAATTGGCTTCATAAGACTTTGGCATCTGGAGCGCAGCCAGGATGCCCAGAAGAAAAATTGGAATAAAAACAGCAATCATCAGCCATTTGGCGCGCCAAAGCTGAATCACCAATTCCATCGGACCGATCTTCGGGCGCTGACGCATAACGCCGGAATGATCTTTCGACCCGCCGGTAACGCCCCAGTCTGATGAACTACTCATAATGCAAACCCGTCCGGTTTATCTTGGTTTCCGAATTACTGACCCATGCGGCTTGATAATTCCTTAAACATTAACGTTGACCTTCAGCGCCTCGATATCCCACGTTCGCCAGGCAGGTGATTGAATGCGAAGTCTCCTCATTTCAACGGCCATCGTTCTTGGTGCGTGCCAGAACGTGACCCCGGTCAATTCGACTTATTTTCCGGTCGCGGACTGGCGTCATGAGGATGGCGCTGACCAGCCTTACCTGCTGGCGCCTGGGGACACGATTCAACTGGTCTTCCATTCAGCACCAGAGCTCGACCGCGAGGTCAAGATTGCGCCGGATGGCAGCATCTCGCTTCCCTTTATCGGCGCCGTGCAGGCTTCAGCGCGCACCTCCGATGAACTTCAGGACCTTTTGCTCACCGCCTATTCAAATGAATTGCGCGATCCGCAGCTCGATGTGATCCCGGTCGGGTTTGATAGCCAGCGCATCTTTGTCGGCGGCGAGGTTGCGACGCCAGGCATGATGGAGCTTCCAGGTCAGATTGATCCACTACAGGCGATTATCATGGCGGGCGGATTTACAGACCGCGCCAAGCCGCAAAATGTCGCTTTGATGCGGCGTATGCCAGGCGGCGAAGTCATGACAGCCGTGATCGACGTCAATGCCGGGATCAACGATCCGCGCCTGGCCAGCTTTACGCCGTTGCGGCGCTTTGATGTGGTGTATGTCCCACGTTCTGCGATCGCCCAAGAAAACCTGCTCATGCAGCAATGGTTTCGCTCTGCGCTACCGATCGACTTTTCACTCTACTATGACATTGCGGGCGGCCTGCGCCGCTAGGTCTTCAGCGCGGTCTCAGCCTGTCGCTGGCGAGACACTTCTGTTTCGGCTGCCGTCACCCCACGTCCGGCGAACCTTATAGGTTCAGATCCGCTAAACCATGCTGGTCGATATCGACATCGATCTGCACGTGCGGGATCTGTCTAGTTCATCAGGTTGAGCCAGTCGCGGGCAGACTTCAGCGCCTGCTTGATCTCTTCGCTTGAGAGAACCTCAGCCATTTGCTGGCGATATTCCTTGGCTTCTTCAGAGCCTTTGAGAACGGCAAGGTTAAACCACTTGTGCGCGGCAACCATGTCGACATCAACGCCGACGCCGGTCGAATAGGCAAGGCCGACACGATAAAGCTCGTCGCCCGTTGCGCTGTTGCAGCTGATCCCTGTTTCCGGCGCTACATCAAGCGCCATGTCTGAATATGGCATAGTCTTCTTCTTTCTACCCTTTGCCTCGGAAGTCCTCTTTTGGGACTTTTGATCCGGGCGGTTAAACCATCACGTCACGCCTCGGTGACAGGGTTGAGATTGAACTCAGACATTTGCGCTTTGGTTAACAGGAAAACCCGAAAAGCCCCTATGTGTTAATGGCTTAGCCCGATATCTTTACAAAGGACGCGAATGACGGGCCTTCTGTTACAGTCTTGGTGAACATCCAGCTTTGGATTGGCGGTCGCCGCGTCTATCCTGAAGTCTGGAAAGACCGGCCCGTTTGACGTTTCGCAGCCGGCCAAAAGCAGGTTAGACTGGCAAAATGACTGATTTCTTCGAACCGATCCCGTTTCCCCTTTGGAAAACCGACAAGGCAGCCTTTGCTGAAAAGCTTGGCCGCTCCTTCCGTGAAACAGGGTTTGCCGTCATTGCCGGCCATCCCATCGATGCAGCCGTCATCGACCGCGCCAATGATGCCGCGAAAGACTTCTTCAAGCTGGACGCCGACACGAAGGAAAAATACCACGACGCTCCGGGTGGCCGTCAGCGAGGCTACACGCCCTTCGCCACGGAAAATGCCAAGGGCCAGAAAGCCGCTGACCTGAAAGAGTTCTGGCATACCGGACGCAAGCTTCCCGAAGACTCCAGATATCGCCAGACGATGAAGGATACGCCCGTCGTGCCAGAAGTACCGACCTTCGATCCGGCCACGCGCGCCTTCTATGATGAGCTGGACGAGTTTGGCCGCACGCTGCTGCGCGCCGTCGCGCTTCATCTTGAGCTGCCTGAAGACTGGTTCGACGATAAGGTCGAGATGGGCAACTCCATCCTACGACTGCTTCACTATCCGCCGCAGGACAACCCGCCGCCCGCCGGCACCGTCCGCGCCGCCGCGCATGAGGACATCAATGTCATCACGCTCCTGCTCGGCGCCGAAGAGGCAGGCCTTGAGGTCAAGCACCGCTCGGGCAAATGGCTCGCCGTCAATCCGCCGCCGGACGCACTCGTCATCAATTGCGGTGACATGCTTCAGCGCCTGACCGGCGGCGTCCTGCCCTCAACGACCCATCGCGTCGTCAATCCTGAGCCAGCGCGCGCCAAATTTCCACGCTACTCGACGCCCTTCTTCCTGCATTTCAATCAGGACTTTGTGATTGAGCAGCTACCGCAATGCCTCGCAGAAGGCGGCAAGGCTGAGCCGCCGATCACCGCGCAGGATTATCTGATGGAACGCCTCCGCGAGATCGGACTCGTGAAGGCTTGAGCCAGACACCAGACCGCTTCTTCAACGAGGCAAAGCTCGCCCGGCTCTATGATGCGATCTGCGAAACGGCAGGCCGCGAAGACTACGACTTTTACCTGCCGCATATCGTGGCTGCAGACAGCGTGCTCGATATCGGCTGCGGCACTGGCACGCTGCTCGAAGAAGCTTGCACCGCAGGCCACAAAGGCAGCCTCACCGGGATCGACCCGGCAGAGGGCATGATGGAGGTCGCACGAACGAAACCCGGCATCGACTGGGTGTGCGGCTTTCTCGAAATGCAGAACTGGGAGAACCGGTTCGACCTCGCCATCATGACCGGCCATGCCTTCCAGGTCCTGATCGAGGATGCGGCCATCGCCAGTTTCCTTGCCGCCGTTCACCGCGCCCTGAAGCCCGGCGGCCGCTTCGCCTTCGAGACCCGCAATCCCGGCGCCCGCGCTTGGGACAGCTGGACCAGCGACCGGGCGAAAGAGATCACGGTCGACAATAAGAGCTACACAGATCGGCGAGACGTCATTCGTCCCTTTGACGGCCAGACTGTCACTTTTACCCACACATTCTCCGCGCCCCACTGGCCGGAACCAGAAGTGAGCACAAGCACGCTGCGCTTCATGTCCGTGGATGCTTTGAACGCAGCGCTCAATGAGGCCGGCTTCTCTCTCCACGCCCAGTATGGCGACTGGGATGCATCGCCCGTAACCGAAACCAGCCCCGAAATCATCACGATCGCCGAAAAAGCCTGACCTTCGCCCCCGTCGATGAAGGCAGCTCCCCCCGAAAACGCGTCAGATTAGTTCGCCTTTCGAAATCCAGCACCTCAGCCTGTCGTCATCCCGGACTTGATCCGGGACCCAGCTCCCCACATCCGATCTTCCCCGCGAAGGCGGGGATCTTAGCCAAGAAGGGCGCGACGCTAGGCTTACGAGGTCCCCGCCCCTCATCCTGAGCGAAGTCGAACCACGTCGGGGAGGATCGGACAATGGGTACAAGCCACGCCATCTCACAAAATCCATCCTGTGCCCCGAAGCCCTTGGCGACGGGCGTTCTGCGGGTTGGGGTAATCTTGAAGCGTTCCAATCAACACGCCGCAGACCCCTGCGCAGGCAGGGGTCCATGGACCAAAGTCTCGCCGTTGCGCATCAGATGAAGCTAACACCATGGATACCTGCCTTCGCAGGTATCTGCGGATCGTCTCGATAAAATCCATCCCACACCTTTGCGCCCCGTCTATAACCGCTCTCACCTCATCTTCTGACAGGGCGGTCCGGACCGGCCGGGTGGAGGTGAGGCGCGGAAACGACCGGTCGCTGCGGGCAGGGTTTAACGAAGCCTGCCAATGTGGTCCGGCGCCTGTAGTAAGCACCCGTGGGCGACAGCTCTCCCACGGACGGTCTCTCGGCGGCCTTGCGTATGATGCGTAGGGGCAAGGTTTCGCGGGCGCGTCTGGAACAGGCGCTTATCTAGCTGGCCGAAAGGCTGGCACTCCCATCAGCGTCCATTCAAGACGCGCCTGGCCCTGTCATCTTAGGCGGGGGAGTTCATGCGGAACGCCAGCGGGGTCCCGCGTGGCGATTTTGGCGCTTGGGGTCCCGGTCTCGAACATTGGGAAACTGTATACTTTCCGCAATCTCCTCTCCAGCGGGCAGGCTCCATAAAGGCCACACCAGACAAGAGCTGGAACCCAAAGAAGGAGACTATAAAATGAAACTTGCAGCAAAATCCGCCCTCACAGCCCTGTTCATCGGTGGCACCGCGACCGCTGGCCTCGCCATGGCGGACATTGAAGACGCCCGCGCCCTGTCCGAGGCCACGATAAGCCTCACGGACGCCATCGCGGCCGCGGAGACCCACACTGGCGGAACCGCCTACGAGGCTCAGATCGAAGACGATTCATTTTCGCCTGAGTTTGAAGTCGGCATTGTCGCAGACAACCTCATCTATGAGGTGCGCGTCGACGGGAATACCGGAGAGGTCATCTCGGCTCGCGAAGATCGCGACGACTAGCCCAATTCGACCCATGGATTACTTTCGCCCTGTCACCCATCTGGGTGGCAGGGCTTTCTAGCGAGGACTTGTCCGCATGCGCATCCTGCTAATCGAGGACGACCAGGAAACCGCCGACTACATCATGCGCGGTTTTCAGGAGTCCGGACAAGTCGTTGACCATTCCGTTGACGGTCATGACGGGCTGATGATGGCAACTGACGCCGCTTACGACGTTCTGATCGTTGACCGCATGCTGCCCCGGCTGGACGGGCTGAAACTCCTGTCCATGCTTCGCGCAGGCGGCAATACCAGCCCGGCGATCTTTCTGACGGCCGTTGGCGGTATTGATGATCGCGTCGAGGGGCTCGAAATCGCCGAAGACTATCTGGTCAAACCATTTGCGTTTGCGGAGCTTGAAGCGCGGGTAAAAGTGCTGCTACGCGACCGACAGGGGCAAACCGCTGAGGCCACCAGCCTCGCCACCGGCGACCTTACCCTGAACCGTCTCAACCGATCCGTTGAGCGTGCCGGTCAGGACATCAAGCTTCAACCAACCGAATTTCGCCTGCTAGAATTCATGCTGCGCAACAAGGGCAGCGTCGTGACCCGCACGATGCTGCTGGAAAACGTCTGGGACTTCAATTTCGACCCCCGCACCAACATCGTCGAGACCCATATCAGCCGGCTTCGGTCCAAGGTTGACCGCGGCTTTGACCGAGAGCTCATCCAGACGGTGCGCGGCGCAGGGTATCTCATCGAAGATGTATAGCTTCACCCGATCTTCCGGGTTTCGCCTGACGCTACTGGCGAGCGCCCTTTTCATTTTCTGCATGTCGTCGGTCGCCGTGTTTATCTATCTGGATGTCCGCGACGGGATGGAAGACCAGCTGCGAAGCCAGGTCGCAGCAGAGACGCGGCAATTGATGGGCGACTATGCTGATGATGGCCTCGATGAATTGCGCCACGACATCAGCGAACGTCTGGAACGCAATCCCGGTACCCGTTTGCGGTACACCTTGCAGAGCCCGGGCGGCGTCGCCCTGTTCGACAGGGTGCCCCTACCGCTTGAGGGCGGCTGGAGCCGGGTCGAACACCAGGAACAGACGCTCATTCAGCTGACGACTTCGCTGGACGAAGGCTACTTGCTCGGCGTCGCGGCTGACACCCGGTCAATCAAGGAGACCGCCGAGGCGCTTCGGCATGCGCTCCTGATCGTCATCATCCCGATGATTCTTCTGGCGGTCATCTGCGGCGCCATCATGAGTCGCAGATTTCTCTCCCGTGTCGAGCGGCTCCGGCAAACCGCAGACAGTATCGGCAAGGGGTCACTTTCCGCACGAATGGAGCTCAGCGGATCAGGCGACAATTTCGATGGCCTGATCTTCACGATTAACTCGATGCTCGACCGGATCGAGATGCTGGTTCACGAAGTCCGGCACACGGCAACCAACATTGCACATGACCTGCGGACCCCGCTCGGTCGCCTGCGCCAGCGCCTCGAAATCATCGAAGCGGACCAGACCGATGAGCACCTCCGCGAGAAAGTGCAGGATGCAACCGCCCTGCTGGATGAAACCCTCGAGACGTTTGCGGCAATGCTGACCATCGCAGAACTAGACGCGGGCGCGATCGGCAAAAATCGCGAAAAGGTTGACCTGCCTGCCCTTCTTCATCGCATGGCGGAAGCATTCGAGCCGGTGGCGTCAGAACATGGCAGTCACATAACTGTCGAAACAGACGGCCCGCAGGCGGCAACGGTCGATCGGGCTCTTTTTAACCAGTTGCTTTCGAACCTGATTGAAAATGCCCTCCGCCATAATGCTGAAGGCATTTGCATCACCCTTTCATGCGGCCATGAGAATGGGCATGACTTTGTCAGCGTCCGTGACAATGGACGAGGCATTCCGTCCGGTCAGCACGACACAGTCATCAAACCATTCCGGCGACTGGACCCCAGCCGAACGGCCGCTGGGAGCGGCCTTGGTCTGACTTTGGCAGCGAGCATTGCCAGACACCACGGAGCTGAACTCCAACTCGTAACTCATTCACCGGGACTGGAGGTCAGGATCGTATTTGGTGCGAACTAAACATACCAATCGTTGTCACCCGTCGTCGCGGCAGCTCTTGCATCCCGGCGCTATTGGTTCTGAATACGCAAACCGTCCCGCCAAGAGGACGCCTGCAAACAACTAGGGAGCCCGCGCAATGTTCGACAATAATGAATGGCTAAGCCAGCACCGCGAAGACGTGATCGATCCGGACCGCGAAATCGTCGATCCGCACCATCACCTCTGGCCGAAGGGCAATGCCGCCGGCCTCGTCTATGATCTGGAAGAGCTCTGGTCCGACACCGAAGACGGCCACAACGTCACCCAGACCATCTTCATGGAATGCGGATCATCCTATCGCGAAACCGGGCCGGATGAATTCAAGCCCATCGGCGAAACCGAATATATCGCAAAGGCGGCGGCCCTCTCGGCCCAAGACCCAAACAAGGCAACGATTGCCGCCTTTATCGGCCACGCAGACCTTCGCCTGCCCAATCTGGATGACATTCTCGACGCGCATATTGAGGCGGCCAATGGCCTCTTTCGCGGCATCCGCCATGCGGGCCCCTTCGACGCCGCCAGCGACCAGTTCACCATCAAACCGCGCGCGCCCGAAGGCCTCTACAAGGATGAAGCCTTCCGCCGCGGTGTCGCTCGGCTGGGTGAGCGCGGCATGACCTATGACACCTGGAATTATCACACGCAGATTCGCGACTTCGCAGACATCGCCGCTGCCGTTCCTGGCACCACAATGATCCTCGACCATTTCGGAACGCCGCTCGGCGTTGGCCCCTATACCGGCACGCACAAAGCGAATTTCGAGAAATGGAAAGACGACATCGCCGCCGTCGCGGAAAACCCGAACGTTTTCGCCAAGATCGGCGGGCTTGCCATGCCGGACAATGGCTTTGGCTGGAACACCCGCGACACGCCGGCGACCTCCGACGAGATCGTCGAGGCCCATGGCCCCTACTACCACCACACGATCAAATGCTTCGGCGCTGATCGCTGCATGTTCGAAAGCAATTTCCCGGTCGATCGTCTCTCGGTCAGCTACCGGGTCTACTGGAACGCCGCCAAGAAGATCGCCGCCGACTATTCCGAGCTTGAACAACAAGCCATGTTCAGCCGCGTCGCCCGCAAGGTCTACAAGATCGAACCGGAAAGCTGAGGCGCCATCATGTTTGAAGAGATCGTTTATGAAGTTGAGAGCGGCCGCGCCCGCATCACGCTGAACCGGCCTGACAAGCTGAACGCGCTGACGTTGAAAATGCAGGCTGAAATGTCAGAGGCCCTCTGGCAGGCGGACAATGACCGCGCCGTCCATTGCGTTATTATCAAGGGCGCAGGTCGGGGCTTTTCTGCGGGGTATGATCTTTCCGGCTCGGCCAGCGTACCAGTGTCCCGATTAGACGCAGAGACGAAAGCGACACGCGGCGGCCGGTCTGTCGATGATGATATTTGGCAACTGGAGCGCGCCCAGCGCTACCGCATGGCCATCTTCGACATGCACAAACCCGTCATCGCGCAGGTTCACGGCCCCTGCGTCGCAGGCGGAACCGACATTGCCCTCCTCTGCGACATGGTGATCATCGCCGATGATGCGACCGTCGCTTTCCCGGCTGGCCGCAACCTTGGCGCCCTGCCCAACCAGATGTGGCTCTACAATGTCGGCCCGCAATGGACCAAGCGCCTGATGCTGACCGGCGACTCTATCACCGGCACCGAAGCCGCCCAGCTCGGCTTTGCGATGAAATCCGTCCCGGCTGACAGGCTGGAAGCCGAAGTCGAAGGCCTCGCCGACCGCATGGCGCTGATCGACGCCGACATCCTTGCCGCAAACAAGCGCGCGGTAAATCTCGGCATGGAGCTGATGGGCGCACGCACAATGCAGCGTCTCGCCGCGGAGAATGATGTACGCGGCCACCAGGCCGCCAGCGCGCGTTCCTTCATCAAACATGTCGGCGATGTTGGCCTGCGTGAGGCTCTACGAGACAGGGATGCCCCCTTCGGCGATGGCCGCGCCCGTGTGAATGGCCCGGAAATCAGGGACAGCGATGGCAGGCTGGTTGAGGACTAAGCACCCGCGCCCTCGTCCTTCGACTTCGCTCAGGATGAGGGCTTATTGAGACGGTGGGACGGGGCTCATCCTGAGCGAAGTCGAAGGACGAGCCCGGGCATGCTACCTCGCCTGCCCCGCCATCCATGCCTCACGAGAAATTTCCCACACTTGAGACGCCCGCGTAGAACCATCTGGTCGCACGCTCTCGATATCGCCTTTGTATGCAAAACCCGTTTTCTGAAACAGCTTCTGGATACGGATATTATCAAGCGCGGTCGTATTGCAAAGGAGGTCCAGATCGAGCGTTTCAAACATCCAGGTGAACGTCCGCGCCATACCGGCGCCGCCCTGCCCCTTGTTCTGCACGTCTGGCCGCATCGCACCGGCCACTTCGCCCGCCGCCCATTCCGGCCAGACCCTGAGTTCGGAATAGCCCGAAATGTCTCCCGCCTCATCAAAGTTCAGGGAGAGCAGACCTTCCCCACACGCGTGTGCCGCAAGGTTCTTGTCGATCAGCGCCTCCACCGATGCCATCGTCAGGGGCCTCGGAAGCGAATAGATCCAGCGATTGACTTCCGGGTCCGCCAGAAACGCCAAAAGTTTCGGTACATCGGCGGGGGTCGCAATACGGGTCGATGCTGCCGTGCCGGGCAGCGCGTCGACACCGCGAACAGCCGCCCGGATAGCTTCTTCCCGTTTAGCAGACGTCCGATTTCGGCTGAAGGGAATATCGTCCATGCCGTCAACCTTGCGTCTTGAGAAAAGCCTCGACCTCTTCGCGCGTTGGGAGGCTCGGCTGCGCACCTTCCTTCGTCACAGCAAGCGCCCCGGCGGCCGAGGCAAACCTCAGCGCTTCGCCAGGATCCTGCCCTTCGGCCAGCGCAAGCACCAGCGCGCCGCAGAACGTGTCGCCTGCGCCTGTCGTATCGACAACAGGCACAGAGAAAACAGGCATGTGCACGAGTTCCTTCCCAGACCTGTAGAGCACCGCACCCGCACCGCCGAGTGTCAACGCAACAAGGCCATCGCCCCGGTGAAGATTGTCGCCATAAAACGCGGCTTCGACCTCGTTGACGATCAGAAGGTCGGCGCGTTCCAGCAGCCCGATTGGCGCGGGCATCGCGGGCGCGAGGTTTATGGCAAAAAGAGAAGTCTCAATGTCACTCGCCGCCATGACGGCTGCGACAGGCACTTCAAGCTGGCAGAGAACCGCGTCGCACGCCGACGTTTTCCTGACATCGCTGGCAGAGAGGTTAGCATTCGCGCCGCTCGCGACAACGATCTGGTTTTCCCCCTGCGCGTCGACGGCGATCAGCGCAACACCGGTGGCGTCGTCTTCGTCTTCAACAATACCGAAGAGATCGACCCCATCCCTCTTCAACAGAGCCAGTGCCGCCTCCGCGTTCGCATCCCGGCCAACGCGCGCGATCATCGACCCATCCGCGCCAAGCCGTCTTGCCGCAAGCGCCTGATTGGCACCCTTGCCACCGGGGTGCTGGGCGAAGGTCGCACCCGTCACCGTTTCGCCAGCCACTGGCAACGTTTCTGCCCGCGCGACCAGATCCAGATTGACCGAGCCGACGACCGTAATCTGCGGGGCCGTCATTCGCCGTACCGTCCGAGCTGTCCCAGCATTTCAGAAAACACGGAGTCGGCATCCGCCTTGTCATACCAGAGCACGTGGCCGTCTTCTGTGAAGGTCGGCACAGTCTTGCCGAAGCGCTCACCCGGTTCGGTCACGACCGTCACGGTCGCCTTGCGTCCTTCGAAAAGATCTGGCCGCAATAGCGAAAGCAAGGTTGACGGGTCATGCAGCGGCGCATGGCGCGCTTTCGCCTTCTCTTCCAGCTTGTTTGAGGCCGCCAGAAGGTCCGCTGCCGCCAAGGCCTGTTTCGAACCAAGCGCCCGCACCCGCTCCACCTGGTCATCGCTCATGCGAATCTGGTGGGTCACATCGAGATTGAGCACGCGCATGTCGATGCCAGACTGGAAGACGATCTGCGCGGCATGCGGATCGGCGAAAACGTTGAACTCGGCATGCGGGGTAATATTACCGCCCTCGCGGTCAGCGCCGCCCATAACCACGATTTCCTTGACGCCTCGGGCAATATCCGGCGCCATGGTCAGCGCCAGCGCAACATTCGTCATTGGCCCCGTCACAATCAGTGTTGCCGGAAACCCCTTCGTGGCGCGCAACGTGCGGATCAGGAAATTGACGGCATGGGTGCGTGACCCACGGATTTCAGGCTTGGGAAAATCAATCCCGCCAAGACCGGTTGAGCCATGAAAGTCCTCGGCGGTCACGGGATCACGCATCAAGGGCACCGGCGCGCCTGCACAGACCGGCACATCGCGGCCGCCGCCTGCAAGCTCGCGGATGATCCGGGCATTGAGATAGGTCAGTTTGCCGGGCACATTTCCGGCCACAGTTGTGATGCCAATCAGGTCCAGCCGATCGCTGGCCGCAAAGGCAATAAGCAAGGCGACTGCATCATCCAGACCCGGATCACAGTCGATTATGATTTGTCGTTTTCTCATTGTTTCAGAACATGAAGCCAGACTTTTAGTTCCGGCAAGGGCTGGCAGGCAGATTGTTTGCCCCTAAGTGTTTCAGGGTACGCTTAAAAAGGAGCCTCCACACATGTCGATCTCGACCAAATCCCTCGACTACGAACACGCCGGACAGACCTATGAAGGGTATCTGGCCCTGCCAGATGGCAAACCCAAAGCCGTTGTTGCCATCGCCCACGCATGGGGCGGGCAGGACGAATTCGACCACGGCAAAGCAAAAATGCTGGCCGAGTGGGGCTATGCCGGTTTTGCGATGGACGTTTATGGAAAAGGCAGACGCGGCAGCACCACGGAGGAATGCCAGGCCCTGATGGAGCCGCTCGCGTCCAACCGGTCAGAGCTTCAGAACCGTCTGAAACTCGGTCTGGAAACGGCGAAAAAGGAATCAGGCTGCGATACTGCGGCCGCAATTGGCTTCTGCTTTGGCGGCCTTTGCGTGCTCGATATGGCGCGCGCTGGCATGGACGTTGACGGCGTTGCCTCCTTCCACGGCCTACTCGGCGCCCCCGGCAACACCGATGGTCACAAGACCAAGTCCAGCATTCTCGTTCTTCACGGCTGGGATGACCCGATGGCAAAGCCTGAAGACGTGATGGCCTTCACCAAGGAAATGACTGAGGCCGACGCCGACTGGCAGCTGCATGCCTATGGCGGCACGATGCACGCCTTCACCAATCCGGGCGCAAACGACCCCGATTTCGGCACAGTCTACAATCCGAAGGCCGAACGTCGCAGCCTTGCGGCGCTGAAAGACTTCCTCGGCGAATTGTTCGACTAATCCTTAAGCACCGGACCTATCGCCCCGGGCGGTAGGTCCGCTCTGCATTCGCCTCCATATCTTCCCGGTCAATCAGGGCGATCCGGGTGTTTCCCGCGCGGCCTGGTGGCGAAAGAGGAATGAATACCACGCCCGTCAGCCAGAAACAGCGACGAGCCCAGCGAACAGATAGAGGCAGACGGCACCTGCGCCGGCCAGCAAAGCGTAGGGTAGCTGGGTGCGCACATGATCGATATGGTCACATCCAGCCGCAAGACTGGCGATAATAGACGTGTCAGAAATGGGTGAACAGTGGTCCCCAAAGACGCCGCCGCCGAGCACGGCTGCAAGCGCAAGCGATGGCGGAACGCCGCTCCCCAAAGCCAAGGGGAGTGCCACGGGCACCAGAATGCCATAGGTGCCCCAGCTGGTTCCCGTCGTGAAAGATGCTATCCCGGCAACCACGAAAATAATCGCCGGTAAGGCCCAAGCCAGCGGGAAGCCAGCGGCCAACCCTCCGAGGAATTCGCCTGTACCAAGCTCCTTCAGGCTGGCGCCGAGAATGAGCGCAAGGAAGATAACGGCAACGGCGGGCAACAAGTCCCCCATGCCCTTAAAGCCGGTCTCGATAAGGTTTTTCTCTGACGCTCGGCGCGTACGGGCGAGCATGATGAACGCCGTCGCCGTTGCAAGGCAAACCGCCCAGAGAATGGACTGGGACCCGGACCCTTCGAGGATGTTGCCGCCGCCTGTCCATACCATGAAACCGAGCGCGCCGAAGACGAGAACCGCCAATGGCAGGCCCATATTCATCGGGTGACCAGGCGCATCGCTCTGCTCATCAGTCGGGACAGGGCTGACGCGAACCTCAGCTTCCACACTCCGCAGCGGGCCGAAAGTGCGATCGGAAAACACGGTGACCCAGACCACGGCAAGGGTCAGCCAAGCGTAGAAATTGAGCGGAACAGTCGCAATGAGGACCGAAAGCGGGTTTGAGAAGGAATACTCGGAAATGAGCGCCAGAACATAAGCGCCCCAGCCGTTTAGCAGGATCAGGACGCTGATCGGCGCAGAGGTGGAATCGATGATGTAGGCCAGTCGCTCCCGGCTCATTTTCAGGCGATCAAACAGTGGGCGGCCCATGATCCCAGTGGCGAGCAGGCTGATATTGGTCTCGACGAAGATCAGCATGCCAACGAGCGTCGTCACCGCCCCTGCCCGGCGCCGCGTACCCGCTGCGCCGGTGCGCACCAGCCAGTCCACCATGCCTGAAATACCGCCTGACCGGCGCATATATTCGATCAGCGCACCGATGATCAGGCAAAACAGGAGGATACGCGTATTCCCGCCTCCGCCGAGCACGGACACGCCCCGCTCGATGCCATTCAGCAAGCCCATCGCCGGGTTGAAACCGGCCATGAGCGTCTCTGATAGCCAGATGGCAACGCCGAGTGCCCAATAGACATTGCGTGTCCATACAGCGATGGCGAGCGCAAGGATGGGCGGCGCGATTGTCAGCCAATCAGACATGTCCGCCGCCCTGCCAGCGCGCTATTTCAAGAGCGGCGGCGACGTCAGCTGGCTTGTGCGGGCAGCTTCGGCCTCCCGCAGCAGCCGGAGCATGTTGCCGCTCCAGAACTTCTGGACATCTTCCTCGCTATAGCCAGCTTCGAGAAGCGCAGCGGTCACTTTCGGCAGGAAGGTGATGTCCATCATACCTTCGACACCGCCGCCGCCATCCCAGTCGGCGCCCATACCGACATGATCGGGGCCAACAAGATCGAGGGCGTAGAGCGTTTGCTCCATGAATTTTTCAAAGCTGGAGCGAGGCGGCGGGAATTTTGCGTCCACGTCGCGGCGCGCTTCGAGGTATTTGGCCATCGTGTCGGCGTCCATGCTGGAAAACTCGCCATATTTGGCGGTCAGCCCCGCAAGCGCCTCGGAGCGCTCTGCCGAAGGCTCCAGTAGCTCAAGATAGGATCCAAGCGCGTTCATCTGGATCACGCCGCCATCTTCTGCGACAGCGATCAGCAATTCGTCCGGCACGTTGCGGAAATGCTCATACATCCCGTCGACGCCCGTGTGGGAAAGGATCAGCGGGGTGCTGGACACTTCGATCATGTCATACACGGTCTCGTCGGCGGCATGTGAGCCATCGAGGATGATGCCGAGTTCATTGGCCTTGCGGACGAGCTCTTCGCCGAGCGGAGAAAGCCCGCCAAAGGCTTCGGAGGACACATCCGTCGCGCTATCGGCGAACTGGTTATCGCGGCCATGAACCGGTCCGACCATGCGAACACCGCCAATGTAGAACGTTTCAAGCAAGGAGATATCCGTGCCGAGCGGATAGGAGTTCTCGATGCTCTGATAGACGACCCGTTTGCCTTCATCCGCAATGCGCTGCGCATCGTCGGCGGTGAACGCCAGCTCGACCTCATCGGCATATTTGCCTGCAAACTCGCGAATGGACATCTGACGCAGCAGCGCCGAGTTGCGCGCGGAGGCGTAAGACGCTTCATCCAGCGGCCCTTGCGGGGTGTAGATGACCCAGAAGCCGCCATCCAGACCGCCTTCTTTCATGCGAGGCAGGTCCACCTGTGTTCCGTTTTGCTCATAGGACTGGCGTTCAGAGAAGGTGTAGGCCGGCGTGTGGAAGAAGGCTGGCGTGTCGAGGTGGGTATCCAGGACCAGCATGCGCTGATGAAGGGCGAGGATATCCGAGGCGACACCGGATACCGGGACAATGGGTTTATCCGCCGTGTTGGCAGAATGCGGCTGAGCTTCCGGACTACCGGCTGGCGCCGACGGAATGATCTCGCTGCCGCTCGGCTCTGCGTCAGGGTTGCAGGCGGACAAAACTATCAGGCTACCTGCTGCTAGCAGGACGTATTTCAGGGGCGTCTTGGACATGGGACGAGCTCCGCTTCGATTTTCAGTTGGGGCGATACCACCAGAGTCTTGCCATTGCCGCAATGTAACAGTCTCAGGAAGAGCGCGTTTTACGCAAGTCTGCCCAACGTTTCAGCCGTTCGGCGATCGGACCTTCACGCCCTGCCCCCTTGGGCTGATAGAAAACCGGCCGATCCATGCCGTCCGGGAAATAGTTCTGACCGGAAAAGCCCTCTTCCGCGTCGTGGTCATAGGCATAGCCCTTGCCGTAACCTTCGCCCTTCATGAAGGCAGTCGGCGCGTTCAGGATATGCTTGGGCGGCATCAGTGAGCCGGTCTCCTTTGCGGCGCGCTGGGCAGCTTTCCAGCCGACATAGACGGCGTTGGACTTCGGCGCCGTCGCCAGATGCACGACAGCATGCGCGAGCGCGAGTTCGCCTTCCGGACTGCCAAGGCGCTCATAGGTCCGCGCCGCTTCGGCTGTGATCATCAGGCTTGTCGGGTCAGCAAGCCCGATATCCTCACTCGCCATGCGCACCAGTCGGCGGGCGAGATAAAGCGGGTCTTCGCCGCCTGTGATCATCCGGGCAAGCCAGTAAAGCGCTGCATCGGGGTCTGATCCGCGCACGGACTTATGCAGCGCAGAGATGAGGTTGTAGTGCTCCTCCCGGTCCTTGTCATAAGCTGGCGCGCGTTTCTGGAGGGCGGTGGAGAGCTGCTCAGCCGTCAGCGCCTTGCCATCATCAGCCAGCGTGAAAGCCTGCTCGGCCAGGTTCAACATGTAGCGGCCATCGCCATCGGCCATATCGACGAGCGCTTCGCGCGCACGCGGCTCAAGCGGCAGTTTGCGGTCTTCCAGCTTTTCGGCGCGCTGCAACAATTCTTCCAGCGCCTCTGGCGTCAGACGTTTCAGCGTCAGCACGGCGCAACGCGATAGCAGAGCGCCATTGATCTCGAAGCTTGGGTTCTCCGTTGTTGCGCCAACCAGCGTGACCACACCCGCCTCGACGAAGGGAAGAAACCCATCCTGCTGGGCACGGTTGAAGCGATGGATCTCATCAACAAAGAGCAGCGTGCCCTTGCCGGTGTTGCGCCGGTTCTCGGCCCGGTCAAAGGCCGCGCGCAAATCCTTCACGCCGGAGAAGACCGCGCTGATCGCCTCGAATTCGAGATCGGTTTCCTTGGCGAGCAGCCGCGCAATGGTCGTCTTGCCGACGCCGGGCGGGCCCCAGAAGATGATTGAAGAGAGGCGCTTCGTAGCGAGCATCCGCCCCAGCGCGCCGTCCGGCCCGATCAGATGATCTTGCCCGACCACTTCGGACAGCTTCGCCGGACGTAGCCGGTCCGCCAGGGGCCGAGGCGCCTCATCGGCCATACCAGATGCAGAGAAGAGATCACTCATGGCAAATCCCTAGCCCACGCCGCGCGCCGTGATAAGCTCGCAACTGGAGGAAACGCATCATGACACTGACCATAAAACCAAGCGGTCAGGCCTGCGGCGCAACGATTACTGGCCCTGACCTGTCAAAGCCGCTCGACCCTGAGACCATCGCCGACATCCGCTCGGCCTGGCTCGAACATCATGTCCTCGCCTTTCCGGATCAGCAGCTCAGCGACGATGATCTCGAACGCTTCACGCAATATTTCGGGCCGTTCGGGGACGATCCATTCATCGCGCCCATACCGGGGCGCGAGCATATCATCGCCGTGAAGCGCACCGCCGATGAGACCGGCCCTGTCTTCGCCGAGACTTGGCATTCGGACTGGAGCTTCCAGAACACCCCGCCCGCGGGCACCTGCCTCTATGGCATCACCATTCCGCCGGTCGGCGGCGACACGCTGTTCACCAACCAGCACAAGGCACTGGAAGAGATGCCCGGTGAGCTACGCAACAAACTCGAAGGCAGGATGGCAATCCATTCAGCTCGCAATGGCTACGGCAAGGCAGGGCTATATGGCGCCAAAGACGAGGGCCGCAGCATGGACATCAGATCCTCTGACGACGCCCTCGCAACGCAGCTCCACCCGATCATCCGCAAGCATCCCGAAACCGGAGAGGAAAGCCTGTTCGGCTGCGCGGGCTATATTATCGGCATTGAGGGCATGGGCGAGGAAGAGGGCTTCGCTCTGCTCACCGAACTCTATCGCTGGCAGACGCGGCCGGAGTTCCAGTACCGCCACAAATGGCAGCCAAACATGCTGCTCATGTGGGACAACCGCTCCTGCCTGCACATGGCGACCGGCGGCTATCAGGGCCATGACCGCCTGCTCCACCGCACGACCATCGGATCGCGCGCCGCCGCCTGAGCCCTCAGCTTTCCGCCCAGAGACGGCGCAGATTCGCGACGATCTTTGAAAGCGCGAGATGCTCGGGCGCTTCCTCCGGAAGGGAGCCGCGCATGGACGCTTTGAGATTGGCGAGGTCGAAGAGGATGTCGCGCTGCTCGCTGGTGCGGACCTGGCTCTGTACCCAGCCCACACAGACAATGCGTTGGCCGGAGGTGACCTGCTCCACCCGGTGAAGGCTGGTTGACGGATAGACAAGCAGGGACCCGGCCTCGAGCTTCATCGAATGGACCATGCCGGCCCAGTCAATGGTCAGCTCACCGCCCTCATAATCCTTCGGGTCGCTCAGGAAGAGCGTGAAGGAGAGATCGGTGCGGATGCGGTTTGCGCCGGTGCCCATCAGCGCATTGTCGACATGCGTGCCATAGCCCTGCCCCTCGCCGCTGCGGCTGACGAGCAGCCGAGACATTCGGGCCGGCTGGGCCGCAGCCTGAAAGACAGCGTTCTTCGTAATCGCCTCTTTCAGGCGGTTGCGTAGCACCGTGCCGGTTCGTGACTGAAGATCAGCCTGCTCATTGCGTTTGACCTTGGCCGCCTCAACACCGGCCGTCTTGCGCCCATCGGCCCAGCCAGTCTTCGCCAGTAGGTCGCGCACATCGGCGAGACCATCTGCATCCAGTATGTCGGGAATTGTGATCAGCATCTTGCGTTTGAGAATTATTTGCAGTTATAGCTAGCCATTCTTGAAGAACGCGCAACCATGAAAGTGCATTCAAATGGCATCGAAATACAAATCCCTCGCTGCGCTCGGCCTGTCCACCACTCTTCTTGGCGGCCTGGTAGCCTGCAGCAACGAAACCTCCGAGCCAACCCCCGCCCCAAGCGAGACGGCCGCGACTGAAACCCCGGAAGCTGGCTCCAGCGACCAGGCCGACGCACCGGCGACCACGGATACTTCCTATGTCATGTCGGGCGGCGAAGGCGAAGGAGAAGGTGGTGAAGGCGAAGGCGGCGAGGGTGAAGGCGGCGAAGGCGGCGTCAATATCGCTGCCGCCGCAGAAGACCCGGCTGTCTATCGCAGCGCCCTTGCCGTAACCGAGGCCCATATCCGCGCTGGCATCGATGCCCTGGACGCAGGTGAGCGCCGGGCAGCCGGTGAGATGTTCGCTCATCCGGTCAGCGAAATCCTGATCGACCTTGAACCGGTCCTCGTTCAGCAGGGTGTCGATCCGTTCGCTCAGAAACTGACCGACGCCTCGGCAGCTGTGTTCGCAGAGGAGTCGGCTGAAGATCTCCGCGCCCGCGCAGAGGATATTATCGCGACACTCCGCGCCGCCGCTGAGAAGGCTCCAGAAGGCGCCGACAGCACTGCTATCGTGGAAGCGAAAGTCATTGCCGACCAGATCAACCGCGCGACCGCTCAGTATGACTCCGCCTCGCGTACCGATGCCTATGAGCCCTATCTCGATGGCTATGGCTTTTACAGCACCGCTTCAGCCATGCTGAGCGACGACCGCGCCGCTATCGAAGCTGCGGCGCCGGAGTTCACCGCGCAAGCCGACGCGGTTCTCGCCCTCCTGGCCGATGCCTATCCCGGCGCAGCCCGTCCTGATGAACTCGATGCAGACCAGTCCGTTCTGACGGCTGCCAATTCGGAGCTGCAATTGCAGGCAAGCGGCCTCTAGGCCCTCCCGGGACTTTGAAAACCGAAAGGCCGGCTTCCACCAGATGGGACGCCGGCCTTTTTTGTGTCGGCGGGAACAGGTGTCCATCCGGCGGCATTCCTTTCCAGTCTGCACAGAAAGGAAAGACACCCCATGAGCCAGCTCAGCCTCGAGGACATCGCGCAGGAGATGCGCAAGATCGACATCACCATGATGTCCACTCACACAAGCGGCGAGGAAATCGCCGCGCGCCCGATGAGCAATAATCGCGACGTCGACTTTGACGGCACATCCTATTTCTTCGCCATGGACGACACGCGCACAATCTCAGACATCAGCAAGAACAAGAATGTTGGCCTCACCTATCTGGGCGATGACGGCTTGCAGATCGCGCTTGAAGGCGACGCAGAACTGGTCCGCGACAAGAGCGAGTTTGAAAGCCACTGGAACCCTGACCTCGACAAATGGTTCGAGGACGGCGTTGATACGGACGGCCTCGTCATGATCAAGGTCGACGCCACCCGCATCCATTACTGGAACGGACGCGAGGAAGGCGAGACCAAGGTCTGAGGTTTCCTGGTTCGCGTCGAACGTTTCGCCAGAAAGACTCGTTTCCAATTAGCCTCAACTCCTTCATGCGCCGCCCCCCGACGGAATCAGGTTTCCTGAAACGGTCTCATCGAGGCCGGACTGGCGTGCCCCTTTCCGAACGATGAGAGCGCAATTCATGTGACAAGGCGGTGAGGACAAGGCATATCTGGCGATGAGTAAGGGGGGGAAATGCAATGAAATCTATTTTCGCGGCGGCAATACTTTTGACCGTTGGTGCGGGGCCGGCTGTGGCCGAGGGGATCAAACCGGGGAGCTGGATTGCAGCAGGCGGCCAGTGTGACGCGCCCGCGCTGAGCTTTGGCGCTCCCGAAGCGAACGGCTATGCAATGGGCGCGGCGGTGATCGATGGAGCGAGGGTCGCGGTTAAGACCGGTGAGCTGTCGGCGCCAAGCTTCCTCGTCAATCCGGATACGGCGGACGAGTATCTGGTCCGCGCCGACTGGGACGGGACGTCAGTGCAGCTTATCCGCGTGCTTGGAGCACCAATGGATTCGGTGAAAGTCGGCGGGGTGAGCGTTGACGGGAAGACGCTGCAGACGCTGACGCGCTGCCCGGATGGCCAGCCGCCGCAACCCGCGCCGCCCCCGGCAGCCGCGACGGTCGACTTCCCGATGAGCAAGGCCGACCTGATTGGACACTGGGGCAGCAGCGACGAGAACGGCAACGCAGGCATGTTTCCCTGCACAGGCGACACGAAGTACGGTGTACCGGGCACAATGCAGTTCGAAGGCCGGAATATCGAGGTCTATGGCAGCTATGTCATCTTCGAGGGCGCGGACGGGCAGCTGTACAAGGGCAATCCGCACTATCTTAGCCCCATCCAGATCGTCAACCAGCCGGTCGCCTATGGTATCGCCTATCGGGACGGGGAAAATACCGTCGTGATGAAAGCAGTCAACGCCCTGAATTTCCGGATGGACCAGAACCGCGCAAAGGTCTTTGCGCCGCTCGAAGCGATGAGGAGCGGCAATGCACCAGACCCATCCTTCATGGTCTACAAGACCACTCAAACCTCATCCGAGGAGGACACCTCGCCTTTCACTGCACATGTAGTAAAATGCGTGGTGCGTTGATCGCACCACGCGCTTCGGCTGTCCCTACTCCGCCGCGCCTTCTGACGCAGATGCTTCCTGTATCGCGTCCGTCGCCATCTCGCCCTTCAGATAGGTGTCGAGGAAACTGACAAACGCTTCGGAGGCGGCGATGCGGTTCGCACGTTTCTGGAAGCCATGTCCCTCGTCAGGGAAGAGGACATACTCCACCGTCGCGCCATTTTCGCGCGCGGCAGCGACCAGCTCGTCGCTTTCCACTTGCAGAACGCGCGGATCGTTTGCCCCCTGGATGACAAGCATCGGCTTGGTGATCTGGTCGGCGTGGAAGAGTGGTGAAATCCGTTTCAAACGTTCAAGGTCCGTCGCCGGGTCGCCCATTTCATCGTAGAGCGCATCGCGGAAGCTGCCCCACCATGGCGGAATGCTCTCCAGTGTGCGCACCCAGTTTGTGACACCGAAAATATTGATCCCGACGTCAAAGACTTCCGGCTCAAATGCCAACGCGGCAGCCGTCATGAAGCCGCCATAGGAGCCGCCAATGATACCGATCTCATCAGGATTGATGCCTTCTATGCCTTCCAAATAAGTTCGCGCCCAGACGATATCCTGCAGATCGGCCTCGCCATGATTGCGGTCATCCATATGGAAGAAGGTTTTGCCATAGCCCGACGAGCCACGATTGTTCGCCGCCAGCACAGCATAACCATGGTTCACCAGATGCTGGATCGTCGCCGAATAGCCCTTGGTTGACTGACCGCCCGGCCCGCCATGCACCCAGACCAGCGCCGGCACCGGGTTCTCCGCTGAGGCCTGCTTCGGCATGTAAAAGATGCCCGGAATCTCCAGACCGTCGAAGCTTGGGTAACGAACTACCGTCGCCGTGACGAGGTCATCCTCATCAATACCGTCCGGCAGTGCATCGGTAAGGCGTGTCGCCATTCCGGTGTCCAGATCGGCGAGATAGAGATTGAAGGGCGACGTGTCGGTGTTCACGCCGAACGCAATCTGGCTCTCATCGCGGCTGAACCGGATCTGGCCCAGCTCCCCATCGGGTATGCCAGACAGGGAAACGTCTTCGCCGGTTTCATGGTCGTGAATCGTAACGTCGGTGACGGCGTCATTATTGACCGCAGACACCAGATACCGCCCGGTCGGGCTGTCAAACACGAAAGAAACGTCCCAATCAGCTTTGACCAGAGGGGCGCGATCCTTGGAGGCGAGGTTATAGGTCCAGGCCTGATTGAACTCACCAAATTCATTGGTCGCATAAATCAGCGTTTCGCTATCAGCGGTGAAGTCGTAGACGCCGTAGGCAATATCACCCTCATGTTCGCTGATCAGCACAGGGGTCGGTGCGTCGGCGTAAAGGTCCACGAGATAGATGTCAGAATCAGCGCTCGTGCGCTCCCTGGTCATGGCCAGCCAGCGCCCGTCGGGCGAAACATCGGCAATGGACATGCCCTCATTTTCGAAAACCAGCTCGCGCGAATAGTCCGCCGTTTTGTAGGCGTAGAGGTCGTCGGTCTCAGCGTCGCGTTCATTGGTGGCGATGTAGAAAACCTCGCCATCACCCCGCCAGCCGATGAAGCTTGCCCGCGTTTCCTCGCCGGGCGTCAGATCGACCAGGGTGCCATCCAGCTCCCGCACATAGACGTGGTCGATTTCGTTGCCACCGCCATCGGACGTCACGAGAACGCGGTCATCGCCCGGAAAGAAGGATTGCGCATAGACGGCATCACTATCTGACTCTGTCAGCGGAGATACATCGCCGGAGGCGTCCAGCGTGATAGCATTGTAGATACCGGTCTTGTCAGTTGAGGCCAGCATGGCGTCATCATCATGCGAGAAAATGAAACCGCTCGATGAGCCGAGCCTATAGCTCGTCGTTTCATGAAAGAGCGCCGCGGGATAGGTTTCAACGGAGGCGGCGACTGGCATCGCCTCTGCCTGCTGGTCGATGACCTCAGCAGACGTCGCAGCATCGTTTGACGGCGTCTGGGCACAGGCGACGGCCAATGCAGACGCGCCGATCGACAAGATAAGTTTCAGGGACATGCAGGAGCCTCCATAATCACAGTGCCCGAAACGCTAGCACTGTGATTATGAATTGGCGAGCCAGCCCGGCGAATTGCTAGAGGCGGACTGTTCCGCTGATCGAGCGGCCATTCCGGTCCAGTTCAATATCCCAGCTAGAGGTGTCCTGCTCCAGGATATCGGCGAGCTGCTTCAGGCTCTCAATCTTCTTGCCATTCACCGAAACGATGAGGTCACCCGGACGCACCACGCGCCAGGCATAAGCTCTCTGTTTGATACGTGTGACGAGGATACCGCTGTCGAACGGGTCGCGGCCAAGCTCTTCGGCCAGACGCGGCGAGAGCTCTGCCACTTCTGCGCCCGAGAACGGATGACGACCATCAAGCAGTTCCACTTCAGCTTTCGTTGCGCCCGGTGGCGGCGCGAGCGTCACGCGGACCTGCTCAAGGTTTCCGCCGCGCAGCACGGTCAGTTCGGACACCTCGCCCGGCGACCGCGTTGCGGCCAAGAATTTGAGGCCGCGCTCATCAAAGACTTCGCGGCCATCAATCATGGTGATGAGGTCACCACGCGATAGGCCTGCCTTATCAGATGGGCCATCGCCGAAGACTTCTGTCACCATAACACCAATCGGCCGGTCGAGCCCTTGCGCCTTGGCGATGTCATAGCTCACCGACTGCGCCTTCAGGCCAAGCCAAGGACGCACAATCATACCTTCGTTCACGGCGGCATCGACGACCCGGCGAACCATCTCGGCCGGGATCGCGAAACCAATGCCGTTGGAGCCGCCAGAGCGGGAGAAAATCGCGGTGTTCACGCCGACGAGCTGGCCGGTCGTATTGATCAGCGCGCCGCCAGAATTGCCCGGGTTCACGGCCGCATCGGTCTGCAGGAAGAAGGCATAATCCGACACGCCGACATCGGTTCGCGCCGTTGCGGAGATGATGCCGGTGGTCACGGTCTGGCCGACGCCAAACGGGTTACCGATGGCGAGGACGATATCCCCGACCTCGGTGTCGCGGGTGTCAGCATAATCGACGGTCGGCAGCGGGTCGCCGCCTGTGTCGATGCGAAGCACGGCGAGATCGGTCCGCTCATCAGCGAGGATCAGCTCAGCCTCGTACTCGCGCCGGTCAGACAGGACGACACGAAACTCGTCCGCACCGTTCACGACGTGATTATTCGTGACGATGACGCCGTCAGACGCGACGATGACACCGGACCCAAGGGAGTTCTGGACCTGCTCACGTGGGGCGCCGCCAAAGAACTGGCGGAAGACAGGGTCATTGGCGAAGGGCGACGCGTTCTGGCGCACCACTTTGCGGCTATAGACGCTGACCACAGCCGGAGAGACCGTCTTGACCAGAGGCGCGTAGGAGAGCTGGATTTCAGCCTGACTTTGCGGGACGCGCTTGTCCGGCATGAAGAAATTATCCGACTGGGTGGCCGCCTGCTCGACTTGCTGGTTGGACTGAGCGCCCGCCTGCCCAAAGGAAAAGAGCGGACTAACCACAACAGCGAGGAGCGCAAGAACGGCCACCGCTGTCAGGAAAAGCAATTTCGAAACGTGCCGTGTCATGGCTTTTGTATGGGTCATGAACATGGCTCTATTGCGGCGCACCGATGGACGCAATCGGGCGTATTATGAAAAGTCAGTCAGAATTCAACGGCGCCAACCAGTATCCAGCGTCTTCACTTACAAGCATTGATGGCCGCATTATTGGCTGCCGGGCCCCATTTCTTCAGACGCTTCCAACGCCCGAAGCTTGGTGAGATTGTCTTCATGGCTCGTCCGGCTGATCCGATAGAACGAGATACAGACAAGCATCAGCGCCCAGGAGGTCAACAAGCCGGCGGCATAGCCGATGCCGAGTGTACGTGTGGCGCCTTCAGTGATCTGGTCCGGAGCCATTCCGGCGGAGATGCCCGCGATTGACAGGATGATTGAGGCGGTCAGAACGCCTGCGCCCTGCGATAGCTTCCTGATGAAGCTGATGCCCGCAAAGAAGATGCCTTCCGAGCGGCGACCCGTCTGCACTTCGCTATCCTCGACAATGTCAGCGACCATGGAGCCGGCGAGCATCTGGTAAGCAATGATCAGGGCGACATCGAACACGGTGACGCAGAGCACGATAATGTAGAGTGCTTCGGTGCCGTTTGGCGGCAACAGTCCAAGAAGCCTTAGGATGACCGGTGCCGGGGCAAGTGTGAAAGCCACAATGCCAACCACGATCGCCCCGCGCTTTTTCCCGAACGTTTTGCCGACGATTGGCGCGAGGATCAGGGCAAGGACCGCCGAAGCGTAAACCCCGATCGTCAGCCCGGCGATCTGCTTGGGGCTGAACCCCCAATAGATCGAGTTGATATACTGATTAAGCGTGGCGGAAATACCCGTTGCGATAAGACCGCAAAGCGTTGCGACGAACAGGGCCCGGAAAGACGGATTAGCCACCGTTTCCATGATCTCGCCGAAGATCTTCCCGATCGTCAGCTGACGCGCGGCGGGCGGCGCTTTGAGATGCGGAATATGCCGGTGCGTGCCGAGCGCACAAATCAGCACCGCGAGCAATATACAGATCGACGCGACAAGGCCGTAAGTGTGCCAGCCCTGCAGATTGGTGAAATCGTTCTGAAGCAGAAACCAGAGCAACAGGATCTGAATGGACAGCCCGCCGAACCAGCCGAAGAAATAGCGAAACGACATCAAAGATGTGCGCGCATCATAATCCTGCGTCAGCTCTGCGGCGAGCGCCGTGCTCGGTACCTCGTAGAAGGTGAAAGCCAGCCGGACCAGTATCGTCATGGTCAGCAGCCACGGAAACAGGCCACTGCCCATCAGACCATCTGGCGGATTCCAGGTGAAGAAGTAGGCAAGCGCGACGGGGATCAGGGCGCCATACATGAACGGATGGCGGCGCCCCATTTTTGTACGCAGATTGTCAGACCAATAGCCGACGACCGGATCGGACACGGCATCGACTGCCAGCGCCAGGATCAGTGCGAGACCAACGAGACCTGCCGGGACGCCGAGGATCTGACTATAGAAAAACAGCAGGAAATAGTCGAAGCCGTTATTCTTGATTCCGTCGGCGGCGCCGCCAATGCCAAACGCCAGCCGAGTCGCAAGTCCAGGTTTCCGGAGCTCGGTCATCGCGCGTACCAGCTGTCAGAAATTATTCGACGATGTCGAAATATTCGACCTCTGGCTTTCCGGCGAGGCAGGCGCCGAGCTTTGGGCCTGCTGCTTTGAAATACTCTGTCTGTCCATGTGACTTCAGGGCGTCTTCGCTGGCATACTGCTCCATGAAGATGTAGCTCTGCGCCTCAGATTTTGACTTGTAGAGCTGATAAGTGAGGCAGCCGGGCTCGTTTGCCTTCACCTTCGCCATCAGATCTTTTCCGACCTGCTCAAATTCCTCATTCTTGCCGTCGACAACCATTAGCTTCACAACAACACCAATCATTCGTTTTCCTCCACTTGCGCCTCGCGCATTGATTTCGTGCACAGACCCTACCGGCTCGGCGGAAACCTACAAGGCATGACGTTACGACGGGTCGCGATAGGCCGTTACCTCGATCTCGATTTTCATTTCAGGTTCGATCAGGCCAGCGATAACCATTGTTGCAGCCGGTCGGATGGCGCCAAGTGCCTTTTCAAGCTCTGGCTTCAGCGCATCGAGAAGTGACCTGTCGACCAGCGTGTACTGGACCCGGACAATGTCCGCCAACGCAAACCCGGCCTGCTCCAGAACGCTTTCGATCGTGGCAAAACAATTGGCGGCCTGCCCTGCCACATCGTCGGGCAGCTCCATCGTTTCATAATTGTAGCCTGTCACCCCGGAGACAAAACACCAATCGCCCTGCACCACAGCGCGGGAGTAGCCCATCGTCTTCTCGAATGGCGAGCCGGTTGAAATGAGGCGTCGGGTAGAAGGCATAAGGTTGGTCTTTCCTGAGAGGCGTCAAACGCGTATCTTCTTATGTCATGAAGGTGAGGAGGACGCATTGAGAAAGCTTGTGCTGGCCGGGATTTTAGGCGTCGGCTTGCAATTGTCCGCCGCAGCTGAGCCATTTTATGGCAGTCTGGATGAAGAGGTTGAGGCCTTTCTAGGATCTTATGTGTATGTCGGCTGGGGAAGTGGGATGCCGACGCGGGACATTCTCAGCGCGCTGGAGCGATGCGATGACCCTCGCCCTGACGCCGAAGCCCCTGCGCCTTTCCAAACCGGCGATATCGCCGTCTACAGATTAGGCGACGATATCAAGATCGAGGGCGACCCGGTTGTTGGTGGACGGGACACGCTTAGCGTCTCGAACACTGTCGCCGAGCTTATCGACAATTTCACTTTCATCGGCAGCCATCAGACCGGCACAGTCGAACTCGCGCATTTCCACCGTGACGAAGGCATCTGGCCGGGCGTCTGGATAAAAGCCGATGGAAAGCTCGCTGGCGTCTACGCCACGTGCGAGGCCGTACGTCCGCGCCCAGTCGCGCAGGACTAGCTGCTTTCATCTTTCCGGGCGGCCAACCACCTCCAGCGCGAAAGCCGGAGGTGATCTGATGAGCTATCTAGCTACTAGCGCCCTTCGAACTTAGGCGCGCGTTTCTCGAGGATCGCGTGGACGCCTTCCATATGATCCTCGGTCTTGTGCATCAGCGCCTGCGAAGCGGCCGACAGCTCCATAATCGTCTCATAGGATGCGCTCTGGCCATGGCGCAGCAGCGTCTTGGCAAGGCGGAGCGCCTGCGGCGGCTGGGCAGCCATACGGTCGGCCAGTGAATAGGCAGAATCCATGAGCGCCGCGCCTGTATGCACTTCGGAGACCAGCCCCCAGTCGAGCGCCGTCTCCGCATCGATAACGTCACCGGTGAAAAGGAGCTGGGCAGCACGTGCATTGCCGATGATCCGCGGCAGGAGCCAGGCGCCGCCATCCCCCGGGATCAGACCGAGCTTCAGGAAGGTCACGCCGAATTTCGCCTTGTCTGATGCGATACGCACATCCGCCATGCAGGCGACATCACAGCCAAGGCCAATGGCCGCGCCGTTCACCGCAGAGATCAGCGGCACTTCCAGATTATAGAGTGATTTCACGACCATGTGGATGTTGCGGCGATAGCCGTTGCGAATGTCATATGGGCTGCCGCCAAAGGCGCCGGTTTCGTCGCGCATCGCTTTCACGTCGCCGCCCGCAGAGAAAGCACGGCCCTCACCTGTCAGCACAGCGACGCGAATGGATGGATCGGCTTCGATCTCGGCGCAGGCCGCTGCCACGGCCGGTCCGTCACCTTCCTGGCCGAGCGCGTTCATCATGTCAGGACGGGTCAGGGTGAGCGTCGCGATCGGGCCGGACTTTTCGAGCTTGATAACAGACATGCGGTCTCCAGTATTTTCAGGGTTCGTATCTGGCCATGTCTATTGCAGCGCCAAGCCTACTCTGTCGAGGCCTCCTCGTCTGACGTTTCGATCTGGCGGTACGTTCCCGTGAACCAGTCGTCCCAGACATCGGTCTCAGGATTGTATTGCTCAAAGGCCTGCGTGACCGAGCCATCTTCATTAGGTGTCCATCGACCGCGAAACGGAAATGTGGCGCCGCCCCGATAGGAAATTTCGCCTTCGAGCACCATCGCGCCGGCCCCGTTCAGGCCACCCGCATAGTCAATCGTTGCCCCTGGCGCGACCCAAACCTGTCGCCACTGGGCGAGGCCGGGATCGTAGAAATTGTAGCTCTGGCCCGTCCCTCCACTAGCCCCCGTCCATCGCTCCACAATGAGGCAGCCCGATTCTTCTGAGGTGATTGCGTTCTTGCCGGCAATCTGCCCGTCTGGGCCGGTCACGTTCCACTCTCCGATCCAGAAGTCAAAATCGCGATAGGGCTCGCCCTCACAAGGCACGGGCCGTGTCTGCGACGCCTCGCTTGTCGCGTCGTCTTGCGCCGCCGCGCCACCAGCCATAACCGCCATCGGGGCGCCAAGGCTCGCATAAGCAAGAATTTTCATGGCCGGTCTCCCTTGCAACAAAGCCCCGCCCTGCAGCATGGCAGGACGGGGCTATGCGTCAATAAATGATGGCCGGATAGTGGCTTATTCAGCCGCTATCGCCGTGTCTTCAGCTGTCAGGTTCGTGTAGCGGCGCATGTGAAAGTCGACATTGCCGTACTCGCTGTCGATCATGGTGAGGCGCTTGAAGTAGTGACCAACGGCCAGCTCATCCGTCATGCCCATGCCGCCATGGATCTGGATGGCTTCCTGGCCGACGAAACGTCCGCCCTGACCAATGCGCACCTTCGCCGCGGAAACGGCTTTCTTGCGAGTGGTTTCATCTTCGTCGAGCTTCAGGGTCGCCATATAGGTCATGGAAATCGACTGCTCATGCTCCATGAACATGTCGACCATGCGGTGCTGGAGCACCTGGAACTTGCCGATGGCGACGCCGAACTGCTTACGCTGACGTGAGTACTCAACCGTCATCTTGTGTGCGACGCCCATAGCGCCCATGGCTTCAGCACAAATCGCAGCGGTTGCTTCATCGACGATGGTCTCGATGAGGGGAAGGGCCTTGCCCTCCTCGCCGATCAGATTGCCCGCGGGAACGGACACGTTCTCGAAGTAGATTTCAGAAGCACGGCGGCCATCCACGGTTGGATAGTCACGCGTGGTGATACCGCTCGCATCTTTCTCGACGATAAAGACCGAGATGCCGTCCTTGTCGCGGCGATCACCGGACGTGCGCGCTGTCACGATGAGATGGCTCGCCCATGGCGCGCCGATGACAACGGCCTTGTGACCGTTCAGCGTGTAGCTGTCGCCGTCTTTCTTGGCCGTGGTCTCAAGATCGTGCAGGTCGTAACGGCCGCGCGGCTCAGCATAGGCGAAGGCGAATACACGCTCGCCGCCAATGATCGCTTCGAGGTGTTCTGATTTCTGCTCGTCCGTGCCAGCATGCTTCAGGAAACCGCCCGCGCAGACGACCGTCGGCACATAAGGCTCAACCACCAGCGCTTTACCGAACTCTTCCATGATGACCATGGAGTCGAGTGCGCCGCCACCAAGACCGCCATCCTCTTCGGAGAATGGTGCGGCAAGCAGGCCGAGCTCTGCGAATTGCTGCCACATCTCCGGGCGCCAGCCAGATTCGCTGGCGACAACTTT
The DNA here is from genome assembly GCF_002088935.1 of Henriciella litoralis. Lineage (NCBI taxonomy): Bacteria > Pseudomonadati > Pseudomonadota > Alphaproteobacteria > Hyphomonadales > Hyphomonadaceae > Henriciella > Henriciella litoralis. The sequence continues at coordinate 1,159,956 of NZ_NCSS01000006.1, forward strand.
GCGGCGTGTGTCGAAATCATACTGATCGCGCAGAAGCCTCGCGAGGCTGTCGCGGATCATTGTCTGCTCTTCTGAAAAATTGAAGTCCATAATATTCCTCCGGGAAATCTCTCTAAATCGTTTTACTGCGCCGTCAGAAAGGCCGCGCAATTGCCGAGGTCTTCAGCCGTCTGGCCTGATCGCGGCGCTTCTTTTGGCGATGTTATACTCATGACGCGGTCGCTGGACGTTTCAGCCCAGTCAATCGCGACCGTGAAGGGTTTTTCGTCAAGAACGACGAGCTTGTGGCTCTGCTCCTCATCCTCAAATTCCATAAACACCTCATGAGCCGGATGCATCTGGCCCATAAGAAAATAGTTGGTTGCGGCTCCGACCCTGACGGCGCGGTCCCCATCATCGGATGTCAGAGCGACGGTGGCCCCCTCTTCAAGCGGGAACAGCGCAGCCAGGGCCTGGCGCTCTTCAGCTGTCGGCATGGTCTCATCACATGCACGGTACTCTGTGCCCGAAAAGATCATGAACAGATCGGACGTCTCCGTCTCGACGAAGTCATCGTCGAACTCGCTTTTGAACAGCACCCAGTCATCGCCGGTGGCGAGGACGCGTTCGTGATACTGATCCGACGTCCCTGCATAGGCGCTCGACCAGTACACGATCGAGCCACCGCCAACGTCCGGCAAGCCGGGCGCGGCCGAGACCGCGAGCGGGGCGGCACTTACAAATAATCCTGCAATTGCCGCCCTGACCATCAGCCTACAGCCCCAGGATCATCTTGGTGATGATATTGCGCTGGATCTCGTTTGAGCCGCCATAGATCGATGTCTTGCGCATATTGAAGTAGGTCGGCGCTGCCTGATGGGCATAATCCGGCCCGATCGGGAATTCGTTCGATCCGTCTTCCGGGAAGCCGCGGAAGTATGGATGACCATACATGCCGACCGCTTCAAGTGTGAGCTCCGTCAGGCGTTGCTGGATTTCCGTGCCCTTGACCTTGAGGATCGAGCTTTCAGGGCCGGGACCCTTACCGGCCGCTTCGCTGGCCAGCGTCCGCAGCTCGGTAAACTCGAGGGCCGTCAGGTCGATTTCGAGCTGGCTGATCTTGCGCAGGAATTCGTCGTCCTTGATCAGCGGCTTGCCTTCCAGAAGCTCAGTGGACGCAATCTTACGCAGCTTTTCAACGCCGCGCTTGGAGCGCGCGACACCGGCAATACCGGAGCGTTCATGCGCCAGCAGGAACTTGGCATAGGTCCAGCCCTTGTTCTCTTCACCAACGAGGTTGGTGACCGGAACACGAACGTCGGTCAGCCAGACTTCGTTGACCTCATGACCGCCATCGATCGTCTTGATTGGCTTTACTTCAATGCCCGGCGTCTTCATGTCGACGAGAATGAAGGAGATCCCTTCCTGCGGTTTGGCCGCGGTCGGGTCAGTGCGGCAGAGGAAGAAGCCCCAGTCGGCATGCTGAGCCAGCGTCGTCCAGGTCTTCTGACCGTTGATGACATACTCGTCGCCGTCGCGGACCGCTGTTGTCTTGACCGATGCGAGGTCAGAGCCGGCGCCTGGCTCGGAATAGCCCTGGCACCACCAGACTTCGCCAGACCGGATACCTGGCAGGTGCTCGTCTTTCAGTTCCTGTGACGCGAAGGTGTAAATAACGGGGCCGACCATAGAGACGCCGAACGGCAGTGGCATGATCGTATCCATGCGCGCATTTTCTTCAGACCAGATGTAGCGCTGGGTCGAGGTCCAACCTGTGCCGCCATACTTTTCCGGCCAGGCTGCAACGGACCAGCCCTTCTTGCCGAGAATCTGGTGCCAGGCGAGCATGTCTTCCTTGCTGAGATCCTCGCGGGCGCCAACACCGCGCAGCTTTTCAGGATAATTTTCTTCGATGAAAGCCCGCACTTCTTTGCGAAATGCGACTTCCTCAGGCGTGAATTCGAGATTCATGGGCTTTTCCTTAGCTATACGGTTTTGCGACGCTGCCCCCTTTTGCATGCATGGCTGCGCGAAAGCAAGTTGACGCGAACGTCAACGGAAAGCGACGCGTCGTCGCGGGCTGAAAGCTATGGTCTACTTAGCTGACAGGCTGGCCGAGAAACGGCGCACAGGCTGTCTTTAGGACGCCCACCGCAGCCGCCGACCCCATGCCGCCGCCGGTATTGAACTCGAACGGCATAAGAGGCTGCAGATCGATCCGCTCAAGCGCGGCCTGATGCGCCGGCCGGCGGGTCACGTGCGCCGCGCACACGTGGGAAACGGCGTCCGGATTGATCGCATGTACGACACCTGCAGCGATCGTCGTGGCAAACCCGTCCAGCAGAACCGGCACTGACTGAATTCGGGCCGCAAGTATGGCCCCGACACAGGCCGCAAGCTCGCGTCCGCCAAGACAGCGCAACGCTTCAAGGGGATCATCCAGTTGCCCGCGATGGCGAGCCAGACCCGCATTCACCGCTTCGGTACGCGCGGTGCTGACATCCTTTGGCGTGGACGGACCAGGGCGCACCCAATAGTCCGGAGTTCCACCATAAAGCGCACAAGCGACTGCGGCTGCAGCCGTACCGATGCCCGCGCCGACAACACCAAGCGCCAGCAGATCTGGCTTTCCCTCAAGAGCTTCAAAACCATAGGCGATGGTCGCCGCGCATTCGCGCTCAGTCATCGCCGCATCGTCCGTGAAGTCATTGGTGGGCTTTTCGATGGCGAGCTCAAACACGCGAATATTAGCACCATTCTGCGCCGCAATCGCCGAAAGTGGAGCTTTGCCTTCACGCAGCTCGTCGACCTTGCTGCGCGTGCTGCGATCGCTTGAAAGCGAGACACTGCCGCCGCCTGTCACACCGTGCGAGCCTGCAAAGATCGCCAACGTTGCATTCTCGATACGCGGCGGGTAGCGGCCCTGCCATCGGGCGAGCCATTCGGCTGCCTGCCCCAGCCGGCCAAAGTCGCCTTCGCGCCCCATGCCGAGCAGGGCTTCGCGCACTTTCGCGCCGCTGGCTTCGTCTGTCGAGACACTGCGTTTGGCAAGGTCGCGAACATCATCAAAGGGTGAGGCTGAAGGGGCAGTCTGGCTCAAGGGCGATCCTGTTTTCTGGGTTTTGCCGACAACCGCCTGAATCCCCCGTTGAAGTCAATGAAAGATTCTTGAAGTTTTGACATGATACATGCGACGCTTACACATTGGCACTCTGCCACGGACTTTTATGAAACCTATCGAAACGCCCTGCAAAAAAGTATGCGCTGTCGACGGGCAGACAGGTCTCTGCCTTGGCTGTGGCCGCAGCCTTCGTGAAATTGGCGGATGGACGACATTTTCAGACGAAGACCGCAGCCGGATTATGACACAGCTTGATGAGCGCATGAACCACTTGCGCTCACTCGGAAAACTGGGCGCATCGGCATGAGCACCAGGATCCTGTCCCTGCTGCTAAGCGCTGCTGCTGTCGCTGGCGCTGTTTCATTCTTCGTTGTCCCGAGGCTGGAAGACCGCGCCGAGCCGCCAAAGACCGAATCCGTCAACATCATCGAAGAAGCCGACATCGAGCCATCCATGCGACGGTCTGCCGTTATGCTCGTGCGAAATGATGGTCATTACTGGGCTCGCTCGCTGGTAAACCGCAAGGCCAGCGTCGATTTCATGGTTGATACAGGCGCCAGCACGGTCGCCGTTACACAAAAAGACGCGCGGAAGATGGGCTTTCGGCCTGAGGATCTCGAATACAACTCTCGCATTCGCACCGCTGGCGGCATCACCTATGGCGCCGACATCGTCATCGAATCGATCAAGGTCGGCCAGGTCGAAGTGAAAAATGTGCACGCGATCGTAATGAAGGAAGAGCTGACCCAGTCGCTTCTGGGCATGAGCTTTCTACGCGAGCTCTACTCTTACGAATTTCGCTCTGACCGCCTGATTATCCGGCAATAGTCTTCCACAGCATCCTGATCGATACTAAAACCAATAAGACGCCGAACAGCTTTCGCAGCAGGCCCGCATCGAGCTTGTGCGCGAGCGCGGCGCCGACAGGCGCCATCGTTACAGTGCAGGCCGATATCAGGAAGAAGGCCGGCAGATTGACGTGCCCCAGCGAGAAAGGCGGCAGACCTTCCTTGCCGATGCCATTGATGATGGCGACGATCGCGCCGGGCAAGCCGATGGCCACACCAAACCCGGCAGCGGTTGCCACGGCCTGATGGATTGGCCGGCCACATATCGTCATCAGGCTAACGCCGAACGTGCCGCCGCCAATCCCCATGATGGCGGACAGGATGCCTAGCGCACCGCCAAGCCCGGCCCGCGGCGCACCTGTGGGCAAGTCTTCAGCCAGCCTCCAGCTCGGACGCCCAAAATAGAGCTGCATGGCAAGGATCAGCAGCATCGAACCGAACACAATCGTCAACGCGTCCTTGGAAACAAAGCCCGCCACCATTTGTCCAAGGATCGCGCCGATCACGATCCAGGGCGCCCATCCCTTGATAACATCCCAGTCGACCGCACCACGCTTGTTGTGCGCCATAACCGAACGGATTGATGTCAGAATGATCGTCGCAAGCGAGGTCGCCACCGCGACATGCATGGCCGTCTGCTCATAGCCGAGCGCCGTTAGCAGAAAGTACAGCACCGGCACGATGACTGCGCCGCCGCCAATCCCGAACAGCCCCGCCGCCAGACCTGCCGCAACACCCGCCAAAGCGAGTGAGATTATAAGGACGCCATACTCGGCGAAAAAATCAGCCATCAGGCGTCTACACTTTCAAGATTGATGTGGGAGACGGCTTCATCGAGCACGTCCAGTCCGGCGCCCGTTTTCACCGCTTTTTCCGACAAGGTCCGGCGATAAGCGCGCGCCCCCGGCAATCCGGTGAACAGCCCCATCATATGACGTGTCATCGATGACAGTTTGGCCCCTGCCTCAAGCTGCTCGGCCATATAGCCCCGATACGCCGCAAGCGCGTCCATAGCCGCCTGCGCCTCATCAAAAGGCGCCGCTTCGCCTGTCTCTAAAAGGTGATCGACCCCGCCCAGCATTTGCGGCGTCTGATACGGCGCGCGCCCCAGCATGACACCATCGAAAACCTTCAAATGGTCTGCACATTCATCGAGGGTTTTGATCCCGCCATTGAGGATGATCGAAAGCTCTGGACGCTCGGCCTTCAAATCCGCGACCAAGCCATAATCCAGGGGCGGAATATCGCGGTTTTCCTTCGGGCTGAGACCGGATAGCCACGCCTTGCGCGCATGGACCGTGAAAACCTCGCATCCGGCATCGGAGACCTGATCCACGAAACCGAACAAGGTTTCGCGCGGCGGGTCCTCGTCGACAGCAACACGGCATTTCACGGTGACGGGGATAGAGACCGCGGCGCGCATCGCCGCAACACAGTCTGCCACGACCGCTGGCTCCTGCATCAGGCAGGCGCCGAACCGGCCAGATTGCACGCGGTCCGACGGGCACCCACAATTGATATTCACCTCGTCATAGCCAAACGCTTCCGCGATCCGGCTGGCTTCCGCAAGCTTGGCCGGGTCCGACCCGCCAAGCTGCAACACGACCGGGTGTTCGGCATCACTGAAGCCGATCAAACGGTCCCGATCGCCATGGATCACGGCATCGGCAGTGACCATCTCGCTCCAGAGCAGCGTGTTCGCAGAAAAGGCACGGTGAAACATCCGGCAATGCCGGTCTGTCCAGTCCATCATGGGCGCCACTGAGAATTTATAGGACTGATTGATTTTCATGATTGAAGTAACGTCTGAGGGCAATGCTCGGAACATGTACCCTCTTCCGTATGAATTTGCACACGATTGTATCGCTTGTGATCAGTCACAGCGTACGAATGGCGTCTATTACAAAACTTCCGTCCAGCGGACAAAGGGTGCGGACTCTAAGTCGTGCTCTATCCCGACATCGTCGCTGGGCAGGTCGACGAGGACCATGCAGGCACCTTCTTCCGATTTGGCCGATGATCCCCGACCTTTGTTGCCAATGTGCCGGTGATAGCGGGTCGAGCCCGTTCACTGGCGAGACCTATTTCTTTGACCGGCTTGCCGAATTTCTGACACACGACGCTGACGACGAAATCCCGAAGCCAATCAATCGCCCCATTGCTTTCGCCGCAATGCGCTGCTCAGGTCGCCTCAAACTTCACGGGCACTTTTTTGGGCCCGCTAATGAAGAGCGCAGGTATATTTCTGGGCTCGCCATTCAGGCGAACGGACCTCAACCTCGGCAGCAATTCCTCGAAGAGAATCTTCATTTCCAGCTTCGCCAAATGCATCCCCAAACACAGATGCGGTCCAAACCCAAATGAAAGGAGCGGGCTCGAGGAACGATCCACACGGAATGTGTCCGGGTCATCATAAACAGCCTCGTCGCGATTGCCTGACCCATAGCAAAGCATGATCCAGTCACCCTTGCGCATAGGCGCGCCGCTGACTTCGACGTCTGTTGTCGCAAATCTCATGAAACTCTTGATCGGAGTCGCCCATCGAATGGCTTCCTCAACAAGTCCGGGAATAAGAGCAGGATCGGCTTTCACTTTTTCGAACTCAGCCGGGTTTTCTGCAAGCTTCCACATCGCCATGGCCGTGGAGGCCGACGTCGTGTCGTGCCCCGCTGTGGCAACGGTGATGTAGTACCCCATTTCCATTTTTTCCTGGATTGGCTCGCCATCCACTTCCGCATTCGCAATGACACTGCTGAGGTCATCCTGCGGGGTCTCACGCCTCTTTTTGCTCAGCTCTCTGAAGTAAGCCTCAAAACCAGCAACCGTTTTGCGAAGATGTTCACCTTGCTGCTCGGCGCTCAGTATTTCCACTGCACCAGACATCTCTGGGTCCTGCGCCCCAAACAATTCCTGTGTCAGCTTGAGCATGATCGGCTCATCCTCAACAGGGACACCGAATATCGACATGATGACACGGAGCGGATAGAGCAGCGCGACTTCAGACACGAAGTCACATTCCCCCTCTGTCGCCATCATCTTGTCGACAAATTCACGCGCGATCGCACGGATATCGTCTTCCAGCTTCTTCACCGACTGAGGCATGAAATAGCCTTGCGTCAACCGGCGGTATTTGAAGTGCTCAGGCGGATCCATCGACACCAGGGAGTGGACCAGGTGGGGGTCACCCCCATTCATGGCCCGAATATACTCGTCGCTGCCCTTATCCATGAATGAAAACTGGCCATCACCCGAATGAAACGTCTCATTATCGCGGCTGATCAGCTTGATATCTTCTTGTCGGGTGACGACCCAGAACGGATCAAAGCCTTCCACGACGGCCTGGCCAAGCGGCATGTTCGCACGGAGCCACGTATAGGTGTCGTAAATGCGCCCATCTGCGTACGCCTGCGGATCTGTGAGGACCGCGGATCGCTCGTCCGGGATGATATGATTTTCAGCGGCGCTTAATTTATCAGACAATTTCGATCTCCCTCAGCTGACTTTCAGCTTTTTATTTTTCGCCGGACGCCGTTTATGTTTCAGCTAGAGCCCCTGGCGGCCTCCTGTCCCGGCACTTCAGTATTGTCAGTTCCAATGGGCGCAATGATTGGCCGAGCCGACTCGTCACAGCCGTGAAAGTCGCCGGCACGACCTGGGGCACACGCCGACGATGCTCGTCTTGCCCTTCATCCTGCCGAGCCACCCCCTGTGGAATTAAAACAATCGAATAACAATAGGCATGATACCCCCTTTGCACAAAGGCTTTTCTTGCGATTGATCTTTGCTCTTTTGATTTAATATGGGATCTGAAATTGCGTTTTCTGGAGATCTCCCAGGCGACCGCGCCCCCGCGCCCTCAACGCTCCCTGGACGAATGTGAGGACGCCACCTGCTTGAGGGGCCAAAACGAGAGCGACAGTCAGGAGAAACGCAAGCACGCATCATCAATGCCCCCCTCACGTGGGACGCCATCGGGGTCAATCTACTCCAGCGGAAGCTAGCCTATTCTTGAATCGGCGAGCTAAGGTCCGGCCTGCCGAGCCAGCTCGGCCTTCTTGATCTTCTTGGCGAGCGACCATTTGTGGACCTCAGTCGGCCCGTCATAGATGCGGAAGGCGCGGACTTCGCGGAATAGCTGCTCCACGATCGTGTCGCGGCTGACTCCCATCCCGCCCATCACCTGAACGCAGCGATCAGCAACCTTGAACAGTGCCTCAGACACGGCGACTTTGGTCATCGAGCTTTCGACATTGCCATCTTCCCCGCGGTCCAGCGCGTCGGCGCACCAGTCGATCATCAGAGAAGATTGCTGAAGGTCGATCTTGTTCTCGGCCAGCATGAAACCGACGCCCTCATGATCGATCAGCAGCTTGCCGAAAGCCTTTCGTTTGCAGGCATATTCGATAGCGATTTCCTGCGCCCGCATCGCAACGCCAAGCCAGCGCATGCAGTGTGAGAGCCGCGCCGGCGCGAGCCGGATTTGCGCATAACGGAAGCCCTCGCCCGGATTGCCCAGCATATCTGAAGCCGGCACGCGGAGATTATCGATCACGACTTCGGCGTGCCCACCGGGCATGGAGCTGTCGATTGTGTCGAGCACACGCTCGATCCGGACGGCGTCGTTGGGCAGATCGACGAGGAACATACAGGCGCCCTCTTCCGATTTGGCCATGATGATCCCGACTTTCGCCCCCATCGCGCCGGTAATGAATGTCTTGCGGCCATTGATCACCCAATGGTTGCCGTCCTGCACGCAGGTTGTTTTCATCATGGAGGGATCCGAGCCGGCGCCTTCGTCTTCAGGTGGCTCCGTCATGAAAAAGGCTGAACGAGCCCCTCCTGAAACCATTGGCTTCAGAAAACGCTCATGCTGCTCTTCAGTCGCGACCTTGCCGAGGAGGAACATGTTGCCCTCGTCCGGCGCCCCAGTATTGCAGGCCACCGGACCGAGCGGCGAAAGGCCGGTCTTCTGCAGAATGTAGGCCGTTCCTCGCTGCGACAGGTGCGAACCGTCCTCCAGGATATGCGGCGTCATCACACCGGCCGCGCGTGCCTTGTCGCGGATTTCCGTGACCAGTTCTTCGCTTGGGCCATGGTCCTCAAGCCGAGGATCGCGCTCATAAGGCGCGATCACATCACGGATGAATGTCTCAACGCGGTCGCCAATCTGCCTGGCAATGGCCTCATCTGGATAGCTCAACACGACACCTCTTTAATCTTCGCAATTCTGGCCGGCCGCCAGCATTTAGTACATTTGTTTCCATACAAGTCGCGCTTCTTAGTCAACTCCAAAGTCCAAGCATCATCCTGCGCGCACTCACCCAAACTACTCAACGACCATGGCTGTATATTTAATAGAGCATGTGATACCCAAATCATCACCTATCAGCGTGTGACAAAGTCAACCAAGCGGCGAATTGAGCTCTGGATCACGGCAACGAGTTCGTATAGAACGATCGTACTACATATGACCCTAACCGTGTACTCTTCGATTGAGCTGGGGCGGGCAACAAATAGACGCCCTCGCGGCGGAAAGAGGGAGAACGACGATGGATACTCACAACGATACCGACCAGCAGGCAGAAAACGGCCCGTGCACCGGCCTCCGTGTCATCGAGATATCGACCATGGTATCAGGACCATTCGCTGGCCAATTGCTGGGTGATCTCGGCGCAGAGGTGATCAAGATCGAGACTACGGCCGGCGACCCCATGCGGGCCAACCAACCGTCATATGACGGGATGTCCGCCTATTTCTCCCTCTTTAATCGTAACAAGCAGAGCATCTGCCTCGACCTCAAATCAGAAGAAGGTCGATCCATCGCGGCAGACCTGATCGCGAGCGCTGATGTGGTGCTCGAAAACTTCAGGCCCGGCACGATGGAGCGGCTCGGCCTCGGCTACGAGACCCTTCGCAAAGACAATCCGGGCCTCATCTATGCAGGCCTGTCAGGCTTCGGAACAGACGGCCCCTATAAGGACAAGCCTGCCTACGACCACGTCATTCAGGCAATGAGCGGCGCTATGACAGTCATGGGTTCGCCAGAGAATCCGGAACCCATCCACCACATCATCGCCGACAAGGTTGCGTCGATCATGACCTGCAACGCCGTCCTTGCGGCGCTTCTTCATCGCGAGCGCTCCGGCGGCGCTGGCCAAAAAGTCTCCACCTCGCTCATGAAGACGTATGCCGCTTTCCTGATGCCTGACCTGCTGAACAATTTCATGTTCCAGACCAAGGACATACAAAAGATTCCCAACATCAAGATCCATCATCCACTGCGGGTGAAAGATGGAAGCGTGATGGGGCATGTGCAGCTTAACCGCCAGTTCGAGGCGCTCTGCAAGATCCTGGGGCGTGAGGACCTGATAGAGGACAAACGCTACAACACGCCATGGGCGCGTATCTTCAACTATGCGGACTTCTGGAAGGAGCTCGAAGAGCCAGCCTCCAAGATGACGAAAGCCGAACTGATCGCACTGGCAGATGAGCATGGCATTCCTCTGGCACCCGTGAACACGGTCGAAGAATTCATGGAAGACCCGCAGGCCGTCTATTCTGAGTGCTTCATCGACACCGAAGACCCCGAATTCGGCCGGATGCGCACGTCCGGCTTCTTTGCCGACTTCGAGACCTCACCGCCTTCCATTCGGATGCGCGCGCCGAAACTCGGCGAACACACCGAGGAAGTGCTCAAGGCGCTCGGCAAGACTGAAGCGGAAATTGAAGCTGCGCGGAAGGCCGGGTCCATCGGCTGATTTCACGGCTCCTTCAGTTCACGCCTACCGCGATTCAACTTCTAAAATTTAGGAGAGGCGTTCAGGAAAATGTCCCTAATCCAGCTACCGCACACCTTCGAAGACTTCACGACCGACTGGTTCACTGATGCCCTATCAGCGAAGTTCCCAGGCGTGAACGTCAGCAATTTTACTCGCAGCGGTGAGCGGATTGGAACGTCCGCATCGTGTACGTTTTCGCTGGCATGCTCGGACCGAGGTCGGTCGGCATTCCGCCCGGGTCCGTATACATACACAGGGCGGCTTCACTGAAAAGCAGCTGAATCGGCACTGGGTCGTCTTACAGCAGGGACTTACAATGCTGGAAGATATCGTCTTCACGCATATCCCGAGATTCGGCAATTGGGGCGCGCTCCGTGACAGGCGCTGCAAGGAATTGAAGACACGCCAGTTCGGGCCTCGCCTCGGTCGACTATTTCCAGACCCCCAACTGCTACGCGGCGCGCGCTGCAGGCATGGATGTCTATTCGTTTGATCAGGCCTGGCTAATCTACCGTCAGCAGATGGCCCATGCGGTGCCTAGCGGTGCATGCAATCCAATCGAGGCAGGTCCAATCGATATGATCAATGCTGCGGGCGAAGTTGTGACCGTTGCTGCTGAAGATCATGACGTCCTTGAGGCGCTGGGAATTTCCCGGCGCTAAACCGTTATCGGGCCAACCACCCAGTGCGAGCTCCGTGCGCGCACAGGGCCGACCTGCCCTAGTCCTGATCTTCACCCAGTGAAGCCCGGCTAACCGCGAGAAGCGAGAGCGCAATCAGGAGCGGCGTGGTGAGCAAGCAAATCCAGGCCAGTCCGGCCCCAAGCGAGTGCTCGCCCCCAACAATCAATGCGCCAAGCTCAACGGCCACCAGCGGACCAAGCCCGTACCCCAGCAAAGCGATGACGAGGAGATTGACGGCCGCCAGCCGCGCTCTCATCCGGATCGGCCCGAATTGCTGATAGGCGATCGGCGGAATGACAGGAAAAGCAGAGCCAAAGAGGATCCCGATCCCGAGGCAGACATACAGCACCGTCCCGCCAGAAAATATGCCCATCGCAAAGGCAGGCCCAGAAACACAGGCTGCGATTAACAGAACTGTTGCGGCCCCTCGGTTCTTCCACCTCCGGTCTATGGCCATCGACAGCTGCGGCCAGAAGAAATTTCCAATCAGACCTGTCGGCACACCAATCCAACCGAGCATGTACCCCGCCTGTGACAGGCTGAGCCCTTCTTCCCGCACAAGGAATGTCGGCAGCCAGGTGATGACGGCCAGGCTGAAGAAACAATAAACGCCTGCGGCCGAAAGCAAGGGAACGAAAAATAGAGCGCGCTTGCGGATGTAGCCAAAAAAGGAGCCCCAGGATGAATAGTCCTGGCCGATCTTGAGAGATTCCCCCCTCGGCGGATTGGCCGCCGTAAACATGAATACGATTGCGAGGATGACACCGGGCAGACCGACAAGGATGAATGTCAGCTGCCAGGGCGCAAGACCTGTCGCCGCGCTTAAGCTCGCGGCGAAGTCATAGGCCATGGCGCCTGCCATGTACGACCCGATGGACATGAAACTGCCCACTGACAGGTAAACCGACATGGGCAGGCTGCGCTTTTCCTTGAGGAAGAGGTCGGCGATCAGCGAAACAGCGGCCGGGGTAAGCACAGCCTCACCAAGCGCAACGCCGCACCGCAGGATTAGCAGGCTCCAGAAGCCGCCCGCGAAAGCGGATAGCACGGTCGCCACGCTCCAGACGCCAACGCCAACCGCGACCACCGTCCGCCTGTCACGTGTATCCACCAATTGCGCCAGTGGCAGGCCGCCAAATGAATAGACAAGCGCAAATCCAAGACCGAGAAGAAGCGCAAGCTGCCTGTCCGCCAGCCCAAGCGACTGGCCGACGGGTTCTGCCATTAGCGCCAGAATGCTCCGGTCGATAAAGGACAAGATGAAGAGAACGGTGAGAAGCCCGACCGTGTACCAGGCGTGCCGCCTTGATGGTCTCAATGCGGCAATCGGTTTGCCAGCGGTCAGATTTTCACTTGCCATCTTTTTCCTCAACCTTTTTGTCGGCATGGGGCGCTTCAAACACCCTCTGTTCTCAAGCCACCACCACAACCGAACGCACCCGTTGACTGCAGTAGAGCCGGACTATTCACATCGTCCGGCTCGGCGCTTTCGCCTCATAAATTTGTTTTGAAAACGCTATTGGTATCGCCAATCCTGGTCAAGCAAACGTTTTAATTTGCTGCACGACGACCAACAAAGCCGCAACCTCTTTGTCGCCCCGAAAACGACGCACACGACTTCCGGTCAGCTTCTGCAAATTCACTATATTTATATTTTGTTTCAGTGGGTTGAAGACACTCAAACTAAGAACAGAAGCGCAGATTTCTGCCTCTGCAAAGGAGGACCCATTACTTCGAGCCAATAGCAGCAAGCTAAAACAAAATCGTTTGTTTTACTTTCGAGAGCCGTCAATTGGGATCGACCTCTCAGTTTTTCGGTTTGCTGCCGCCCACATGGCCAAATTTCAACTCACCTGGCGACAGCCCGGTATTGGCCTTTTCCGCAGTGTGCCTTTCAAATTCGAGCGCCCCTTCAAGGGTACGCAGACTGTTGCCATCGATAAGCGCCTTGGTCGGAGCCGCCATCTGTGGCGCCCCTGCCAGTATCATGCGGGCCATACTGCGCGCAGACTCAAGCAGATCCCGGTCCGGCACAACTTTGTTGACGAGTCCCCAGTCGGATGCTTCGCGCGCATGAAGCGGTCGCCCGGTAAGCTCGAGCTCCTTGGCCCTGTAGATGCCTATGGCGCGATGAAGACGCGCGCTAAGGCCCCAGCCCGGCAACAGCCCCACGCGCGAATGCGTGTCCACAAACCGGGCCGACTCTGCTGCAATGATGATGTCGCACGCCACCGTGATCTCGAAGCCACCGGTCGCAACGGCCCCCTGTACGGCTGCAATGACTGGCCCGGGCCAATCGGCAATCGTCCGGGACGGATTGAAGCCAGATATCGCCTCAGCGCCGTGCTGCTTGAGCATCTCGACATCCAGCCCGGCACAGAAGTTCCGCCCTCTTCCGGTCAGGATGACCACCTCTACAGAAGGGTCGGCTGCAAAGTCCGCCATGCAGTCCTCGAACTCTCGGAGCATATGCGGAATGATGGAGTTCATGCTGTCCGGGCGGTTGAGCGCGACGATGGCAAAGCCTTCCTCGCGTTCGACGTCGATTGCCTCGAATGTCTTCATGTCCGAACTCGCTTTTTCGATCGGCTAAGATGTTCTTCGGCTTGCCGCGCTTCGCCTAGCCCTTCAGAGACCGGCCGATCACCAGTTTGAGAATTTCGGAGGTTCCGCCGTAAATGCGTTGCACGCGTGCGTCGCGCCACATGCGAGCGATGGGATACTCCTCCATATAGCCGGCGCCGCCATGCAGCTGCAGGCACTTGTCGAGGGAAGCCCACTGGGTTTCGGTGTGCCAGAGCTTTGCCGCCGATGCCTCCACCGCAGTCAGCTTGCCAGCGACATGACGATTGATGGCCCAGTCCAGATGCGACCAGCCGACCTGGAGCGATGTCGCGATATCCGCGAGAACGAATTGCGAATTCTGGAAGTCGAATACGGATTGCCCGAACGCCTGACGATCCTGGGTAAATGTGATGGTGTCGTCCATCGCGCGCTGCATGCTCGCCTGGCCCATAATTGCCTGCGAGAGGCGCTCTTGCGGCATCAGCGTCATGATGGCTGCAAACCCGCGACCTTCCCCGCCAATCATCGCGTCAGCTGGCACGCGGACTTCATCAAAGAAGAGCTCGGATGTGTCGGCTGAATGCTGCCCGATCTTGTCCAGCTTGCGTCCGCGGGAGAAGCCCGCACTATCTGCATCGACAATCAGGAGGCTAACGCCGCGCGCCCCGGCATCCGGATCGGTCTTCGCGGCGACGATAACGAAATCGCAAAGCTGTCCGCTCGAAATGTAAGTCTTCGCGCCGCTGATGACATACTCATTGCCGTCGCGAACCGCCCTGGTTCGGATCGATTGAAGATCGGAGCCAGCCGCAGGTTCTGTCATGGCGATCGCAGAGATCAGCGATCCGTCGACCATTCCGGGCAGATATTTCTGCTTCTGCTCTTCTGTCCCCAGATGGACAAAATAGTCAGCGATAATGTCAGACTGAAGCGGCAGGCTTGATGTGGACCCCGCATAAGTGAGTTCCTCGGTGACAATCGCATTGTAGGAGAAATCCAGCCCGGGTCCGCCATAGGCTTCCGGCACGGTCGGGCAGAGTAGGCCCGCTTCGCCAGCCGCTTTCCAGAAACTGCGCGGAGTCAGGCGTTCTTTCTCCCACGCATCGAGGTCCAGCTCCGACGCAAAAAAGCGCCGAACGGAATCGCGAAAAATGGTGTGGGTGTCGGTCTGACCGAGGCGCTCAATTGGAATTGGCATCTGGAATATCTGCTTTCATTTCAATCTTCTGAGAGATTGACGGTTGTTCGGATGTTGAGAGAGCCACACCGGCAAATCGCATACAGATCGCCGGGCAGACTCACCCATCTTTCAAATATACGAGGCCTGGCCCCGAAATCTGCTTTGGCGCCGATTTGCCCGTCGGATCAGCTGAGGACTGGCAGGCGACTGAAAAGTCGCCGCCATGAGGCCTCTTATTTGAGCGGTTCGACCACCCCAACTTTCGCCATTCTGGAGTCGGGCGTACCTTCCCAGTAATCGATGGACTCCAGTGAGGCCGGCAGGTCGCGCGGATCGCGTGGAGAATTCTCGGGAAACTCTTCCATGCCGAAGCTATATTCCACAGTCATGCCGTCGGGATCGAGGAAGTAGATGAAAACCGATTCCGAAGGTGGGTGCTTGCCAATGCCAAATACGATCGGCACATCCGCCTTTTTCATGCGGTTGTTCGCCTTGCCGATGTCGGCCATCTCCGTGACCATGAAATTGATGTGGTTGAGCCCCGCATTTTTGGACGCTCCAACACCGAAGGAATGGTGATACGGATTGGGGAAACACCGCATGAACGTGACCATGCCTTTAATCCGGTCCGATACGCGGAAATTCATCTCATCGAGAAGGAATTTTTCCGTGGCGTTTCGGTCCGGACTGCTGAGGACGATGTGTCCGAGCCGCGCGATCTTTGTGTGCGTGGTTTCGTACGCAGAAGGCGCCTCAGCCATATCGCTGTAAAATTCGAACGTGACGCCAGTCGTCGGTTCGGACATCCGGAAAGCTTCGCCGATGCCAAGGTCCGCCTGCTCTTCGGGGCTAACGGCGACGCACTCGATGCCGAGTTCGACGAAGTGCTTCCTGACTGCTTCAAGCGCCTTGTCGCTTTCCATCTGCCAGGCAACGCGTTTGAGAGCTGGTTCAGATCCACGGTAGATCACAAGGTCATGATGCCGGTCACTGCATCTCAGGTAGGCACGCTCGCCATCCGGCTCTTCGTCCATTTTCAGCCCGACCAGCGTTTCGTAGAAATGCCTGGACTTTTCCAGATCGGTCACCGTCAGCGCGATATAGCCCAAACGTCTGTATCTTATTTCTTCGATGCTCACAGTCAGTCTCCTCGACGTCTTCGCCAGTTTCACGCCAGCTGATCGTGGCAAGCTTGAAACGGCAACAAACAAGATTAGAACGCTTGTATAAATTATTTAAGCCGAAAGGTGAAGGAACAAATTGCCTCGAATGAAAACAATAAACCCATTTTTCGGCTCATGCAGCGCCCCATCCCAATCCTCCGATTTCGCTCGAAAATGTCCGGAAAGGCACGCTAGACGGCCGATCAGGCTGATCCATGGGGCGCATTGAAAGCATGAGGACCAGCAAATACCCTGCTTGCAAGTGGCCGTTTTGCGAGCACATTGTCGCCAGCTCGCCGCGCCTTCGAGCAATGAAACCAGATTGAACTAGGTCAAACGGTTGAACTTGTGCGGCGCAGCATAAGATGCCAGAAAGTATTTTGCGGCTAAATGCCGATTCAGAAGCGACGAGGATCCATTGGATGACTGCAGGACTAAGCGACTTGGACACAAAGGTACGGATCAAGATTTGCGCTCGCAAACTCTTCGCTGAGCGCGGCGTTGAAGCCGTTACGGTTCGCGAGATCGTAGCCGCGTCCGGCGCCAAGAATGGCGGATCCCTGAACTACTACTTCAAGTCGAAGGAAGGCCTGATTACCGAACTACTCGCAGACGTGTTCCGTGACAGTAGCGACGGATGGCTTGACGCCCTGTCAGAGCTACAACGCACGGGCGGCCCCAGAAGCGTTCGAGACATCGTGACCATACTCGTTCGCTGGCCTGAAGATACCTCTAAGCAGGAAGATCCCTCGCCGACCGCAAACCGGTTCCTCAACAGCCTCCTCAGCACACGCCGCAAGATGGTTCGAGACTTCCTTGAAAAGGGAAACTTTTCGGTATTTGCGCAATTGCTGCGCTATATTCGTGAGCTCAAGCCCGACCTGCCGCAGGCCGTCATGGAGCAGAGGCTCATCTACTTTTCCTGGTACATCATATCGGCGCGCGCCGCCCACGAAAGCTACGTAGCTTCCGGAAAGCGCAATCCGATCTGGGAAGGCTATGACCCGCTGGAAAACCTGATTGATTGTGGTGTCGGACTTCTGGAAGCGCCCTGCACGGTGGCAGAAAAGCAAAGCTCTGCCGCCACCAAGCGCACGTCTAGCAACAACAAGAATCAAGCTCGCTCGCGCGCCCTGGATGCCGCTTTTCCTTCGTCTGGATAACAAGCGGGCGCTTCGCTTCCACTAGTTATCCTCGCCCGCAAGGTCGAGCGCGACATCAACAATCATGTCTTCCTGCCCGCCAACCATGCGGCGGCGACCCAGCTCGACCAGAATCTGGCGTGTATCAAGCCCATATTGAGCCGCAGCTTTCTCCGAATGCCGGAGGAAGGAAGAATACACCCCTGCATAGCCAAGCGACAGCGTTTCGCGGTCCACTCGGACAGGCCGATCCTGCAAAGGACGCACAAGCTCTTCGGCCGCGTCCATCAGCTTGAAAAGATCACATCCGTGCTTCCAGCCTTTTCGGTCGGCAGCCGCGATGAACACCTCGAGAGGCGCATTGCCTGCCCCCGCGCCCATACCGGCGAGTGAAGCATCAATCCGGACGGCGCCGTTTTGAGCGGCGACGATCGAGTTTGCCACACCAAGTGAGAGATTGTGGTGCGCATGCACGCCGCGCTCGGTCTCTGGCTTAAGCACCCTGTCATAGGCCTGCAGACGCGCAATAAATCCGTCCATGTCCAGCGCACCGCCACTGTCGGTCACATAGACACACTGGGCGCCATAGCTTTCCATCAGCTTTGCCTGCTCAGCCAGCTGCTCAGGTTCGGTCATATGGCTCATCATCAGAAAGCCAGCCGTATCCATGCCAAGCTCGCGCGCGGTTTCGATGTGCTGCCTTGAGACATCGGCCTCCGTGCAATGCGTCGCAATGCGGACCGAACGAACGCCAAGCTTGTAGGCGTGTTTAAGCTCCTCAATCGTGCCAATTCCAGGCAGCAGCAGAGTCGTCAGCTTGGCATTCTGGACGGCATCCGCGACCGCTTCGATCCACTCCCAGTCTGTGTGAGCGCCAAAACCATAATTGAAGCTCGATCCATTCAGGCCGTCGCCATGGGCGATCTCAATGGCATCGACTCCGGCTTCATCGAGCGCGGTTGCAATCTTTCTGACGTGGTCGAGACCATATTGATGCCGGATCGCATGCATGCCGTCGCGAAGCGTCACATCCTGAATGTAAAGTCTGTCGGTCTTCGGGTCGAATGACATCAGACGGCCTCCCTTTCCTGCCGGCGCACGGCGATCTTCTCAGCAGTCGCAAGGCCTGCAGAGGTCATGATATCGAGATTGCCTGCATAGGCAGGCAGGTAGTGGGCGGCGCCCTCGACCTCGAGGAAGACGCTGGTCTTGATACCTTCGAATTCTCCGAGGCCCGGTATCCGCACCCGGTTATTGGAGCCGAAGCGCTCGAACTGGACCTTCTGCTTCAAGCGATAGCCCGGAACATAAGCGTTCACCTTCTCCACCATTTTCGTAATGGCGGCTTCGATCTCGGCCTCGTCGGCCCCGCTCGAAAGAGTGAAAACCGTATCCCGCATAATCATTGGCGGCTCGGCCGGGTTCAGGATGATGATGGCCTTGCCTTTGTCCGCACCGCCAACCTGCTCGATGCCCGCCGACGTCGTCTCTGTGAACTCGTCAATATTCGCGCGGGTGCCAGGGCCGGCGGAGCGTGAAGAGATCGACGCAACAATCTCCGCGTAATGGACATTCGCAACAGACGAGACCGCCGCCACGATCGGTATCGTGGCCTGGCCGCCGCACGTCACCATGTTCACGTTCGACGCATCGAGATGGTCATCTCCATTTACGACGGGAATGACATATGGACCGATCGCTGCGGGGGTAAGGTCGACCATCACTTTGCCGGCTTTCGTGACCACGTCATTGTGGCGCTTGTGAGCGCCAGCCGACGTTGCATCAAACACGATCCCAATCTCAGGCCACACGTCGAGCTTGATGAGACCATCAATGCCCTCATGGGTCGTCGCGACCTTCAAGCGCTGAGCGCGTGCCAGGCCATCCGACTCCGGGTCGATACCAACCATCGCCGCCATTTCTAGGACGCTCGATTTGCGCATGATCTTGATCATCAGGTCGGTGCCAATATTCCCCGAGCCAATGATTGCGACTTTCGTCTTGCTGGACATGTCTACCCTTTCCCGTACTCGAACTTGCAGGTTCCAAGCCCGCCGATTTTCGCCTCAACCATATCGCCCGGTGCGAGGGCCACCATCGGCCCCAGAGCACCCGTGAGCACGATATCGCCTGCTTTCAGATATTCGCCTTGCGCCGTGAGGGTTGACGCAAGCCAGGCCGCGGCCTCAAGCGGGTGCCCAAGGCAAGCCGCACCCGCACCGAGCGAGGCAATCTCACCATTGATTTCCATCACCATGCCGCATGTGTAGAGGTCGAGCGCTTCAACGGCGTCTGACATGTCTCCCAGCACGAAGAAGGCGGAGGAGCCGTTGTCAGCCACAGTGTCGGCGAAAGTGATTTTCCAGTCCGATATACGGCTGTCGACGATCTCGATGGCCGCGACCACCTGCCCTGTCGCAGCCAGCACATCAGCTCGCGACACGGCGTCACCCCGCAGATCGGACTTCAGGATAATGGCAATCTCGGCTTCTGCTTTGGGTTGAATGCATGAGGCAGACGAAAGCGTTCCACCATTCGGCACCTGCATATCGTCAAAGAGCACGCCAAAATCAGGTTGATCCACGCCGAGCTGTTGCTGCACGGCTTTTGCCGTCAGCCCTACTTTTCTGCCGACAATCCGACGACCCGAAGCGCTCCAGGCCCGCGTGTTGAGCGCCTGGATTGCATAAGCGCCCTTCACATCAGTCGGGGAAAGCACGTCGCGCATTGGCGGCAAGGTCTCACCGCCATAGGCATCCCGCAATCGCGTTGCAGCTGCTTCATACACTTCCTGATCGGACGCCATACTGCAAAATCCCTTACAACTTTAAGGGCTCTTATATGCCCGACTTTAGAATGTTGTTTTAATTTTCACCGCTTGTATTTTCAATCGACACCGATCGTGTAATTCTCACCATACGGGAGAAACAATATTGGCTCGATCAAACGCAACATCACTCGAAAAAGCCCTCATGCTGCTGAATGGCATCATCGTTGACGGAGGTCAGACGACATTCAACGAGATCGCTGCGTCGCTGGACCTGGCACCATCGACATCATACCGCATGGTCTCACAACTGGTCGACGCAGGCTTCGTAAATCGTTACGGCCCCAATCACTATGGGCCTGGGCTGGCAGCCGCCCTGCTCTACCGCCGTTGCGACATTGCTACCCTCATGGCGCGCATCGGAAAGCCTCTTCTGAAGACCCTCTCCTCTGAGACCGGCCTCACCTCGCATCTTGGTGTGCTTGAAGATGGCATGGTGACCTACAAGGTGCGGATTCCCGGCCGGGCGCCTCGGGCGGCAAAATTCACGCGTGAAGGCATGCAGCTTGAAGCTTATTGCTCCGGAGTTGGAAAAGTTCTGCTTGCCGGGCTAAGCGACCAGGACCTCGACGATTATCTTGGCGAAGGCGATTTCGTGGCGCTGACACCTCGCACTCTGACCGATCCTTCAGACCTGAAGCAGGAGGTCCTGAATATTCGCCAGACCGGCATCGCACTTGATGATAGGGAAGTCAGCGAGGACATGATCTGTGTGGCAGTGCCGATCATTGGCCCGATGGGTGAAACAGTCGCCGCGGTTTCGGTCTCCATGCCCTTCAGTCCTGGCGCAGCAAACCACGACCCGATGTCATTTCAGCCATATCTGGAAAAATGCTCAAAAGCCCTCGGCGACTTTCTAAGAACCTCGCAGGGGCCGGCCGAAAGCCAAGACAACGCGTGATCGCTCTAGGACTGGGCAATACGCTCGTTCAGGAAGGTTTCGGCCGCATGCCAATTCAAGCTCTGAATTTCGGTCTTTGAAAGCGGCAGGTTCGAAATGAAGCGCGCCGGATCTTGCTGCATAATGGGATATGGATAGTCCGTCCCCGCAAAGATACGGCCGGGAGCAACACTGCGAACCAGATAGCAGAGATAGTCAGGGTCCAGCACATTGCTGTCGAAGAACATCTTGCGGAGCGTCGCGCTTGGCGCCTCTGCCATCCGCCCACCATATCCATTCGTCGCATTCCAGCCCGTGTCCATGCGACCCGCGATCGACCCAATCGCACCCCCGCCATGGCTGAACGCGATACGAAGACCAGGAAACCGGTCGAGAACGCCGTTCATGGCAATGGAGGCCGCAGCCATAGCGACATCGATCGGAAAGTAGACAAATGCCGTATCAACTGGCGGCATAGCAGCGGCCTTCGCCGCAACGGGATGTAGCGCATGAACAAAGATCGAAAGCCCAAGCGCCTCAGCCTCAGCGTAGAACGCCTCGAAAGACGGGTCGCCTAGCATTTTTCCGTTGATGTTGCTGCCCAGCTCGACGCCGGACAGGCCAAATTCATCTTTGATGCGCTTCAGATAGCGTGTTGCCGCAGCCGGATCCTGCAGCGGCACGGCCCCCAGGCCTCGAAAACGGCCGGGATGTGCAGCGATCATCTCCGCGATCTGGGCGTTGACAGCATCGCAAAGGATCACCGCATCCGCCGGGCTGTGCCAATAGGACAGAAGCTCCGGCATTGGCGACAGGACCTGAACGGCAACGTCGTCACGGTCCATGTCCTCAAGCCGCCTCTCCGCGTCCCAGGACCGGTTGTCCAGCGGGCGGAACGGCTTGTCGCCGAGCATCAATGTCCCTGATGCTCGGCTCTCGCAAGCCATACATGGCCAACGCCCTGCCACGTCGTCGCTCGGAGCGGGAGGATACTCGAAGGGCGAGACGTGGCAGTGAACATCAATGATCGGCAAGGATTTGCTCCATAACGGCTAGGGCCTCTATGACTGCTGGATTCTACATCCGGCGAGACTCAGAGAATGATGGTGACCTTGCCTTGATCCCGGAGACTATCAGACGCCAGAAATGTGCGCTTGGACATGATTTTCAGCTTACCGTCGATCGTCTTCAAAATGTAGTTGTGGTGACCGGCATAAGTGTCCGTGACATCATTCTTCGCACGTTTGGTGATGAAACGGCACGTCACATGAACGCCCTGTTCGTCACTTCCCGTGATACGAACATTGGAGATCAGATGAGACTGAACGGACCGCGGCCATTCGGCGTGAGCTGCCTTGTCCAGCATGCGTTTCACCCGGTGGCCGAGACGGAAGTAATTGTCAGAAATGTAGAACAGGTCCTCAGCCGAATCTGCATTGTCCGGTGCGCCCGCACGCGGCACTTCATAGACCGACTCTTCGGTGAAGAGGGCAAGCCAATCGTCCAGCCGCCACTCATCCAGCATAGCCGTTTCCTCGAAGAAGAAATCCTCATATGCCGAACGTGCCAGTGGCTGCTCGGCCGCATTCGTTGCTTTGTTTTGCTCGGCCATCACTCGCCTCCCATCCTGCGGTTCCACTCGCGCCAGAAACAGCGCATCTGTTCTTCGTCATCAGCCTTGAACGGCTCACCTTCAGCTCGCGACATACCACGCGAGATGTCGTTCCACGGCGCAAGCTTGTAAGCGGCATATCCCCGGTAAGCAGACTCCAGCGCCTCGACATCGTCCGGCGTCGCAAAACCACCTGGCCCGAGGAATTCGAGAAAGTTGTCGAGCCGGCGTTTGCGGAATTCACGCGTTTCGCCTTTGACGCCAAGCGCCCAGGCCGTGACGTTCATCTCGCCAGCTTCAACCGGGTAGAAGGTACGAATGGTGATCGCCATGATGTCATTGATGACGAGGTTCGGGAAAATGCCCGTATTGCGGCCGAGCTGACAGATCCGGTTGGCCTGTTCGGCGCCCACCCGGCTGACGACTTCGCGCTTGATTTCCTCGACTTCGGTTTTGGCTTTGTCTCCCCAGGCGGGGATCCACTTTGCGACCGGACGGCCCCAAGGCGCGTCACCTTCAATGGATGCGTGGCCGTTGCCCAAATCCATGACGTTCGTGATTTTCGGCATCTCGGCCGGTCCGCCGATCGCGTCGGTCAGATACTTGAAGTAGGTCTCGTGCGTATCAAGCGCGTGATAGCCGTCATAACTGTTCTCCATGAGAAGCTTCCAATTCGAACGGATGCTGTACTTCTGAGCGCCGCCGACGACCTCCATCCCATTCGGGCCATGCTGATCGATAAGATCGAGGATCATTTTCGAATCCCCGAGATAGGAATCGAGCGAGTTCGCGCCGTCATCATAATTGACGAAGAAGAAATCGCGGTACTGCTCGAGCTTCACTGAAACCAGGTTGGCGCAGCCATCATGATTGAAGTTTTCAGGATAGGTGCCCTTCTGATGGCGGGTCGCGTAGTTGCCATTATTGTTGAAGGCCCAGCCGTGGTAGAAACACTTGAAAGCGATCGAGTTGCCCGACTCCTGCCGCTCAACCATGGCGCCCCGGTGCGGACACGTGTTGAGGAAGGCATGAAACTCGCCTTTGCGGTCGCGGTTGAAGATCAGCTCCTTGCCGCCGACATTGCGCGTGAGGAAGTCATTTGGGTTAGGCAGTTCGGAGGCGTGACCCAGAAACAACCAGCAGCGGTTGAAGATCTTTTCTCGCTCCATGTGCAGGATTTCGTCATCGAGGAACGTTTTCCTGTGCACCTTGAACAATCCGTTTTGGCGGTCATCAACCACCATGGGCGAATCGCCCGTTTTATTTTGAGTGACCATTGTATCCGGCATGCCGATCCTCCTGCATTGTGCCTGGTTCATTCACGTCCAAGCACTGGTTTTATCCACTGGGCCCGCAGCTATTAGCTTTTCACGCGCCTAAGCGGAAACTAAATGGTATTACCAATGAATATTGCCCGCAGGCTTTGCTGTCAAACTAAAATATATGTTTTATATAACGGCGAAAGCGCGTCAATTGCTCCGATGGGCAGAAACCGGGCCATAGCCCCCTCTGCAGCTGACCGGCTTCCCGGCTTGCGATAGCGAATGTTTCGAGGAAGAGTGCCCACGCTGCATCAGGGGCAAGACTCTATCAGGATGAATTATGGCACTGCGTCTCTTTGAAGAAGTCTATAATGCCATTCGCCGCGATTTGATGCGGGGCAAGCTCAAGCCGGGCGACAAGCTTCCCTCGGAGCGTGACCTCGCCGAGAAGCTCAACGTCGGGCGTCCCGTGGTTCGCGAAGCGCTACGCGCACTTGAAAACTCGGGCGTGCTGGAGTTCCGCAAGGGCGCCAGCGGTGGCGCATTTATACGAGAAGGCGATGGCAGGGCCGTATCGCGTACGGTCAATGACCTCGTCTTTCTCGGGAAGCTATCACTGGATCAACTCGCGGAAACCCGGGGCTGCCTGCTTGACCAGGCCGTTCGACTGGCCTGCAAGAGGGGCACAAGCCAAGATTTTGAGGCGCTTGAAGCCAATATCGAACGAATGCGCGATGCGATCGCGGCCGAAGACGTCGAGACGTCGATCTTCGAGATCATGGACTTCTATTCGTTACTGGGGACCGCCGCCAAGAACGACGTTCTGACGGTCATGATCGGCTCACTGTCAGAGATCATCGCCCAGATTCTCCTGGCGCTCAGGCCGGAGCACCTCACCGACCTCGTGACGATGCGCCTGGAAGTGCTCAACATGATCAAGAGCGGCGATGAGGAAGCGGCGTCGACTGCGATGGCGGCTCATATGGACGTGCTCCACAACTACATCGTGGAGAAATCCGAAGTTCTGCACGCGCTGGACCTCGAACCGTTCGACAGGAGAGCCTGAGGCAAGGGCTTTAAGCGCCCAATAAAAAAGGCGGGCCGCCCGTAAGCCGCCCGCCCCTAAAATTACATATTGATGGCTTACGCAGCTTTCTGCTCGAGAAAGCGCACGACCTGCTCGCGCTGCGAGGCTGGCGAGCCAAGCAACTCGGCATTGCACCGCGCCCGCTTGTAATAGAGATGGTTTTTCATCTCCCAGGTGAAGCCAATGGCGCCGAAAACCTGAATGTTCCGGTGCGTCGCTTCCTTGTAGTGCTCGCTCGTATAGCTTTGCGCCATCGCCGCAGCGAGACTGCCTTGGCCGGCATCCTCTGAAAGCGCCCATGCCGCATATTGGACGATGGCGTTTGCACCTTCAGCGGAACCGGCAATGTTTGCCAGCTGGTGCTTGATGGCCTGAAACGCGCCGATTGGCCGACCAAAGGCGATGCGCTCTTTGGCGTATGTCACCGCATCGTCGAGTACCATGCGAATGCCCGCTGAACTTTCGGCGGCAAGGACGAGGTACATACGATCGCGGACCCACGGCCACACGTCGTCGCTGCTTTGTTCAAGCCGCTCAGCCTCAACATCGCTAAGGACCACTTTGCACACCTGACGCGTAATATCGCGCCACTGCAGCACTTCGATGTCGACACCAGCCGCGTTGCGATCAATGACGAAGAAATCCTTGCGACCCTCATTAAGGGCGGAGACGACAATCTTGTCAGCTGATGCAGCATCGACGACGAACGACTTTGTGCCGGAGAGCTTGTAGGCATCGCCCGAAGACTTCGCTGTCACATCGCTGTCCATATTGTCGTAGGAGCCGGCCTCATCCGCCACGGCGAGTGCCAATTTCATGCCTTCCGCAAGCTTTGGCAGAAGCTCAGATTTCTGCGCTTCGGAACCGGCCTTCTCGACGGCCCATGCACCGGCCAGTGTGCCGAACAGGGGCGATGGCGCCAATGTGCGTCCAGTTTCACCGATGATCATGATCAGATCGACATAATCCATGCCAAGGCCGCCATAGGCCTCCGGCACAGTAATGGCGCTCCAGCCAAGCTCGACAATCTTGTCCCAGAGCTGGTCGTAGCCCGCATCGGATACGTCGGCGCCCGGCCGAAGCAGGGGCGACAGATCAACCTGCTCGTCGACAAACTTTGCGGCAGAATCCCTCAGGAATTCGTGGTCTTCACTCAATGCGAAATTCATCTCGAGATCCTATTCAGCTGCTTTGGCCAGACCGCCGGAAAGCTCCGAGAACGGCACTTTTGCGGTTGGGTCGGAATCGCGCGGAAGTCCCAGGACACGTTCAGCGACCACGTTGAGGAGCACTTCCTGCGTACCGACACCGAGCGTGTTTGCTGGACTGAACCAGTAGGCGTAGTCCCAGTTAGAGAACATGCCCCACTTCTTGTTCGGCAGTGGCAACACATCCGGGTCGCGGATCATACCGCTGGCGCCCTGCGAGCGCTTGGCGATATCAGCCATTCTCTGACCATGCGGCGATGACATCATCTTGCCGGCGCTACCTTCAAAGCCAGCGGGCGTACCATTGATACGATTGGTCATGTTCCGGAAGGTCAGCAAGCGAAGGATCTCGCCCTCGATGTAGACCTTAGCGGCGTCATCACGCAGGAGCGGATCACTGATGCGTCCAGTCTTGATGAGACCATCCATGAGGTCTCTCGCGGTCGGGCCCATGCCCCATACCACACCAGGCTTCGTCATGCCGACGCGCTCGGTCTGGAGCTGCTCCATTACGATCCGCCAACCATCACCTTCGCGCCCAAGAAGCGCGTCAGCAGGAATTTTGACGTTGTCCAGGAAGACCTCGTTGTACTCATTCTTGTTGCCGCTCATGTCGATGATCGGATTTACCGTCACACCGGGAGAGTGCATGTCGATCAGGAACACGCTGAGGCCCATATGCTTGGGCTTGCTCGCGTCCGTCCGCGCAACCAGCACGCCAACCGAGGCTTCATCAGCGACAGAGGTCCAGATCTTGTGACCGTTCACGATGTAATGGTCACCATCGCGCTTCGCCGTCGTGCGCAAACCGCCGAGGTCAGATCCACCTGATGGCTCGGAGAACAGCATGCACCAGATGTCCTCGCAGGCGAGTGCGCCCGGCAGGAACTTTTGCCGCTGTTCTTCAGTGCCATGGGTCAGCAGAGACTGGCCGCACTGATTGAGCGCGATTGCATTGATCGTATAAGGCAGTTCAAGCCCTGCCCGCACGATTTCATCATCGATGATAAACTGCGTCTCAGCATCAGCCGAAACGCCCCAAGGCTCAGGCCAGTTCGACGCCGTCCAGCCCTGTTCGGCCAGCTGCGCATAGGTCGGGTTCGGGTTCTTTTCGAACCATGCCCGCACCTTTACGCGCCGCGGGTCATCTTCTCCCGGCAAATTGAAGTCCACAGTTTAGCCCTCCGCTTTACCTCAGTGTCAGCACCATCTCGATGATGGCCGCTACAACAATAAATTCAAAATTCACCTCAATCACTCCCGCAGTTTAATAGCCATAACGGTTGATCTAGGCGCTAGGACATTCGTCAGGCCGAGGAGTCATGTCGGCAGCGAACATCTCACATATTAGTGCAATTGTTTTAGTATGCGCGTCAAGAGGCCAGCGATGCTTACGCTGCGTCATTTGCGGTGCATATCTTCATGGTGGTGCGCGCAGCATATCGCCAATGACGGCCTGCAACTCGTTAAGTGACCCGCAAGTCCGCGCCATCGAACTGAAGCGCTGATAAGCTGGCATTTCGGAGTCGCCCGTTCCCCAGCTGCGTTCCGCTTCCGGATTCAGCCAGACAACCCGGCGCGACTTCCGCCTGATCCGGTCGAGAATATCAAGCTGAGGGTCACCATAATTGTTGCGCCCATCGCCAAGAATGATCACCGACGTATGGCGATCGACCAGATGCATGTATTTCTCATCAAACTGGGCAAAAGCATCGCCATAGCTGGTCGAACCAAAACCAACTTTCCGTAAAACCTGCTCAATCGCGACATCAATGTCGTCGCCGTCCAACAAACGGCCGACATCTTCGAGGCGATCCGAAAAGGCGAAAGCGTGAAGCTGATCAACGACTTCGTTGAGACTGTACATCAACACCAGGAGAAACTGGGCAGCGTTCACCACCGAGCGGGAGACGTCGCAGAGAACGATGAATTTCGGACGGTCCACGCTCTTTTGCTTCCAATAGAGCTGAAACGGAATGCCCTCATGGGGCATCGCCTGGCGGATGGTCTTGCGCATGTCGAGCTGGCCACGACGTGCCCGCTTCCGGCGGCGTGAATGCTGGGACGCCAGCGCCTTGGCCATCTTTCGGACGAGCTTGATAGCGGTCTGCCTGTCTTCCGGACGAATGGCGGCAATATCCATGTCCGCCAGCCGCTCCTCCCTGATCTGCTGGGCCGCGTTGGAGGCATAGAGGTCAATCTGGCGGTCCACGACCGCCTTGACCTTGCTGATGACCGCATTGCGCGTAGCCTGCCATTCAGCGAGATCTTCATCGTCGCCGGTATCTACAAGCTGCGCCACGTCCCGGTCCCAGTCAGGCATGCCAAGCTCACGCAGAATGCGGCCAACAAGGATATTTCGCTGAAACCCGTATTGGACCTGACGAACACCGACCGTTCGAGCGGCCTTCGCAATCTGGGCATCCACCATCACGGAATCGCCAGTCAACATGAGCTGAGCAAAGCCGCCACCGGACGTGGGCGCGGTCTCTCGCGGTTTAGCCGCGCGGTCGCTTGTCTCCACATGATGGCTAAAGAACCGGTCAAAGCACTGCTCCAACCTCACCTCATCGATCTGTGATTTGGCAAGCGTGACACAAAGCGCGTCCCTGAGCGTCTCCCGGTCTCTATATCCAACGGCCGCAACGGCTTCGTAGGCATCGATACTTGAAGCAGGAGAGATCGTAAGTCCGGCATGCCTGAGCGCTGCCAGAAATCCGGCCAGCGGACCTTCCGCCAGCGGGACGGACTTACCTTCGATCACCGCGTCGCCTTCGCACGCCGCACCAGGTCACCAGCCTGCGCCTCGACCGCATCAATATCGCTCTCGAACTTCAGAAGCACATTGAGCGTTTCGCGCACGACGTCGACACCCAGTTCTTCGACATGCAGGATCAGAAGCGACTGCGCCCATTCGACCGTTTCCGATATGGACGGCGGCTTGCGCAGCTTCATGTGGCGAAGCTCCTGAACAAAAGCCACGAGCTCTCCTCGTAGCTGACTGGCAATGTCGGGCAGTCGCTTCTCAACGATCCGGCTCTCCAGTTCTGCAGACGGCAACGGGATGCTCAGATGAATGCAACGCCGCTTCAACGCGTCGCCAAGCTCGCGAATATTATTCGATGTCAGGAAAACGATCGGAGGTGTGCTGGCTTTGATCACGCCGATTTCAGGAAGAGAGACCTGATAGGCAGACAGTGTTTCCAGCAGGAGCGCCTCGAAAGCCTCGTCCGTCTTGTCGACTTCATCGATCAAGAGGACACACCCATCGTCTGACATCAATGATTGAAGCAAAGGACGTGGCTGGAGAAAGTCTTCGGAGAAGAACATGTCGCCCACGCCCCGCAACCGCGCCATCGCGTCGTCCATGCTCGGCGCATCCTCAAGCAGATCGCCGACACGCTCCTTCAGCAGCTGGGTGTAAAGCAGCTGCTTGGCATATTTCCATTCATAAAGGACGCGGGATTCATCCAGCCCTTCATAGCACTGCATGCGAATGAGCGGCAGACCCAGCAATTGCGAAGTCGATAGGGCAAGTTCGGTCTTTCCGACGCCGGCAGCCCCTTCAACGAGGATCGGCTTTTTTAGCCGGAGACTGAGGTAAAGCGCAGTCGCGATCCGGCGGGAGGCAACATAGCCGAAGCCTTCTAGGCCGGACACAAGCGCGTCCACCGGCGCGTCCGAGGCCTCCAGGTCGGCCATATTCATAATTGATCCGGGCTTCACCGGCACCTCCCGAAAGCTGGGGCTGTTCGACCTAGATCGAGCGGCTCATCAGCTCCTTCATGATTTCCGACGAGCCGCCAAAGATACGCATAACACGCGCGTCGCGCCAGATACGGGCGATCAGATACTCATTCATATATCCTGCGCCGCCATGCAGCTGAAGCGACGCGTCACAGACTTCCCATAGCAATTCCGTGTGGAAGAGCTTGGCCGCTGCGGCCTCGTCGGCTGTCAGTTCTTTTTTGATGTGCCGCGCCAGCGCCCAGTCGAGATGCGCCCAGCCTACCTGCAGGCGCGACTTGAGATCGGCAAGCGTGAACCGCGTATTCTGGAACTCGAAGACCTTCTTACCGAAGGCCGACCGCTCCTTGGTGAAACGCACGGCTTCATCAAAGGCCCGTTGCGCCATGGCCTGGGAGGAAATGGCGATACTCAGCCGCTCCTGGGGAAGCTGGCTCACCAGATAGATGAAGCCCCTATTCTCTTCGCCAAGCATGTTCGTGGCGGGCACCCGGACATTGTCAAAGAACAGCTCCGACGTGTCGGCCGCGTGCTGCCCGATCTTGTCGAGGTTGCGCCCCCGCTTGAAACCGGGACGGTCGGACTCAACAAGAAAGAGCGAGATGCCCTTGGCCCCCTTGCTGGGGTCCGTCTTCGCGACCACGACGGCCAGAGTACATGTCTGGCCAGCCGAGATGTAGGTCTTGGCACCATTGATGATGTAGTCGTCGCCATCGCGAACTGCCGTCGTCCTGATGCTCTGGAGATCAGAACCGGCCCCCGGTTCCGTCATGGCGATGGCCAGGATCGTTTCGCCGCTGACGCAGCGGGGCAACCATGTCTGTTTCTGCTCTTCAGACCCGTAATGGACCAGATACTCGACGACGACGTCCGACTGGAGCGTCACCATCACCATCGAGTCGGCATACGAGTTCTCTTCCGCGACCACGGCGTTGTAGCGAAAGTCGAGCCCAAGGCCGCCATAGGCTTCCGGCACGGTCGGGCAGAGGAAACCGGCATCGCCAAGCTTCTTCATGACCGACGGTTCGACAACCCCGGCCTCCTCCCACCGCTCAAGGTTCGGTACGATTTCCTTTGCGTAGAATTTCCGCACGGCATCGCGGAACATCTCGTGTTCTTCATCAAATATCGTGCGTTTGCCGGTATCGAGCATGGCGGGCTTCTCCTTATTCAGACCGCTAGAGTTTCATCCTGGTAGATGCGCATGTCCGAAGCGGGCCGGTCGACCACACTTCGGCTGCTGGCGCTGTCAGCCGCAGGAGCCGCTCACGCGATACTATGCTCCTGTCGGCCGGTCCCGGCACAAAGCGCCGGGCTGAGCGACGATCAGTAAGGACGATCGAGGAACGACCCAATAATGTGGTTGAACTCGTCCGCGCGCTCCCACTGGCACCAGTGACCGCACTTGGAGAAGACGTGCAGGTCTGCGTTCGGGATCGTTTTCAGAAGGATGAAAGCGGCGTCCAGCGGCAGAACGCGGTCTTCGCGGCCCCATAGGATCAGCGTCGGGTGAGGCAGCTCATCGAGGCGCTCACGCCACAAATCATTGCGCGGATTGGCAGCCTGGCCGCGCAGTGGCGGATCCTGCATCGTCTGAGGGGCCATCGCGGTCTTGAGGCGCTCTTCCAGCAGATCATCTGAAATCTCGGACGGATCGTAGACGAGCAGCTCCACGACCTTGCGCAGCTTCTCTATGGTCGGGCCTTCACCGTCGTAGAAGGTCAGCATACGGCTGAGCCCTTCCGTCGGGAATGTCGACGTCATCGGAATGCTGCCACCTGGGCCCATGAGCATCAGCTTGTGGGTACGATCCGGGTTATCGAGCGCAAACCGCAGGGACGTCCCGCCGCCAAGAGAGTTGCCAACGAAACTCGCTTTCTCGATCCCTTCATGATCCATGATGTCGAGAACCGCCTCGGCCATCGGATCAAACAGGCCCTCATAGCCCCTGCGCTTGTCCGACTTGCCAAAGCCCGGCAAGTCCATCGTGATGATGCGCCGCCCCTGATCAGCAAGCGGGCCGATATTACGGCGATAATTGCTGTAGCCATACGCACCGGGGCCACCGCCCTGGATCAGGAAGACAACTTCGCCCTCCCCCGTATCGAGATAGTGAACCTTGCCTTTTGGATCGTCGACAAACTTGCTTTCGTATGGTGCGTCAAACATGACTTTTTCTTCCCTTGAATTTTTGATGCTTCACTGTTTGAAACATCTGTTCTATTAGCGCGACGATCAACCTATTTTTAGCGGCATGGTCGCCATTTTTTTCACGATATGAGACAGACCAAGAAGTTCGCGCGCGTCAGCAGCCGCCATACCTTCCACAGATGCCAGCAGAGTCAGCCGACAGGCTCAAGGCGTTCGATAACGCCGACTTTGGCGAAATCGGGCTCGGGAATACCGCCCCAATGGTCCGCCGATTCAACCGTCATCGGGAACATTCGCGGCGGGCGCGCATCGGTTTCGGGGAACTCTTCCATTCCGAAACTGTATTCCAGCGTCATCCCGTCCGGATCGAGAAAGTAGAAGAACATTGATTCCGACTGCGGGTGCCGTCCCGGTCCGTACACGATCGGCACGCCTTCGCGTTTCATTCGAACGTTGGCGCGGCCGATATCGTCGATGTCCGTCACCATGAAATTGATGTGGTGGAGCTGCGGTGCAGCTGCCCTTCCGACGCCGAAGGAATGGTGGAGCGGGTTTGGAAAGCAGCGCATGTGCACGACCGCGCCCTCGATCCGGTCGGATGCGCGGAAGTTCATCTCGCCCATGAAGAAATCTTCTGCAGCTTTGAGGTCAGGCCCCGCCAGAACGACATGACCGAGGCGCGCAATCTTCGTGTGCGTCGGCTTATAGTCGTCTGCAGCAGTGTCCATCGACGCAAAAAACTCCATGGTCGCGCCAAACACCGGGTCGGATATGCGGAAAGCCTCGTGAATTCCGAGCTCCGCAGCCTCGGCATTCGAAACCGGCTTGGGATTGAGGCCGAGCGTGCTGAAGTGTTCACGCAGAGCGACGAGCGCCTTGGGACTCTCCATCTCCCATCCAATCCGCTTGATGCCTGGTTCGCCGCCCTCCACGAGGGCGATGTCGTGATGCTTGTCACTGCACCGAAAAAAGCGCTGCCCGTCGCTACCACCGGCCGGCTCAAGTCCAACGACGTTTTCATAAAAGGCACTGGAGCGAGCCAGGTCGCTCACATTCAGGGCCAGATATCCCAGCCTGCGGAATCTCAAATCTTCGGACATTTCATTCCCTCCTCAAGGCCATCTGCATATGAAGCGAGCGACCTATGACGCATTGAAAACCGCCAGCTCCGGCCGACGATCACCTATTCAAGCCCAAATGGTATTACCAATTAAAAATGTCGTCAAGCGGCCAGAGAAAGTCCGAGAAAACCGCATATTACCATTGATTTAATTATTTTTTTAATCTTTTCCCGGCCTCGGCGCCAAATGGGATTTTGCTTCTGACGATAGAAATAACCGCCACGCCTGACCCTTGTCCTCACTCACCCACCCACGCTTGTCAATTTAAAACAATTGAACTACTCGTGTCTGAAGATAAAAAATGGGACGTTCGCGAACGTGCGCCGTTCACGAATTTCATACAGGGGAGTTTAGGATGGCAGAGCTTATCAGCACAGAGGTCACAGACGGCATCCTGACCATAACGCTGAACAGGCCTAATGCCCTCAACAGCTTGAATGCTGCGGCC
Source organism: Henriciella litoralis (assembly GCF_002088935.1). Classification (NCBI taxonomy): domain Bacteria; kingdom Pseudomonadati; phylum Pseudomonadota; class Alphaproteobacteria; order Hyphomonadales; family Hyphomonadaceae; genus Henriciella; species Henriciella litoralis. Next base: position 1,193,759 of record NZ_NCSS01000006.1, read on the forward strand.
TGTTTCGAACTCTCAGACATCTTTGATCGCTTTGATCAGGACGACAGCCAACGGGTTGCCATCATTACGGGGGCTGGAGACAAAGCATTCTGCGCCGGTCATGACTTGATTGAAGACTTTGACGAGCCGATGCCCGAAACCGGCTGGGCCGGGCTGTCTCATCGGTCTGGCCTGAACAAGCCACTCATTGCCGCGGTCAACGGCTTTGCACTCGGCGGCGGATGGGAGCTTGCGATGCTATGTGACGTGGTCGTCGCGGACCCGCGTGCAAGCTTCGGCCTGCCAGAGCCGAAGGTCGGCTTTGCAGCCCTCGGCGGCGGCGCAAGACTGCTTCCACACCGCGTTCCCTATCATATCGCAATGGGCCTCTTGCTGACCGGCCGAAGCATGCCAGCTGAAGATGCTGCTCGCCTCGGCCTCGTCAACGAAGTCTCCGCGCCAGGCAAAGTCCTTGAAACGGCCCGGCAGTGGGCAGATGACATGCTCTCCTGCGCACCACTGGCTCTCCAGATGTCGAAGCAGCTCGCGCTTGCCTCCGCTGATCCAGCGTCCCTGCGGGAGCCCCTGCAGAAGATGGAAGTCGAACTGACAAACGAACTTATCAAGAGCAAGGACGCCTGGGAGGGCATGGCGGCCTTCGCGGAAAAGCGCGCGCCCGTCTGGACAGGAAAATAGGCTTCAGGCCTCAAATACTTCGACAACACATCCGCTGTAGCAGCCAAAAAGGAAACGGTCATGGATCTCGAACTTCGGGGAAAGTACGTCCTGATCACCGGTGGCTCTAAGGGCATCGGGTTCGCGACCGCCGAAAGCTTTGCCCGCGAAGGCGCCAACCTCATTCTGGTGGCGCGGTCGCAAGATGAGCTGACATCGGCCAGCGACCGCCTTTGTTCCGACAACAACATCAGCGTCGAGACGATCTGTGCGGACCTTTCCACCGCTGAGGGCATTGCAACCGCTGCAGGCGCCGTCTCTTTGATCGATGTGCTCGTGAACAATGCCGGCGCCATTCCGCCCGGCTCCCTAATGAATGTGAGCGCCGAAAAGTGGCGCCGCGGCTGGGACCTCAAAGTGAACGGGTACATCGATCTGACGCGGGCGCTCTATGAAAAACTGCCCAAGCCCGGAGGCGTCATCGTCAACATCATCGGCTCGGCCGGGGAAAACCCGAACAAAGACTATATCTGCGGCAGCACCGGTAATGCCGCCCTGATGATGTTCACCCGGGCTTTTTCGCGCGATGCCCGCGCCGATGGGGTTCGCGTTGTCGGGATCAATCCCGGACCAGTGATGACCGAGCGCTTCCAGATGTTGTTGCAGGCGGAAGCAGAGCGCCGCTTTTCCGACCCCTCCCGATGGGAAGAGCTGATGGGAGACCTGCCATTCGGCCGGGCCGCAGCGCCCCGGGAAATCGCAGATGCCACGGCGTTCCTCGCGTCGGCGCGCTCGGCTTACACGACAGGATCCATCGTCACGATTGATGGGGGGATCTGATGACGGCCTCTCTCAAAATTGGCTACATTGGCCTTGGAGACATCGGCGCCCCGATGGCGGAACGTATCGCGGCGGCCGGCTGGCCACTTACCGTCTGGAACCGGACCCCGGAAAAGATGCAGCCTTTGCTCGATGCTGGCGCCGATGCAGCATCCTCACCAGCTGAAATTGCTGAAATGTGCGACATCATTTTCACCTGCCTTGGCAGCGTTTCCGCCATGCATGACGTCACGACAGGCGAGCGTGGGCTCCTGCGCGCATCACCCAACAAAGCTCGGCTGCTGGTCGACAACTCCACGGTGCCTCCTGCAGATGCCACGGACATTGCCAGCCGGCTCGCCGATGCATCGATCCACTATGTCGACGCCCCTGTCTCGGGCGGCGCCATAGGCGCGCGCGCAGGCACGCTAGCCGTCATGGTTGGAGGTGAGCAGCAGGATGTCGAGCTGGCCAAACCCGTTCTGCAAAGCTTCGCGAGCAAGATTACGCATCTCGGCCCGATCGGGTCCGGCCAGGCCATGAAGGCCTGCAATCAGGTGCTCAATTTCGGCACCATGGCGGCACTTGCAGAAGCCGTCACTTTGGGACGACGTTACGGACTGGCGCCGAACATGATTGTCGATGCGGTCGCCGGCGGCTTCGCTGAGTCAAATATTTCACGCGAATTTGGCCGGTCCATTACCGCCGACGACACAAGCCCCATCAGACTCCTCGTCGAAACGCTGGATGACTATTATCAGGGCACCCTCCGCAGAAAACTTGCAGGCAATCTCGACATCCTGATGAAGGATCTTGCCATGGCGCTCGATATGGCGCGCGCACGAGGTGTTCCCCTGCCGGTCATTTCGCATTTCGACTCGGTTTTCAGGATGATCCAGCACCTCGAAACCTGATCAGGCCGCCAAGTCTTTCGCCGCATTCCGACCCGCCTCAAGACCGAAAGTCGCGGAGCTGGAAAGAGACGATGCGCTGTAATAGCCCGCCCCATGAAGCCCGCCGACCACCTCGCCTGCCGCGTAGAGGCCGTCGATCGGCACACCAAACCAGTCTACCACGGACATCTGCCCATCCACGGCAATGCCTCCATAGGTCGAGGTGATGGCATTGGCAGTGGCGGCGACGTAATAAGGCGGATTATCGATCGGGCGTAGGCCGCGAGTCCGACCGAACTGTTCGTCCAAGCCTGAGGCCGCGCCATCATTGTAAGACTTCACCGTTTTTTCGAGGACATCCGGGTCGATTCCTACCGCTTCTGCCAGCCCCCTGATCGTCTCCGCCTTCTTGATGTATCCACCAAGAAGCGCTTCCTGATAGTTGTTGACGCTGGTGTCGCCGAGCGAGGCGGCCATCATCGTCTCGTCGAATATCTGAAACGCCACTCCGTCCGGCTGCGCCATTCCGATCGAACTCAGCGCCTTGTAGCTCTGCGCTTCGTCAACGAAGCGCTTGCCATGCTTGTTGACCATGATCGCGGCATCCTGAAACGCGAAAATGAGCGGCGGAATTTCATCTGACTTTGCAGTGGTATCGGGATAGTTGCGGATGGCGCCCCCAAAAGACCCGGACACATAGCCGAGGTCGGCCTGCCCCGCCCCCAGATCGCACGCCATGATCAGGCCATCCCCGGTATTGGCAACCCCGCCATGCTTCACCCCGAACTCAAGCTCGGGCGCAAAGACCCCAAGCAGTTCGGCGCTTCTGGAAAAGCCACCGGTCGCGAGGACAATGCCACCTCGCACCCGAATCTCGGCCTCACGATCCCCAAACATGACGATGCACGCCTCCACGCGGCCACTCTCTGCATTGCGCACGAGACGCGCCCCTGCAGACTTGCTGAAGAAGTCGATACCTGAATGCGCCTGAACTTTCATGTGGAGCTGCGTCACAGCACGCCCGGTTCCAGTAAGATGCACCCGCGGCGTATCAGGCGCAGACGACATCAAAAGCTCGAAACCAATGCCCTGCGACCTCAGAAACCTGTAGGCGTCTTGCTGCTTTGCGAGGAAAGTCTCCACCATCTCTCGATTATTCTTGTTCTTGCCGGTTTTCAGGAGCGCGTTCCGGAAATCCTCAATCGAGTCGCTGACGCCTGCGGCTTCCTGCTCATCTGTTCCACAAAAGGCGAAGGCCCCACCGGCAATCGCCGAACTGCCGCCGGGCTGGGAGGATTTTTCGAGCAGGAGCACGCGCGCGCCAGCTTCTGCAGCGGCCAGCGCCGCGCAGTGTCCCGCGATCCCGGCCCCAAGCACAAGAACATCGGTTTCGGCTGGCAAGTCGCCGGTTTCTCTGAGCATGCGCGCCTCCCTGAAGGTCTAACCACCCGGTCTGCGCCGGCTTTTATTGACCGTATGGTCTCGACCCGTTCCCGCAATGCCATAATCGATCAATCAGATTTCACTTTTCCTGAAAGCTGCGTCCTCGTTTCTGTGAGTTCCTCTACGCCGTCGCGCCGATAGCGTTGGGGAGAACAGATTTTCGGGGTAAAACGCATGAGCAAAGTAGAGCCACAATTTGATGTCGTCATTGCTGGCGCCGGCCCGGTCGGCCTGACACTGGCCATCGACCTCGGACGCCGCGGTATCAAAACACTCATCGTCGAGCGCGACCCGACCACAGGCCCTTGGCCCAAAATGGACCGGTCGAATTCCCGCACGATGGAGTTCTATCGCCGCATGGGAATCGCTGAGGAGGTCCGTGCTCTTGGTTACCCGGCGGACGCGCCAATGGACATCTACGTGGTGAACACGCTCTCCGAACCGCCCCTGCTGAAGCAGCACTACCCTTCGGTCGGCGAGATGCGGGAGCGTATCGAAAAAGCGAGAGATCACTCCCAGCCGCTCGAGCCCTATCAGCTTGTCTCACAGAACCGGCTGGAACCGCTGCTGAAATCGGTCGCCGAAAAGACACCGAACGTCACCGTTCGATATGGGTGCGAACTGACATCGTTCGAACAAGACGAAAATGGCGTGACCGTCACGCTGCACCCTTCCGGCGGCGAAGCAGAAGAAGTGCGCTGCAGCTATCTCGCCGGTTGCGATGGCGGGGGCAGCACGGTTCGAAAAGCCCTTGGCATCAAGCTCGAAGGCCAGGGTAGCCTGCGCAATATGAAGCAGATCTGCTTTCGCTCCGAAACGCTCTATGACCGCATTCCCATGGGCAAGGGCCGGCATTACTACTTCACCGACCCGGAAGGCTCGGCGATGATTGTGCAGGGGGATCGCAAGGAATTCACGCTCAATTCTGACATTCCCGACGATACCGATCTGGATGCCTGGATCCGGAAAAAAGCCGGGCCGGACGTCGAGTTCGACTATGAAATTCTCAATGTCAGCAACTGGACACTGCACCTTCTACTCGCCGACAAATACGCCAAGGGCCGGGTGTTCCTTGCAGGCGATGCCATCCATCTCGTGATTCCGACCGGCGGCCTCGGCATGAATTCAGGCGTGGGCGATGCGCTGGACCTTTCCTGGAAACTCGCCGGGACCATCCAGGGCTGGGGCGGTCCGGGCCTCTTGGAAAGCTATGAGAGCGAGCGCAGGCCCGTCGGGCAGAAGAATGTCGAAGCTTCAGGCTGGGCGGCGCAGGGACTTGGGATGTGGCGAACCCACCTCACCGAGGCAGTCAGCCAGGATAGCGAAGAAGGACGGGCGGAACAGCACCAGGCCGCCAAGCTTGCCAACCGGCATCACCGCCGCGTGCATGAGATGGTCGGCGCGGAACAGAACTATACTTATGCCGGTTCGCCCCTGATCGCGTCCGAACCGGAGGCCATCACGACCTGGGACACGGTGCGGTACCTGCCGACCACCGAACCGGGCGCGCGCATCCCCCATATATGGCTCAAGGACCACACGGCGATGCAGGATGTTCTGGGCGCGAACTATACGTTCATCGATCTCACGGGAGACGTAGATGCCTCCCCGGTCAAAGCCGCGTTCGAAGCGATCGGAGCGCCTCTGGATATCGTCAGCCGCGCCGAAGAACATGTTCGCATGACATATGGCTGTCGTTACCTGCTTGTGCGGCCTGACCTTCATATCGTCTGGACTGGCAATTCGCTGCCGTCTGACCCGGACGCCCTCGCAAGGCTGGCAACCGGTCATTGAAGCCGGGCGCCTTCGCCTGCACGTCACAATTTGTGGTCTTTACCGGCCTTTGGGCTGGAGGGCGTACTGATCGATGGAGCTGGTGGGTATGGAATAACCATCCTCGCTAAGGATCGCCGCCAGATTCTTCTCAACGGTTTCGGCAGTGAGGCCATCGCATGTCATTCCCGGAGCCGTCGCCGTGAATATTCGCGCGACGCGGCCGCCTGCAACGCTGAGCACTTCGCCGTTCATCCGGCAGCGGCGATGAGACAGATAGACCACGACCGGTGAAACAGCCTGCGGGGTCAGCCGTGAGGTATCCAGCTCCGGATGCTTGTCAAAATAGGCCTGCGCCAGCGGCGTCTCAGCGACCGGGCAGATCGTATTCACCTTGATGTCGAGATCGCGATTATCGAGGGAGGTTGCTCTTGAAAGGCCAAGCACACCCGCTTTCGCGATGACATAAGGCGCAGTATCCGGCGCGCCGAACGCACCAACGGCCGATGCGGTATTGATGATGCGTCCGTAGCCGGCCTTGCGCATATGGCGCAACGCAGCGCGGCTGGTCCAGAACATGCCGAACAGATGAACATTCAGGACGCTGCTTAGCTGGTCCGTATCAATATCCTGGACCTTTCCTCCAATGCCGTTGCCGGCATTGTTGACCAGTATGTCGATGCGGCCCCATTTGCTTGCCGCAGCCTCGACAGCGGCTTCAGCACCTGCCTCCACCCCGACGCTATCGGATATGGCTTCGGCAACCAGTCCTTCGGACCTCAACTGAGCGGCCGCATCCTCAGCCGACAGTTTTCCGCCGCCGCCAGTCGCAATATCGTTCAGCATGACCCGGGCCCCGCGCTCGGCCAGCGCACGGGCATGGCTAAGTCCGAGGCCGCTCGCCGCCCCCGTGACCAGCGCAACCTCTCCATCAAAGTGCAGACGAGGCTCTGGCGACCGGATGGCCTCAGACATTGTCGAGCGTGACCTGTCCTGCGATCTCGCGGCCAAAGGCTATGGCCGAGACGATGGGATTATAGAATTCCTTGAGACAAACGATCTTCCCGTTCTCAATGTCGAACCTAAGGACGTAGCGATTGCGATAGTCCTTGCCATTGACCATCTCGACCTGCCCGCGCACCTCAACGAATACAGTCCGGGCATCATGCGACACGACATATTCCGGATCGATGGCTTTCACCGACTTCTCGGCAGCGAAAGCCGTGTCGATGAAATTGATGATCTCCTCGCGGCCAACATAGCGGCGAAAGTGTCCCTCTTCGGTTCGTCCGCTCTCATTGAAGGGGATCTCGAGCACCATGTCGTCAGCAACGACCTCCAGCTTGAGATCCTTGTCCTTTTTCTCGTCGCCGTGGATCCACTTTTGGGCAATCTTTATGGCCGCTGCATGCGCTTCCGGCAGTTTCTCCATCATGTCGCTATCTCCTCCATTGTTTATCCTTATGCGGCGCTGACCAGTTCAAGTCCGCCGGTGACGCGGATGCATTGGCCTGTGACATAGCCCGCCAGATCGCTGACCAGAAATTCCACGACGCCTGTGATATCGTCGGCCTGGCCCAGGCGCCTCAGCGGGATCTTTGCCTCCTGTCCGCCAGTCGCGAGCTTTCGGGCTGCCGCCTGGCTCGCAACCCGCGGCGTCGCGATAAGGCCAGGGGCGACGCAATTGACGCGCACGCCATCTGGGCCGAGTTCCACTGCGAGCGATCTTGTAAATTTCTCGATCGCCGCCTTCGACGCAGCGTACATCGCAAAACGAGCCCCGGCATCGTCAACACTCACACCGACCGTCGAGATGTTTACGATCGCCCCGCCCTGTTTTCGAAGCGCTGGCGCGCATGCCTGGCACATATTCACCGCAGTATCGAAGTTGACCGAAAAAAGCTTGCGCCGGTCCTCTTCGCTGGAGGATGACGCCGAACTGTTCTCGATGGGCGTGATGGCGCCGCCCGCATTGTTGACGAGGATATCAATGCGCCCGAAATGCTTCTCAACCTTCTGGACAGCATCGAAGGCAGCTGCCCGATCCGACAGATCCGCCTCAATGGCGATACAATCCCGCCCAAGCTCAAGGATCTCGTCGCGAACCGTAGCAGCAGAAAGCTTTTCGCCGTAGCGGGCGGCAACGTTCAGGTCGATATCGAGAATGGCAATGTTCGCCCCGAGCTTGGCCAGCCGGAGGGCGTGGGAACGGCCCATGCCGCCTGCACCACCGGTGACGATGGCAAGCTTTCCTTCAAGTGAATTCATTATGACAACCTCGCAAACTTAGAACAATTATTCTAAGGGTCATCTAATTGCCATTCGAGTAATATTCTGCGCAAGTGAGGCTTCAGTTTTCTGGAAAGGTCGGGATGCGGTATAATCTCCCCCCTCTGAACGCGCTCAAGGCTTTCGAGGCGACGGGCCGGACGGGAAGTCTCAGCGCCGCCGCCCGCGAATTGCGGGTTTCGGTTGGCGCGGTGAGCCGGCACGTCGCGATTCTGGAGTCATACTTTGCCTGCGAACTGTTCGAACGCCGCCATGACGGCGTCCACCTTACCCAGTGGGGCAAACCGCTCCACGCCTCTGTGGCGACGGCTTTCGCGACGATGGATGCTGCTTGCCGGGACGTCGATTCTGGCGCCTCCCGCCCGATCCGCCTGCGGACCTTCACCAGCATGGCGACCGACTGGCTCACCCCAAGGCTGGGAGAGTTTCGCAAGTCCCATCCAGACCTGCCGATTCAATTGAAGCAGGCTTTCAGCGACATCAGTTTCGCGCTCGAGCCGCTCGACGCTGCTGTTTCAACCCAGACCATCCTGGAGAGCGGAATTCGTCAGGTCGAGATATTTCCGACCATCTTCACACCCGTTGTGGCGGCCAACCTCAAGACTGATTCAAACAGCAGCCTCCTCACCGGCCGGAACGCCCTCCCCCTGCTCTTCACCCGGCGAGAAATACCCTTCTGGGAAAAGCTGTATGACGCAATGGGACTCGGAGCCCCTGCGTTCGAACGCGGCCTTGAATTTGATAGCCTTAGCCTGACTTATCAGGCTGCACGGCGCGGCGCGGGAGTCGCGCTGGGCCTCCTGTTCTTTGTTGCCGACGACCTCGCCTCAGGCTCGCTTGTCCCCATTTCGAAGACCTGCCTGGATGTAGAGTTGCCGCAATATCTCTACATTCGCTCAGGACGAAAAAAGCATCCTGGCACCCAAGCGCTTACGGAGTGGATCCAGAGCGAGGCGAAAAAGACCAATGATGCGCTGAACGAATTGTTCGGCACAGTCCTTTCGCCGCCGGTCAAGACAATCGTCAGCCACTAATCTCTGAGGCCCTCGCCCATCAGATAGCGATGATCGACCCATGCCGCGTCGAAGCGCCCTTGCAATGCTCGCCATCAAATGTAAAACATTTGTTTTGAATGATTGGCGCCGCCATGGCGGCCAGAAGAGGATGCTTGAGATGAGAGTATGGGAAGTCCAGGACGCCTGGGGAATTGACAACATGCGGCTGGTCGAAAAGGACACGCCGAACGAGCCAGGCCCCGACGAAATTCTCATCAAGGTGCACGCCGCCTCGGTCAATTACCGCGACCTGGTCACGGTTGAAAACAAAACCCCATTCGGCGCCCTTCCCCAGATTCCGCTGTCGGATGCGGCCGGCGAAGTCGTAAAGGTCGGGGCCAATGTTGACAGATTTGCTGTTGGCGACCGTGTCTGCCCAAGCTTTTTCCCGAAATGGCAGGATGGCCCAGTCAGCAAGGCTGACCGCTCCGTCTCGCTTGGCTCGGCATCTGCCGCAGGCGTCCTTCAGGAATACGTCACCGTCCATCAGGAGGCTGCGTCGCACTTCAGCGATAGTCTGTCGTATCAGGAAGCCGCGACGCTTCCGTGCGCCGGCCTGACGGCATGGCGCGCACTTTCGGCAGAAGCGAAGCTGCAGAAGGATGACTGGCTTCTCGTTCAGGGAACAGGCGGCGTGTCGATCTTTGCCCTTCTCATCGGCAAGATGGTCGGCGCGCGCGTGATCGTCACGTCCTCATCAGACGAAAAGCTCGAACGTGCCGTTCAACTCGGCGCAGATGCCACGATCAACTACAAGAAAACGCCTGACTGGGGCAAAGAGGCGCTGGAAATTACCGGCGGCTCAGGTGTCGACGTCATTGTAGAAGTCGGCGGCGGCGGAACGATCAATCAGTCCATCGGCGCTGCGGCGGTCGGTGCCAGGGTCGTCATTATCGGCGTCCTTGGCGGACGCTCACAAGAACTGCTCATGCCGGCGATCTTCGGCAAGAACCTTTCCCTTCAGGGCATCTCTGTCGGCAACCGCCAGCAGTTCGAAGACCTCAATGCCGCTATTTCCAAGAACGGTCTCAAGCCGGTCATCGACGAGGTCTTTCCCTTTGAAAAAGCCGATGACGCCATCCGCCATCTCGAGAGCGGAAAGCACTTCGGCAAAATCGTGATCGACTTCGACCAATGACCCAGTCTGCAGGCTTCGAATACAGCGTCCACGGCGCGTCGGCGAATGAGGCGACAGCGAACATCGTTCTTCTTCATGGTCTCGGACATACAGAAACCATCGTTTATGACGACATCAAGGACGCCCTGCCCGCCGGCGGACGTATCTTCTCCCTACGGGCGCCTCATCCTTTCGGACAGGCGCCCGATAATGGGTTTGGGTGGTTCAATATCGAATTCAACGAGTCCGGCCCACCAAAGCCGGACCTTGAGCAGGAAGCGTCCAGCCGTCAGGCCATCGCAGATTTCCTGGACACGCTGGACTCGAGTCTTCCGCTTGTCCTGATCGGATTTGGGCAAGGCGGCGTGATGGCGGCCCATCTCTTCCTGCAGCATCCCGAAAAACTGCAAATGTGCATCGTGGCTTCGGGCCGCATCATGCCGCATCTGCTTGAAGCGTACCCACCGGGCGAGGCTCACCAGAAAGTTCCGCTCATCTTGGTCCATGGCGAAAGCGATCCGATCATTCCGATCGCAGCCGCGCAAGCAGCCGCCGAACAATTGGGCGCAGCCGGTGTAGGGCTGACACTTATGCCTCATCCAGGCGGACATGAATGGCCCGACGCCTTCAATGCGCCCGTGTCCACCGAAATCTCGACCGCGATACAAAATGGCTAGGGGTTTCAGCGATGCGCGGCTGAAGGGTCTGCCTCCAAAGCGTGACGCTGAACCGCTGATGCTTCTCGAATTGCCGACATCGGATCGGGGCAAAAACTTAGAATAACCACGCTTTGAACCGTGCCTTCAGGGCGCGATCAGAAACAAAAGAGAGGGATCCAGAAAATGCTTTTACACGTTCATAATCACGCGCAGGAAAAGCCTGACACGACCGCCTACAAGATGATGCCGAGCGGCGAGGTCGTGACTTTTGCAGATTTCGAGCAACGCTCAAACCAGTGCGCTCATTTGCTTCGCGAGTGCGGTCTCAAACGCGGCGACGTCATCGCCATCCTTCTGGAAAATCACCCACGCTATTTTGAGATCTCGCTCAGCGCGGAACGGTCAGGTCTATATTTCACTGGCATCTCCACACACCTCTCGGCCAAGGAGGCTGCCTACATCGTCGCCGACTCCGATGCCAAAGTTCTGTTCGCATCCCGAAAAACCTTGTCGGTGGCCCTGGAAGTCGCTGCAGGCCAGCCGGGACTCATCGTGTTTCTGGTCGATGGTTCGGCAGAAGGCGCACGTGACTATGTCGCGCAACGCGATGCACAGCCGGTAACCCCGATTCCCGACGAGAGTATGGGCGGTCCGATGCTGTATTCGTCTGGAACAACGGGACGCCCCAAAGGCGTGAAATTCGACCTTCCCGACACGCGTATCGATGAAATGGACCCCCTGACGCAGCTCTCACACAGTCGGTTCGGCTTTGAGAACGGCATGATCTATCTTTGCCCCGCCCCGATGTACCATGCGGCTGCCCTGCGCTGGAGCCTCAGCGTCATGAAACTTGGCGGCAGCGTCATCGTGATGGAAAAGTACGACCCCGAACTGGCGCTCGAACTTATCGAGAAGGAAAAAATCACGCACTCTCAGTGGGTGCCGACCCATTTCATCCGGATGCTGAAACTTCCAGAAGAACAGCGCACCCGGTACGATTTGTCGTCGCACAAAACCGCCCTTCACGCCGCTGCCCCCTGCCCTGTCGGGATCAAGGAGCAGATGCTCGAGTGGTGGGGACCAATGATCTACGAATACTATGCAGGCACCGAATTCAACGGAATGACCATTATCACGCCTGAAGAGTGGCTGGCGCACAAAGGCTCAGTCGGTCAGGCGAAATTCGGCATCCTGCATATCCTGTCGGAAGATGGTGAGGAGCTACCACCTCGCAAAGAGGGGGCCATCTTCTTCGAGGGTGGAAACCAGTTCAGGTACCACAAGGACGACGCGAAGACTGCCGGCTCATACAATGACAAAGGCTGGAGCACACTGGGCGACATCGGCTGGGTGGACGAAGATGGCTATCTCTATCTCACCGACCGCAAGAGCTTCATGATCATTTCCGGTGGCGTGAACATCTATCCTCAGGAGATCGAGGACGTCATCGTCACACATCCAAAGGTCGCGGACGTTGCTGTCATTGGTGCGCCAGACCCTGATCTGGGTGAGCGCCTCGTCGCGGTCGTCCAGCCGCTCGACATGTCGGATGCCGGTGAAGATCTCGCTGCCGATATCCAGGAACATGTCCTGCAGCATCTCGGCAAGATCAAGCTCCCACGGCAGATCGACTTTCTTGAAGCGCTGCCGCGCCTGCCAACCGGCAAGCTCTTTAAGCGGCAGCTGCGCGACGAATACTGGAAGGACACGAAGGGCGCCTAGTCGGGCGCCCCTCATTCCATACCGGCCCTAGATAGTAACCAGTACTTTGCCAAAGCGATCGGCCGCCTCAAGGCGGTCGTACGCATCGCCGATCTGGTCCAGGGTGAATCGGCTGTCGATGACAGGCTTAAGACCCGTATTTGCGACCATGGCCAGCAAATTCCGGCACTCCTCATAGTTCGCACCTGTCGACCCATAAAGATCAAGTTGCCGGATAAACATGCGCTGCAACTCAACTGGCGGATTTCCACCTGTCGTCGCGCCGCACGTCACGATACGTCCGCCGCGACGCAGCGAGCGCAGGGATTCTCCCCAGCTTGCCTCACCGACACTATCGATCACCATATCGACACCGACACCGTCAGTTAGCTCGAGAATGCCCTTGCTGACATGGTCGGTCTTGTAGTTCACGCCCGCATCAGCGCCGATCGCCTTGGCTTGCTCCAGCTTCTTCTCGCTCGACGACGTCACCAGCACGCGAGCGCCGATCAGCTTCGCAAGCTGGATGCACGCGGTCGACACGCCTCCGCCGGCGCCAACGACGAGGACGCTCTCACCCGGTTGCAGGGCGCGCTTCCCGAAGAGCATCCGATAGGCGGTGTTGTAGGCGGCCGGCAGCACGCCGGCATCTTCAAAATTAATTTCCTCCGGCAGCGGCACGAAGCAGCGCTCGGGCAGGGAAATGTACTCGGCAAACGACCCATCGCGATGTTCACCGGCGATTTTCAGGTCCACGCAAAGGGGTTGCTCCCCGTCGAGACAATAGCGGCATTTCTGACAGAACACGGAAGAATAGATCATGACCCGCTGGCCGCGCTGAAAATGGCTGCCGGGATCGCACTCCTCGATTTCGCCGACACCATCGACGCCAAGAATGAGTGGCAGTTCATGCGTGATGCCCTGGCCATTGTCGCGCATGTAGGCATCAACCCGGTTCAACGAACTTGCCTTGACCTTCACCAGGGCTTCGCCTGGCTTTCGCTCTGGATCCGGAACCGTCTGGACCTTCAGGCCGTCGGCGCCGCGTTTTTCAAGAACTGCTGCTTTCATCATCTTTTCCTTATGCATGTCTGAAAAAAAAGCACCGGAGACAGCATCTGCCACCTCCGGTGCCCACTTCAAGTTTGGGGAGGATTCACTGCCTATTGAGGATGATAGGTCAGGCGGAGCATCAGCTGACGACCGCGGTTCACTGTTGATGCGATGTCAGACAGCGTCGTGTCGCTGCCGGTCACCGGCACCTGATAGGAGCTCGACACCCAATACTCATCCGACAGATTGCGTCCGATGAAAGCGAGTTCCCAGACACGGTCCTTATCCATAAGGGCAAAGCCGGCATCTACAGAAACATAGCCTTCCTCCTGGGAATTCGGAATGACATCAGAATTGCCTTCATACTCGCTGCTATACTGAAGCCCTGCATTGATGCGGTAATCGAGCGCTGTGCTCAGCGACCCTTCATAGACGCCCGAAAGCGCTGCGCTCCATTCCGGAGCCCGTGGCAGACGTTCGCCGGTCAGGTCGCTGGTATCTGTCGCAATATCGCAACCAAGAGCAGCGGTCTGTCCATTGTAACAGGCCGGGCTGTATTCGTCGTAGGTCGCATCGTTATAGGCAACTGCACCGTTGAGCGAAAAGCCTTCTATGCTGGCTGGGCGATAGTCAAAATCCATCTCAACGCCCTGGGTCGTCGCAGCGCCGACATTGCTGATGATGTTGGCAACCAGGACAGAGTCAAAGCTGCTGAGCTGGAGGTCGGTATACTCGAATTTGTATGCCGCCGCCGAAACGCGCAGCGACTGATCGAGCAGATAGGCCTTTGCGCCGATCTCGAACCCTTCGGCCTGCTCTTCCTTGAAAGAGTTGTCGATGACCGTACCAGCCGTCAGAGCAGCGGGAATTGCCACGTGCTCAGTCTGGAAGCCGCCCGACTTGTAGGCTTCCTTATATGCAACATAAATATTGGAATTGGCCGTCAGCGCATAGGAGAGCGTCACTTCCGGAGACCAGTTCTTGAAATTGATCTCTTTAGGATACAGGCCCTCAAACTGGCCGGTGCCAATTTTCTGCTGTTTGGTCTCTTCCGTGTAGCGGACACCGCCGGACAAGCTGAGTTGATCGGTGATATCGAAGCCAAGCTGTACGAATGGCGAAAGGGTATCGCCTGTAATACGGAAGTCGGCTTTCGGACGCAGCGCACCGATGAGCGTCGATTGATCTTCGGTATACTCGGTGTCCTGCAGGAACACGCCCAACATCCAGTTGAAACGGTTCGACGCATCGTTCGAGAGTCGGAACTCCTGAGAATAGGCCGTATTTTCGATGCTGGTCGCAAAACCAATAAATGGTATCGGCCCGTTCGAAATGTGGTCGGCTGCATCTAGATTGAGGTTGTAGAAACCTGTGATCGAGTTCAGCTCGATATCATCGGTCACCTGATAAGATGCATCAGCGACCAGGACCTGTTGTTCGGTTTTCGTGTATGCAACGCCATCGGCTGGAAAGCGCGGATCGACCGCATGCCAGCTTTTCGGCAAGCCACCCTGCGTTGTCACATTATTGAGCTTGCAGTCCTGGCCGGACCAGCCGAACGGCCCCTGCGCCTGACCTTGCGGGCAGTAAATACGCTGGGACAGCATGTAGTTTCCATCTGCCTCGGTGCTGCCGTAGCTACCAATAAGCTTCAGAAGAAAATTTGAGCTCGGCTCTATGTAGAGGCTGCCTTTGGCAAGAAACTCTTCCGTTGCAGGTCCCTTATCGCTTTTTGGAGGGACCGAGCCGGGAACCACAGAGGGAGGCGGAACTTCATTGTCCAGCCAGCCTTCGCTATCGGAATAACGAACCGCAAGCCGCCCTAGCACGCCTTCAGTCAGCGGGCCGGAAACATAGGCTTCTCCAGCAATTTGTTCCGCCTCGAATTCATATTCCGTACGGAGACGGTAATCGAATTCTTCTGTCGGCGCCGCCGAAACCAGAGAGACGATGCCGCCAGTGGCGTTCTTGCCGAAGAACAAAGCCTGCGGCCCCTTCAGCACTTCAACCTGGCCGAGGTCAAACTGACCGAGCTTGATAATGCCTGCATAGGAGACTGGAACGCCGTCGACATTGACGGTGACGGCCTGATCGACAGACGACGTTGATGTCGCG
This sequence comes from Henriciella litoralis, assembly GCF_002088935.1. Taxonomy (NCBI): domain Bacteria; kingdom Pseudomonadati; phylum Pseudomonadota; class Alphaproteobacteria; order Hyphomonadales; family Hyphomonadaceae; genus Henriciella; species Henriciella litoralis. The sequence goes on from NZ_NCSS01000006.1 coordinate 1,209,330, forward strand.
CTGGAAATACCCCGCATCGCAAGGTTACCCCCGCCGCCGATGGTGTTTTCAGCAATACGCAGTTCAGGAATGGCTGTTGAGATCTCAGTCAGGGTGTTGAGGCCTCTGCGCTCAATATCGACGGACGGCAGAGCGGAAATCGCAACCGGCACGTCAATCTCGCGCTCGTCGCGCTTACGTGCGCTCACATAAACGACACCAAGTTTCCTTGCGTCGTCTTCGTCCTGCTGAACAACGTCGGCTGTGCCGCCGTCTGATGTCAGCTCAACCTCTTGCGCCGCCGCGACAAGGTCAGACGCAACAAAGCCGATTGCCAGCGCCGAAACGGCGGACCTGGACATACTAATTCTGTTAAAAAGTTTCATCTTCTAACTTCCTCCCAAGAAGCTCATTATTTTAGAATTGGCGTTTTAATAGGCAGGCCTCGCCGCAACAATAGTGCACCTGTTTCAAACAAACGTTTTTTCTCAAATGTTGCGAAAAATCGATATATGCACGGCTTGTGAGGCCCATCGGCGCGAGGGAATGCAAACCTCAGCCCTTGGCTGGATCCCACGCCCAGTACTTGGAGACAGCACCGGCATCCACCCGCAAATCCGTACCAGTGATCATTGCCGAATCGTCCGAGGCGAGGAACACGGCTGCCTTGCCGTAATCACTTGGCTTCGGCAGCTTTTTCATCGGGACGTGATCGGAGAACGCCGCCATCAGCGCCTCCATAGCCGGATCGGCCGAGACGTTGCGGCCCCACCGACGCGCCCGCTCAATCGACTCTGAAGGGTCGGTGGCTGTCGGCGTCAACGAGTTCACCCGGATCCCCCTGGAGGCAAGCTCCATGGCGACGGAATTGGTGAAATTCATCAGCCCCATTTTCGAGGTCGAATAGGCGACATTGCCAGGTTGCCCCTGATGGCCCGCCGTGGAGATAATGTTTATAATGCAACCGGGTCGCGCCCCGTCGATCATTGAGTGCGCCACATATTTGGTGAACAGGAAGGCCCCGTCGAGAATAACGCCGGTCTGCGCCTGCCATTCGCCATAGCTCATGTCGAGCACGCCCTTCTGATTAAAGAAGGCCGCATTGTTGACGAGAATATCTATCGCCCCAAAATGCGCCACAGCCCGAGCCACCGTCTCGGTAACCTGAGCCTCGTCAGTCACATCACACTGGATTGCCAGCGCCTCACCACCGTTCGAATTGATATAGTTCGCGCAATCTTCCGCATTCGGTAAGTTGGCGTCGACCGCCACGATTCGCGCGCCCGCGGCCCACAATTCCTCGACGATCCCGCCCCCAATATTAGGGCTGACACCCGTTACAAGCGCGACTTTACCTGACAGTTTCATGCGGCTTCCTCAGTTTCTAATCGGCGCTCTTCAGGCCCGAGCTTCATTTGCACGCTGACTGACAAGCCAGATATGGCCCTACACTCGCACGCAAATCAGAGCACCATTTTAGTACATTCATTTTCATTTCGGTCAACGAACACCAAGCTACAGAGCAGTCGGCGTATCGTCCGACCATAAAAAAAAGGCGCCCACCAATATCAGCCAGAAGCCAAAGTGGCGGGCGCTCAGTTCAAACCCAGGTCGCCCGGAGGTGGCGACAAGAGCGGTCGGAAATCAGCAAGCAGCTGCAAGCAAACGCCAAAACGCACCAAAGCGCACATCAGCAATCTCCGCACGCGGTCCATATAGAATGCTTGTTTTAATTTGGCCACATGAACTTAGTTTCATTCTGCAATTTTTCTCATATTTTGGGATTTTTATAATCATCGCCCCCATGCCGGGCAGACTGAAACGACTTAGCGAGCGTCTAATTTGCAGTTGCTGATGCTCAGAGGCACAATTTCACCTACCTCATCGCCGGAAGCCCCGATGCAGCCGGCACAACAACCGCTCATCTAAAGCGAATGTTTTGATTTTTCCATGATTGCCATCTATTGGAAATAGCAATGCACCAGAATTGCGCGCGCGATCAGGCGCCGTAGCGACACAGGGAGATGAATTGACGTGACATTTGAAAGAGACCCTTCCCTGCCCGAAATCCGCTACGACCGGGTGATGTCGCTCACCAAGCCAGCGGAACATCAGTGGACCGAAAAAGATGCGATGCTTTACGCGCTCGGGATTGGCCTTGGGCAAGATCCACTCGACCAGAACGAACTTCCCTTCGTTTATGAAGCGCAATTGAAGGCATTTCCCACTTTCCCTGTCGTCGTCGGCTTCGATGGGGGCGCTATGGAAGATATCGGCATAGACTACAGATACGTTCTGCACGGCGAACACGCCGTAACGCTGCATCGCCCCTTCCCGTCGAGCGGCCAAGCTTCCGCGATCAGCCGAATGGTCGGCGCATGGGACAAGGGCGCAGGCAAGGGAGCCGTGTTTTCCGAGGAGAAAGTGATCACCCTCAAAGGCGAATCGGCCCCCCTCGTCACCCTACGGAAGACCAGTTTTGCCCGGGCAGAGGGCGGTTTCGGCGGCCCTCGTGAGGGGCAACCTGCGCCCCATGCCGCTCCCGATCGCGCGCCTGACCGGACAGTCCGCATCGCCACAACGCCGAACCAGGCTTTGCTCTATCGCTTATCTGGTGACCTGAATCCTCTTCACGCCGATCCGGCCACGGCGACGGCCGCGGGCTTTCCACGCCCGATCCTTCACGGGCTCTGCAGTTTTGCAATCTGCTGCCGCGCCGTTCTTGCTGAGTATGGCAACTTTGACCCCAGTCGTATCGCCCATCACGAAGTCCGCTTTTCGGCCCCGGTGTATCCCGGCGAAACGCTGACCATCGACCTCTGGAAAGATGGCGACACGGTTTCGTTCGAAGCGCGGATAGAAGATCGCGGCGTTGTCGCGGTCCGCAATGGCAAGACTCTGCTGCGGAATTGAGCAACCGTCGCCCAGGCAATCCTGGGCGAGATGGTATGCGGGCCTATTGGGGCGCAGAGCTGGCTACACTGCCCCTCCCCCCAATTTATAAGCTCGGCTGATTAGCCCTTGCTCAGCGCCTGTTTCACTAGAGGCAGCTGGTCATTGCCGAAATAAATGTCGCTCCCGTTCACAAAGAGCGTTGGAGATCCAAACCCGCCCCGGTCGATCACTTCCTGCGTATTCTGCCTGAGCTTCAACTTGATCGGATCTGATCCCGCCTGCCGCGCAAGATCCTGGCCATCAAACCCGCAAGAGGCCGCGATCTCAATCAGGACGTCCGGGTCATCAAGGTTGCGCTCTTCGCTAAAATACGCGTCGAACGCGGCGCTCGCAAAGCGGAATAGATCATCCTGCCGCTCTTCCAGTACACAGCAAAAACGCATGGCGTGAACTGATCTTACCGGGTGGTGCTCTGACGGGAATTTCATCGGAAGGCCAGCCAGCTCCGCCCAATCCTGCAGCCACTTGTTCGAGTGACGGATCTTTGGATTGTCCGGGTCTGCACGCCCTTCATAAACTGACTTGTTCACCGCATTGAACACGCCGCCGACAAGAAAGGGGCGCCAGGTCACAGTGCTGCCCGTCTCCCGGAGAATGGGCTGTACGTTGTGAAACGCGAGCCGTGTCCACGGAGAAGACAGGTCAAAAAAGAATTCCAGGTGAGCCATCAGTTTTCCTTTTTCTCAATGCGGCACGCGATGCGTGCCACAACGGAATCATCTCGTGGCGAGGGGTTGATGTGAAACCAGCCAAGCGCCGTCTCGAACCTTATCGGCGGGCGCCCTGATATCACGGAATGCACCCCCGCGACATGTGGGGCTGCTGGCAAGACATCTCATTTTTCTCAATTAGCGCGCTGCGGCGCACCTATCGGCTGTTTCATATTTTGATCGCACATAACGACCAGCCACCACTTGGACGAAGCCGCAAAAGAAGTCGTTTTTTACTTGCCTGTTTCTCGTTCTTTGTAATTATCGGGGCTGACGGACCCCTTCTTCCTGACGGCGGGACTGTCAGGGGTCGGGGCGTCATTCATGCCAGTGCATGGACTGCGCCTCATGAGTTGGCCGCTTGTTTGCGGCAGTTACGCGGCCAGCCGTGCTGGCGCATGGTGGGGACATTCCATGCAAGGTCTTTGTGTCGGCAGCTATCGCTGTCTGTTTCTCTCGTTTTTCGTTTCGATGTTCATGTTTGCCGGCACGGCCACCGCGCAAGCCAAGCCACAGGACGTCTGGTACAACTGCAAGGTCGAAAGCGATCTGGTCGTGTATTTTTCAGAGACCGTCCAGGGTCCAGACTTTGCCAGCAATGAGAGCATGGCCGCAGACTTCATGCGAAAGGTGCTGTCGCTGGACCGCGTGCACTATCCGCTGCCGGAAGATGGCAACTACACGGCATCCTGCAATTCCAGCACCGACCAGGTGGCGATGCTGATGGGATCTCTCGACGCGCGCGATGCGACCACCAGCCGAGGCGCGGCCTTCCGCACCGTACTCGACTGGATGCCGGAGCCTAAGGAAGAAGAAGAGAAAAAACCGTTCGATATCGAGGACTGGTCCCCCAAGCCGGTGGATCGCCGCGTACAGACCGGAGAACTCGTTTCCTGCACCAATAACAGTTCCGCCTCCCCTTTGATCGAATTCGCCTTCAGCGCGCCCGTCGATGAAGACAGCGTACCCGGAAATGTGTCGCTCGCCATTAAGGAGGGCGGAAACTGGCAACCGGTTGATGCCGAATTCCAGGCCGACGCCTCCACCATCCGGATCCGCCAAGGCATCACCCTCGAACCCGGGCGCAAGTATCGCGCAAAGCTGACAGGTGGCCGGGACGGGGTGCGTGGACGCAACCCTATGGAATTCCTGACCGACGGCATGGAATTTGAGTTCCAGACCGCGCCGGCAGCCGATGATGCTGCATTCGAGGAGATGCTCGAAGACCGCGTCGACCTTGGCCTCTATCAGGTCGCCCGAAACGCCCCGCTCGTGCCAAAGAAGCCGACTTTCGGCCTCACCCGGGCGCCATGGTCTCTGCCCAAGGGGGCCGACGGCGAGGATTTTGTCAAAAGCTTCTGCGTCGACGCCCTCGTGGAAACCGCGGATAACGGTCCTGATCTTGCCTTTCCCGAAGCGACAGGGCTGCTTTACCGCGAAGATGTGGTCACCGCCGATATGCGCCGCAATGGCGACGATCGCGTGCGGAACCAGAACTGGTCGCCGTCCGTATCGGGCTCATCGTCCGAGCGCCGGTTTGGTGTGAAACTTACGCTCACCAATTATACCAGTGCTAACGCAACCTCTGCGCCGCCGGACGTCCATCATCCGATGGAAGAAGATGTAAAAATTCTGGCAAAGGACGCGCCTGCAACCATCAATCTTTTCCAGGGATATATCCGGCCTTCCGATGCAATGAGCGCGTCGCCCTTCTTCTATAAATACCGGGACACGGTGCCGCAGAAAAAGACCCACAATGACTTCCTCGCCTACGTAAATGACAAGACCACGCTCATCATCAACGATGCGATGCGGCTGCATCCGTTTTCTGAGGTCAGCGTCAACATCAAAGGCGCGTTCGACGTACCGGTTTCAGTACCCGAACATTGGTTCGTCCAGGTTGGCATACTCAGGCAACCGTGGATCGCTGAGTGGGCAGACGGCTACATCAACAATCAGGCTCTTCGTGTGCTCCGGACGCAGATCGTACCACGATGCAAAGGCCTTGACTGGTGCGCTGGCGTCATGCCGTTTTCCGGTGGGGGCGCCCAAGCGCTCAGAAATGAAGCGACCGGCTCTCGCGGCTTCATTTTCTATTCCGACGCCGTTGACCCGAATAAGCCTGCCAGCGAGCGCAAGACGGCTGCGGCAAAGCTCTCCACCGGGATTGCACATGAGCTTGGCCATACAATTGGTCTGGCGCATTCGCCCTATGTTTCAACAAATGCTGATTATGACGTCCTGCGAAGCTACCGGGCGGCGGGTCCGATCCGCTGGCCGGGTGTGGATGCCGTCTCACTGATGTCGGATGGCAAGCTGAACATGCATCATACCGAATATGGCAGTTCCCAGTCGAAAGAGCTGGTCCCGTTGATGTGGCCGATCGCGCCCGACACCTGGGAAGCGACGATGCCGACCGACCAGTATCTTCAGGCGATCAAGACGATTGAGGATCCGCTTAACAAGGACCCGAAATTCTACAATCCGCAGCGCTATGGCGCAGGAAGCTCAAGCAACTACATTCAGAAATACAAAGTGCGCCCCAACCGCGTGGCCTTCTCATCCTTGGGCTTTACCACTGACGTTCCGGCTCATTTTGATTTCCGGGCCAGGCCCGATAAGGATGAAGCCGTATTGGATGGCGTGGTCATCGATCTGACGTTGACTGAGATCAAAGGTGAAGTCTCTATTCCGTCCTATGCCCTTATGTCCAAGGCAAGCGGCGGCGCCGGTAGTTCGACGCCTTCTGCGCCCGCCAATGCGCATCTGCTCAAGATCACCCTGACCGACGTCGATGGCGAAGCGCTTGCTTCGCGTGAGGTCGCGGTGCTTCCGTTTACGCCGGCGGGTAAACCCTTTGGCTTCGCCGAAGCCACGCTATTTCTGCCGGTCTCTGATCAAGATGCGATTGCCACTATTACAGTGACCAATCAGGCGAATGATGTGTTGCTAACCCAGAGCGTGGCATCTGTGACGGATCGACCGGCCCCCACCAGCACAGTGGCCGAAGACGGATCGATCCTGCTGGGCTGGGAGGCACTGGAGCCGGGTGAGACGGCGGAGATCCTTCTCGATACCGGCGATGGTGACGCCCGGCTTATCGGTCTGTCCATGGAAAGCGAAGACTACACGATCAGCCCAGAGTTGATAGACGGCGCGAATGAGAGTGATCTGGTTGTGCGGTTCAGCAATGGCCTGTCTTCAGTGTCCCACCGAGCGCAAAGCGGGGCAGCCCCGTCTCGCGTCCAGAAGCCTGTTAAAGCGGACGGAAGTTGCAGGGGTGAGATAGATGCCATCATCGCAGCGCAGGTCGCGCCACTGAAACCGAACATGCAGAAGCAGATGACGGCGATCCTGAAGGCGCAATATGAGGGCGTCAGCGAGGAGCAGTTGTGCGAGATCCGCGATAATATACTCGGCCATTAGCGCACGATCCGTCTCAGCGACAAGGCTGGCGTAATCGCACTCAGCCCTTCTTGAGCAGGGTTTCGGTCAGATTATCCTTGTAGCTCGACAGGAGCTGCATGCTTTTCGTGGCGGCCGTAAAGTCGCCTGAATACATGTACTCCAGCAGCAAGCCACGCATCGCCGCGACGTGCAGGTGCACCATGGATATTATGGTGTCCCTGTCTGTGATGCCGATTGCTTTTGCCGTCGCCCAGACACCCTCTTTCTGCCGCGTCTGAAGGTTCTCGATGAATGAGGGAAACGTCTTTTTGAGATCGGGATCGCTGCGGGCGCCCATCATGATTTCCAGCAGCGCGATGGCTTCCGGCTTCATCATCGCCTCCCAGGTCGCCATGGTGATCGCGTCGAAAAGGTCTCGTCCCGGTTTTGCATCCGCGAGCCTGTTTGCCACCACCCTGTTCTGCTGGAGCACCGCGTTTTCGGCGACGGCGATCAAGAGATCAGTGCGGGTCGGAAAATGGTGCAGAAAGGCACCGCGGCTCACGCCAGCCTTGTCGGTGATCCGCTGCATTGTCGTGCCACCAAAGCCAAATTCGCCAAGACACAACGTGGCCGCCTCAATCAGCTTGCGGCGCATGATTGCGGTCCGCTTCGCATGAGGCCCCCTGGTCACCGGTTTTGAATTTTCAGAGTCGCTTTGGGCCGGCTTGTTCGGCTCAGGGCCTGATGTCGACGATTTAGGCAATGCAGCCTCCGATCTTGATGGCCCAGTGCCGGACGGGTCCTACAGCCTTGTAGATATGGCCACAAATGACCGTATAGGCGGCCTCATTTTCGCACATCAAGCATCCAAATTGGCGCATGCCTGTATTTTGGCCCATCAGCCCTATGAAAAAGGGGGGAAGCACCAGCCAAAGGGAGGTTCGACCGGTACTTCCCCAATAGGGGGCACGGACAGCAGGCAAACTTACTAAAAGCCGTGACCCCAAGTTTGACGGCGCCGGATTGTTTATCCAGCGCCGTCTCCAAGGTTCTAGAAAGTCGCCTTGATACCAAGCTCGAACGTGCGCTTGAGCGGGTTCGCAATCCGAGGATCGTAACCGAACTCGGTGTAGACGAATGGCGGATCCTCATCGAAGATGTTCGACACGGTCCCCGTCAGACGAAGATTTTCATTGAACTCGTAGACATAGGTCACATCGACCATGAATGAGCTGTCGACCTTGCCATAATCGATCGGGTCGAATGGTGTGGTCGTACCAGGCTGGTAACCGCTAGCCTGCAGTGGGCCATTCGCAAATCTGGCGTCGTCGAGGCTCGACACATAACGTCCTGTAAGGCGGACATTGTGACTATCACGATTATAATTGACGAAGCCGTTTGCTCGCCATTTTGGCGATGCAAATCCGATAGACGAGAAGTTCAGACCGCCGAGAAAATCCGCAGCTGGCGCCACCTCAACACCGTCCAGCAGCGTGGCTGACGCTTCCTGCTCGGTGACCCGAGTTGCCGTCAGACCGAACGCAAGGTCTGCGCTGCCAACCGGCATTCGGTAGTTCATCTGAAAGTCAAAGCCTGCTGTTGAGCGATCCGGGCCGTTACCAAAGTCGGTCTGCACGCTGTTTAAGTCCGCAGCGGTCGTCACGCCCTGGACACAGGTCCCATTATTGTTCGTGGTTGGGCTCGCATTGAGTGACACACGTCCAAGGAACGGGCTGGAACAATCTGCAAGACCACCCGCTCCGCTGAAGAAGGCCGACGCAATCTGGCTATGGGACGCAAGCTCGTCGATCTCACCTTCAATCTCGATATCGAAGTAGTCGATGATGAGCGAGAAGTCGTGATCGGACGCAAAGCCTCGGCTCTTCCAGATCGCACCCACGTTCCAGGATGTTGCCTCTTCAGGTTGCACATCGCTGCGCGTGCGCGTGGTGCCACCAAGCCAGTTGCCGCCCGCGACGGCGTAGGACCGCACGACCTGATTGACTTCGCCAGGGCTTAGTCCGGCAGGCGGCGCCGTGAAGTTAGTGCCGTAGGATCCGCGAAGGGAGAACGGGCCAACCACGTCCCACTTGCCGGAGATCTTGTAGACCGTCGCCCCCAGGTCACCAGAGAACTCTTCGCGTCGGGCAGCAGCCTGAACATTCAGATTATCAAGGATCGGCAGCGCGACTTCCCCGAAGAAAGAATAGCTTTGCTGGTCCAGATTGTCTGGCTCATTGACACCGCGGAAGCCAAATGGCCCCTGTCCGAACTCACCCGGACAGTTCAGAGTACCAGGGTAAGGACAAGGCGTTGCACCATTGTAGAGGTCGCTCGGAATGACATCACGGATTTCGATCGTACGTGCCTGGCCGCCAAGCGCCCAGCCGATCTCGCCACCCGGTAAATTGATGCCGGTCGTGCCATTGAAAACGAGATCATAGGTCAGGCTCTGGGTGAGCGTCTCCACGATCAGCGGATCAAACAGCCAGCGCGACAATTCATCTGAGTTTTCAGTCCCCGGAATATAGTTCGGGTTGGTCGCACCCGTTTCAGGGTTGCCGGCATAGGACGACGAGAACGGATTGAAGAACTCACAACCGCCCGTGCCCTCAAGACCAGGCGCCTGCACGCCAGGGGTCAGAGGATCCTGATCGGCAACGCTACAGTTTGGTCCGCCAAAACCATTCAGCGCGTCCTGCAGTCGGAAGCCGACATAGTCTGCATCCTGATAATAGGTCTGTGCGCCATTGTAGGTGACTGCAAAGTCATAGCCGACATTCTGGAAAGGTCCGCCGAAGTCGCCCAGCTCACCATCGATACCGGCCGTCACATGCCAGACCTGATAATCGATATCAGCAGCGTTGGAGTTGCCCTCTCCATTGCCCATAGCCGGATTACCCTGGTGGGCAAATGGCCGGAAAACAATGATGTCGTAATAGTCCGTAAGGCCAGCAAGGGCGAACCCGTTACGTGCGGCAAACTCCTGAGTGTAGGGGTTTGTCGACGGAACACGATACTGATAGGTCGCGCCTGTTGAAGGGTCTGGTCCTCGCAAAGCAGGCTGGGATGGCGAATTGAACTGGTTCGGTGCCTTGACCTGGCCATAGGCCGCCTCAGCCCGGAAGTTCATCTTGTCATTCACCCGCGCATTGATCTGCGAGTAAATGCGATAGATGTCCTGCTCTTCCACCAGATTGTAGAACGGCGCATAGTTGTAAGAACAATATGTGGGGACGCCTGTGATGAATACGCCGCCCTGTTGTTCACAACCGCTCTGATCGAAGTCGCGCAGCAGGCCAAGCGTGCCGAACGTATTGCTCCTTGCAACATAGTTGGCCAGGTTGGTCAGAGGCGACCATGGCAGAGGATTATCCGCGTAGGACAGGCTCGAGAAATCGCGTTCTTCCGTTTCGAGACGCGAGCGATGTTCCCACTCGGCAGAGACGAGGAAGTTGACATCGCCCTCACCGAAACCGGCCATCACGCCAAGATCGAAGTCGCCATCAGAGCCATCAATGATGGTGTAGTTACCCTGAGCCTCATAGCCGACAAAATCATCGCGCGTGATGAAGTTGACGACACCGCCGACCGCATCAGCACCGTAGATAACAGCAGCGCCATCTTTCAGGACTTCCGTGCGCGCAACAGCGATCCCCGGAATATTGGAGAGGTTCTCGCTCATGCGCCGACCGTTCAGGAGCGTCAGCGTCTTGTCAGCGCCAATGCCGCGAAGGTTGAATGAGGGCGAGCCAAGCAGTGGACCACCACCGAAATAGTTGGATTCACCATTGGTCGGGCCAGAAATCGTCAGGTCCTTAGCGAATTTAAGCGCGGTCGGAGAGCCTTCGAGCGCGAGCTCTTCGGCGGTAAACACTTCAACCGGAAGCGCGGCGTCTTCCGGCGTACCCCGGATTGCGGAGCCGGTGACCACGACCGTCGATTGACGGGCTTCATCTTCCTCAACGCCAGCATTCAGCGTTTCCAGAGCGTCTTCCTGCGCGAACGCCGAAACAGGTATCGCCAGCACAAGCGCCGCCAGTGAGGCGGTTGCCATTACGTTTCTCATTTTTTCCTCCCTTGACCGTGGTCTGCGTCCGCAGATCTCACGCACTTCAGTTCATCTACAGTCTTCTTGGACGGCAAATACACGCATGTTTTTCCGCCTTTCGCAAGGGCAGAGGGAGACGTTTTTTTCTTTTATGATCAGAGGTTTATAGAGCCACAGGGCATGCGTTTCAGCCATAGAAAAAGGGCCCGGCAAGGCAATCCCTGCCGACCCGAAGATCGATGCGACAGTTTCAGTCGCCTATGTCCGAATTCCCCCTCAGCGCTCCCCTAAAACCTGAATAAAATTAGCAGACTAGCGTTTCCTACGTCCGCCTCCTGAGTTTTCTCGGCCAGGAGGCCAAATCGTCAATTGCGAAACAGTAATCGTTCTTTATCAGTGCTTTTGTCAATCCTTTTCCGAATGGCAAATCTCTAATCCGGAGTTTAAATGCTAAAATCAACGGTCCAAACAGACGGGAAATCCATTTTAATGGTGCGCGCGTTATAATATGGAGCGTCGCTTTGATTCGAACAGCCCGCCCCTCCTCACGCCTGAATCGATCTTTACGCCCTCAAAAGAATTGCCTGCCAAGCAGGAGATCGCCAGTATGCAGACCAGCCAATCGGTACTTTTTATGACTTCTCCTGACACCCCCTCCCCCGCCTCACGGTCCATCTGGGACCGGGCCACCCGGCTCTGGCACTGGACCATTGTGCTCGCGATCGCAGCGATGTGGTTCACGGCTGAGTTTCACTATTTTGCGATCCACCGGATCATCGGCATCCTGCTGGTCGCAGCCCTCGTGTTTCGCCTCTACTGGGGGCTTTTCGGCAGCCGGACAGCCCGATTCACGAGCTTCGTCCGCGGCCCGAAAGCAATTGGCGCTTATATCGTTTCGCTGAGACAAAAGGGGCGCGCTCAATCGGTTGGCCACAGCGCCCTCGGCGCTCTTGGCGTTGTGGCGCTTCTTCTTGCTATGGCCGCCCAGCTCGGCACAGGCCTGTTCGCCGTTGATACGGACGGCATGAATTCCGGACCGCTCGCCCGCTTTGTGTCCTTCCCGATTGGCCGCACCGTGGCGGACCTACACGAGCTGTCATTCAATATTCTGCTAGCGCTGATTGTTCTGCACGTCGCCGCCGTCGCGCTTTACCTCTTGGGCAAACGCATCAATCTGGTTCGCCCCATGATCACAGGCCGCGGACCGGCTGTAGGGCCAGACAACAAAAAGCCTGGCCCCTTCGCGCTCATTATCGGCGTCGCGCTGTCGGTCGCCATCGCAATCGTGCTGTTTGAGCTTTGAGCTATTTTCAGGCTGACTAACCGGCCTGAATGAATTCCAGCGTGTGCCCATTGGCATCTTTTACGATACCAATACGGACAGCTGATGTCTCAGAAACCGGTGTCGCTTCGCGAACCACATCCAGCCCTGCGGACCTGAACGCCTCAACGATCGAAGCCGCATCGGACGTATAGAAAACAACGCGCCCACTCGGCGCCTCTTCGGCGTCATCCGTCAGGCTTTGATAGAGGACGATTTTCGTGCCGGCCGCATCGCCCGTCGAAAGTATGGCCTCGGAATAGGTGTCGGTGGTCGATGTCCTGACCACCTTCAACCCAAGTGCATCACTGTAAAAGGCAACAGCCGCGTCCAGATCGTCGACGCCAAGCACGGTGGCGGCAATCCTCTGAACGAGCGGCTCTGTCTTCTGCGCCTCTTCAGCCGAAGCCTCTTCGGCGTGTTGCTCAGCTATTGCCGGCGCGCCCAGCCACATCTGCAGGCAGAGCGCGCCCGCAATCGCGGCGCTAGTCTTCTTCGCGGTATTTATCATGGCATGCCTTGCAGGCGGCTCCAGTTTTGCGGAACGCGGCCTGAACGGTCTCTGCGTCGCCGCCTTTCGCTGCGTCGAGATCGATCAACGCCTCTTCAAATTGCGCAAGCCGGGCCTCAAAATCTTCAGGCTCTTCCCAGATGACAGCCTTGGCCTCCATCTTGATACCGAGCTCCGGGCCGGACCCCACCGGGAACCAGTCTTGCACCTGACCGCCATAACGCACGACCGAATCGATCGAGAAGTTCGTCGTCGTGCTATCCGGCCGGCCAGCTTTCAGCTCGTCATTGATCGCCTTGAAGGCGGCGCCCATGTCCTGAAAATTCGCCTGGCGGGCTTCGACCTGCTCAACAAGCGCAGGGTCAGCGTCTGCTGCGTCCGTCTTTGAGACCTCGGCGCTATCTTCACCGCAGGCTGAAAGCAGGCCGACTGCGGCGACCGTGAGAAAAGCGAAAGTTCTGATTTTCATTGAGTATCCTGTCCTGAATCCAAACGGCCTGAAACGATCAGGCCAATATTTGCGTAATAGGGCTGGATGTCTGCATTGAACCATCGCCCCATTGCTCAACAGCCATACCCGCCATTTGCTGCATTGTCAGGCCCGCACGCGTAATCGGATCTCCATTTGCCACCACAAGCTCACCCGTTTTGACCCGTCCGCCCGCGCGGCCGGCCGTCATCATCGGGATACCCTGCACCGCATGGATCTTCGCCCAGGATGTATCGGAATGGGCAAATACGAGGCAATTGTCGAGCAGCGTGCCATCAGCCTCCGGAATGTCTGCGAGCGCTTTCACGAAGGTCGCAAAGCCTTTCATGTTCTCGACGACAAATTTTGACGTTTCCACCTGGATGCCAGCCTCGTGGTCGGTGAATTCCTCATGCGTGTAGAGGTGGTGGCTGGACGCCTCACCTGAACGGTGAAGGCTGGAGGCCGAGTTTGAGAACACCATGTTGAAATTGCGGGTCTGATCGCAAGCGAGCGAAAGCGCCAGCAATTTTGCCATCAGCTCATGGTTCGTATGCACATTCTCGAGCGCGTAATTGGCCTCGGTTTCACCGGGGTTTTGCGGCATATGGCAGGAGGGCGGAATGACCGGCTCTTCGGTCTCAAGCTCAAGCTGTTGCTCGACTTCCCGCACAGACGTGAAATATTGATCGAGGCGATGACGGTCTTCCTGACCGAGACGCGATTCCAGACCTTTGCGCTGGTCCGTCACGGCCGAAAGGACGCTAAGGCGGCTCAACGTCTTTGGGTCAGGCACAAACTCGCCCTCCCCTTTCTGCGTCAGGCCACCCGCAAAGACGCGATCATAAATCGCCATGGGAGAGGTGTCTGGCGTGTTGCGAACCTGCGCCGACCGGTAGCTGTAGCCGTCCGCCGGATTGCCCGTAGCAGACATGTCGAGCGTCTTGAAACGCGTGCGCCCGCCAAGCTGATCGGCGATCAGCGTCTCGAAAGTTGGACCTTCCATCTTGCCGAAGTTTCGCGGCGCAATGCCTGAGCGGAGCGAAAACGACCCGCTGACATGAACATGGTTTGGTTTGCCGTCGAGAATCGCGTCGAAGCCGGTCAGAAAGTTCAGATGCTCTTTGACGGCCTCAAGCGGCGCAGATTCCGCCGCCATCTGCAACGCGCCATCTTCCAGGCGCTCGGGCGTCCAGACGCCCGGCGTAACACCCAGCCCCCAGAACCACGTCCCGAAACGAAGCGGCGCCTTATAGGCCGTCGAGGCTCCCGCAGCGGACGCGGTTGGCACCATTGCTTCCAGCCATGGCAGGCCGACAGCAATCGCGCTTCCGTGAAAGGCCCCGCGCAGCAATGCGCGGCGGGACATGGGTTTGCGACGGCCAATGGTCATGATTTCTTCTCCAGTTGCGGGTTGGCCTGCGCTTGTTCCTGGTCGACAGAAACGTCGACCTGCGCCGGGGCCACGGCAAAAAATTCAGGGCTGAGCGCAATTTCGCGCAGCAGCGGCTTGATGCGGAAATCGGCTTTCTCGAACTTTGTGTTCAACCGGTTGAGCCACGCGACATCTTCGCGTCTCGACGGACGACCGGTCGCAAATTTCTGCATCTTTTCGACAAGGCAAGAGGTGGTCGCCGGATGCTCGCTCAGCACCTCGCCCAGCCCATCAACGCCAACAAAGTCAGTCCCGTCAATCGAGCCACCCACATCGATGACTTCGCCATTCTCAGTCATGCGGAGGCGGCCAACGCCGTCAAAATTCTCCATGGCGAGACCGATCGGGTCGATGAACTCATGACAGCTTTTGCAGGCGTCATCGGTCCGGTGTTGAGTCAGCCGCGCACGCGCCGTCTTGAACTCCGGATTGTCGACTTCCTGCACGACTGTGAAGTTCACAGCCGCCGGCGCAGGTGCCACGGACTGGCAAAGCAGCTGCTCGCGCACAGCAATGCCGCGCAAGGTGGCCGAGCTACGCCCCGGATGCGAATGAAGCGCTGAAAACCCGATGTGCGACAGCAATCCGCCGCGCGGATCGTCGTCTTCGAATTTGATCTTTTCCCACCCATCCACAGACGCCACAGGCACTTGGTAGATCATGCCCAGCGGCCGCGTGACGAAGGTTTCTTTCGCCGTGAAGATGTCGGTGTAAGGCGCGTCGCGCTCAATCAGGTGATAGTCGATGAATTTGAGGACCTGATCGCGCGCATCCTCGGCAACCGCGCGGTTGAAGGCGCGGTAGATCAGGTTGTCCTTTTCAAGCGTGTCGATGCCATCGAGGTGCATGAAATCCTCGAAGAAAGCGTTCACGCCATGATCGACCCGCTCTGACGCGATCATCCGGTCAACTTGCGCCGTGAGCCCCTTCTTCGTGTCGAGCTCGCCCGCAGACGCCGCGCGCAGCAGCTCCTCATCGGGGGTCGTGTTCCAGAGAAAATAGCTGAGACGTGCCGCTTTCGAATAATCGGTTAGCTCAAGGGTTTTGCCACCCTCGCCCTGCACGGAATCGATGATGAAAAGATATTCCGGCGACGACAGCATGCCCTCGACGGCCAAGCCAACCGCCTCATGGAAATCGCCAAGCTTCTTATGCGCCGCGTCGGTGACCGCCACCCAGTCATTGACGTCGCCTTCGGAGAGATCCCGCCGCAGCAGCTGCTCGCCATACAAATCAACAATTTGCCGCGCGCAGGCCTCGTCATACACTTCACGGGCGCTCGCATCGCATGGCATGAACTCATCCCAGTGCGCATCACTCACAACCTGATCGGCCACGCGGCCCGCGATGGCGTAATAATGCTCATACCCGCTCGAGCTGATCGAGGCAGATGTAGAGCCCACAGCCGCGAGCCCCTCGATCCGGACATCCGGCTCAAAGCGTCCAACCACACTGATTTCAGGCGAGAAGACATCGGCGATTGAATTGCGATACTGCGCCTCGGTGATGCGGCGCATCTGGGGCGGCGGCGCCTGATAATCAGCGCCGGCAGATGTCCCGCCGCCAAGGCTATGAGGGGCCGCAAAGTAGGCCCCTGCGCCAAGAAGCACAGCGCCCGCCGCGAATAGTCCAATACGTGCAACTGACATAATTATAGATCTTCCGGCTTGTTCTCATCGGCGTCGGCATCCGCCTTGCCATCGGCTGCATCTGCGCCCAGCCCTCGCGTCGTCAGTGGCCGGAATTCGGCTCCTGCGACTTTCAGGGTTTCAGGCGCCACGCCGTAATAGTCGCTCGTATCCATGACATAGAACTCAAGCTCTTCTTCCGGCGGATGGATCACGAAGGCGGGCACCGCCTCGATCTTCAACGCCGTCGAGATGCCCGTGCACTTGCCAGTTTCAGGGTCCTTGATGCCATCCGCATGCGCCTCAAGCGCGCGCCAGGCTGACGCGCATGTGTAGCCATTGGCCACCTGGAACGCGCCGGACTTGTCGTGGAAATTGTGCCAATAGGCGTGGTTTAGATCCTGGTATCCGGCCAGATCACCCGATGCTGTCCCGTCCTCGTTCAGCGTCAGATGGATCTGCGTGCGCTTGATGTAATACTCAGCGGCCCGGCCGGTGAATCCGAACTTCAGGCGCAGATCAAACGGCTCGGTGATCAGCTCCCCGTCAACGATCCGGCCCGTCGTGGTGTTGTGCCACAATTTGTTCGGCGTGACCGTCAGGCTGGCATAACCAATCCCGTTCTTTTCAGCGTCATAGGGCGTCGGCTCATGGCTCGAATAGACGCCAACCTCAACATAATCGTCGTTCTGACGATCATCGACGCCCGTGATCTCCATGATCGTGGTGACTTCGCCGTCGCGATACGCGCCGGTGTGATAGTCCTCGAACGCCCCACCCGCGAACTCCGCGGTCCGCCGGTAGGAATCGATGCAGCCCATGATCCGCCACATCTCATTGTCGATGCCCTCGCGCCCGTCGGGTGAGGTAAAATCGACCGTCCCACAGCTATCGTCATCGCTGCCATTTGACGTCGCGCCATCAAGGTCACGGCCATAGGCGATGTCGGTCTGCACGGTGCGCAGCGGTGGGTCGTCATAGGCGAGCGGAACATTGCAGATCGACGTGCCCTGCTCGCGGTGGCGCTTGGCCGAGAGCGCGTACCCCATCTTGTAATAGGTCGAGCGGTTCTCCGCCTTCAGCAGGAATTCCTGCTTCTCCTTGGGCAGGTTCATGATCGCAATGTCGCGAAGTGCGTAGGACAGCCCCTCTGGGCAATCGTCCGGTGTCTCGTAATTATTGTACCAGAAATAGCTGAAGGCGAGGCCAATGGTTTCGCCCTGCTCGGCGGACGCCTTGATCAGAACGGCCTCATCAGGCCCATCCGCCTCAACAGCGGCGGTGGCATGATCCGTCGCCGCACTATCGCTGCACGCGCCCAGAATGACCGAGAGAATTGCGCCAGCTGATACCAGCCCGATTGGTCTATACATTCGTCTAACCCTCAGCCCTGTTCGTGTTGATCGCAGCGCTCTCCTGCGCGACCCATGATGTGCAATAGCCACTGGGGTTCGCCGCAAGATTATCGATGCCGCAGGTGCCGCAGCCACTCCCCGGCGACTTGAAGAAGGTGCAATTGGCGCAATCCTTCCCGTCGACCTTCGAGACCTCGACATATTTGCGACCGTCGCGCGCACTCTTCTGGGACGGTGTCAGCTGATCCGGCGCCGCGCAGCTCAGCGCCGCCTCACCCGATCCACCACAAGCCCCAAGCAGAGCCATCCCGGCGCCGGCAATTGCCAGTCCACCCAACACCTCGCGGCGCATCAGGCCGTTGCGCATCTTCAATTCTGCCATGGTCGATCTGCTCCCTGACTCGCGACAATATTGAGCCAGACGATCATGTCAATGACAACCGCACCAGTTAAATGTGATTTACTGGGATATCGACATGTTGGTGACACGACAAATAGCGCCATATGCAGCGTATAATGTACGCGTTTCTTGCGTTTTGCCACATGCACCATTTAAGCCGCAGCACTCGGTTATGGAATTTCAACGCCTTACGTCCTAGGTTCGTCTAGGAACTCGGCGAGGATGAGCGCTCTTGGTAGATCAGGATTGTTTGACGGTGGCAGACAAGGCGGCAGCTGACGCGCTGCCGAGCGCGACCCGAATCCTGCGGGCTGCGAATGATGCCTATAACGAAAATGCCGTCCTACCCCTGCGCCTTGGCACCGTGGCCGAGCAGGCAAATGTCAGCCGCGCGCTGATCTATTCCCACTTCCATGACCAGTATGAGCTGGTGCACAGCCTGCTTCTTTCGCATCTCTCGCTGATCGACCCCGCGATCTCAGCAGCCATGTCGAGCGAGACAGACTTTTCCGCGCTCGCGCACGCCCTCGCAGGCACCCTGTTCGATCACTACATCGCTCACGGCCTGATCCTCGCCAATGCGACGCAGGATGACTTCCTGAACCACAAGCTGCCCGCTCAATTAGCGTCGAGGCTATCGAGTGGGTTGAAAAATCTCGCCCAACATGCCCGCAAAGCATACGGTTTTGAGCGGCGCGAAGCCATCGCCGCAATCATACTCCTCGCGGTGATCCCGGAACAGTCTGCCCGTCTCGTCCGCATGGGACGTATCAGTGAGGATGTTGGCCGGGCCGGTGTTGCGCGCGGCATTCGCCTCGCCGTTCATACCTTCAGGCAGAGCTAGCCGAAGCAGGCTCGCCGCCAGCGCCCTCAATCGCGGACGAAATAAGGATTGGAAGACAGAGCCGTTCGGCCTGCTCAAGCTTCAAATTGTCTTCCGAGACCAGACCGCCGGCCCGCACCAGCAGCGCCGTCATGATCGACACAGACGCGATCGCTTCTTCAGTGTCGACATTCTTCTCACGCACAACCGACCGGATATGACGTTCCGAGGCGGGGGCGCGTATTTCGTCCCGCAACTTGTCGATCCGGTCACGCACTCCGGAATCCCTGACAAGGCGCTGGAGCAATGGCCCGCGCCTCGACACTTCGCGAAGATAGTTGATCGACGACAAGACCACTTTCGCAATCCGGGTGCCACCACGCTGAACGGAGGCACGGCGCGACATTTCAAACGCAACGACTTCCTCGAAGGCCAGATCAACAAGCAGGTCTTCCCGCGTCGAAAAGATATTGTGCGCCTGGGCCTCGCTCATGCCGAGCTGTTTGGCGATGGCCTTCAGGCTGATCTGATGGGTCCCGCTCGTATGGGCGATATCGCGCGCGCAATCGAGCATCATGCGGCGGCGCTCTTCACCTGACAGGCGCGTCCGGCGGCGCCGGTCACCTGCCGCGTCACCGCCGATCGTGACGACGCCATCTGGATCCGCGATCGATGTGGGCTTCTCCGCGCGTCCAGCTTCGCCCTTGCTGCGCCAGTAGCCCTTGGGCGGACGCTCAATTTCGAGGCGGTCGCAAATCTTGGCGAGCCCGTTTGGCGAAAGGCCAAACTCATCGGCAAGGACCGAGACCGGCCGCGACCAGACAAGGTCCAACAGTTCCGATCGCGTAAGCTCAATCTTTTTGCTCATCCGTTTTCCCTACACCCAACCGCCGCAAGGGCAAAACGCCTCTTGCACGCCACCTTCAAACCGGACGTAGGGTCATATCTGTGCCGCTCCCTCATGAGCCTTTAGGCTGACATCCAACAACAACAAGACATCAGGGAGAGATCGATCATGGACATTAAAGGCTATCCGCTCGAAGGGTTGAAAGTGCTGGATCTGTCCCGCGTTCTGGCGGGGCCCTTTGCGACGCGAATGCTGTCTGACCTCGGCGCCGATGTTATAAAGATCGAACCACCCGAAGGCGACGTGACCCGGCATTTCGGCAAGACCGATGACGGCGTTTCCGGCTTCTATCTCCAGCAGAATGTCGGCAAGCGAAATATCTGTATTGACCTCAAAGCCGACGGCGCCCGTGAGCTGGTGCTCGACCTTTGCCGTAAGGCTGACGTGCTGGTGGAGAATTTCCGCCCCGGCGTGATGAAGCGGTTCGGCCTCGATTGGGAGAGCGTGCACGCGGCAAATCCGAAACTGGTGATGCTGTCGATTTCGGGCTTCGGACAGACCGGCCCGGAAAGTGGCCGCGCGGCCTATGCGCCGGTCGTCCACGCGGAAACCGGTCTTATTTCGCGGCAGGCAGACATGAGCGGCGGCCCGGCCTATGACCTTCAATACTCGCTCGCCGACTCCTACAGCTCCTTGCATGGGCTCGTTGGCCTGCTCGCGGCGCTACGCGTCGCTGACCAGACAGGCATCGGCCAACACGTCGATATCGCGATGATTAACGTCGTCCACGCAACCGATGACTATGCCCATTGGGCGCTCGACAATGTCTGGCCAAAGCCTGCTGAAAACCTCGTTTGGGACGCGCCGGACGGAAAGAAGATCCTCATCTCATCTGACATGAAATGGATCTGGCGCGTCTTCTCAACCAAGGGCGGCGTGCAGGACCCGACGCCGGACGGCGCTGAGCTCGAAACGAAGGTCGCCGCCCGGCACAAGGCCGTCACCGAGCACATCCGCTCCTATCCAAGTTTCGACGCCCTCACCGAAGCGCTCGACCGGATGAATCTGGCCTGGGGGCTGGTGCGTAAATTTGGCGAGGAATCCTACGCCCAGAAGAGCGTCGGCCCGAATGGCATTCTCGTTGATGTCGTTGATGACAAGGGCAATCCGCGCCGCACGGTCCAGTCGCCCTACCGCTTCTCAGCCTCGAAGAGCGGCATTGAGACAGGTGAAAGGCCCCCGAAACGCGGCGAGCATAATGTCGCCGCGCTCGAAGACTGGCTGGGCCTGAACAGTGAAGACGTAAAACGCCTGACAGATGCGGGCGTCCTGCTCAGCGAGTAAGCAGGACACACCGTCTGGCTAGCTGATCATTGAGGTCATGCGGTTCTTGATGATGTCTTCCGCGTCGGAAACGATCCGATCGATGAGATCCTTCACCGTCGGGATATCATTGATGAGACCCTGGATCATGCCGGCTGACCAGATGCCATCATCCGCGTCACCCTTCTCCATCGCCGCGCGCCCGCGCGAACCGGCGACCAAGTGTACCACATCTTCAAACTTCGCACCGCCTTTGGATTCGATCGCGACGACTTCTTCGCTGACCTTGTTCTTCATCACACGCGCCGTGTTGTGCAGGGTCCGGAAGATGAGCTTGGTGTCGCGCTCCGTATTCTCGACCATCTGCTTCTTGAAATTCTCGTGGATCGGCGCCTCTTTCGTGACGCAGAAACGCGTGCCCATATTGATGCCATCTGCACCCAGCGCCAGCGCAGCAGCAAGGCCGCGCCCATCACCAAATCCGCCAGACGCCAGCATCGGCACTTTCACGACATTCGCGGCCGCCGGGATCAGGATGAGGCCCGGAATATCATCCTCGCCCGGGTGACCGGCACACTCAAAGCCGTCGATCGAGATCGCATCAGCCCCCATACGTTCCGCCGAGAGCGCATGGCGAACGGCGGTACATTTGTGGATGATCTTGATGCCGTGTTGCTTGAAGTGGTCGATATGTTCCTGCGGCTTGTACCCGGCCGTTTCGACAATCTTGATGCCGCCCTCAATGATGGCTTGTCGGTATTCGGCATAAGGCGGCGGTTTGATCGCCGGCAGGATTGTGAGGTTCACGCCGAACGGCTTGTCAGTCATCTCCTTGGTGCGCGCGATTTCCTTGGCGAGGTCTTCCGGCGTCGGCTGCGTGAGCGCCGTCAGAAAACCAAGTCCGCCTGCATTCGCGACCGGCGCAACCATTTCGGCATAGCCGACCCATTGCATGCCGCCCTGCGCGATCGGGTGCTCGATGCCGAACGCCTCTGTGAAACGTGTCTTGATTGCCATTCCTGTTCCTCCGGTAGTTTTTTCACGGGTCTGATGCCACTGCCCCGGTGATTGTAGAAGTCCTGACGCAGCGTGAAAGCCGACACTTTTCGTCATCACGCAAATGCTAAAGTGCGAAAAAGTCCGGCACTTGCAGTCTTGGCCAGGCATTTAGATCCGTCACTTCTTGACTTCGGCGGCCCGTGCCTCACCCCTCATCTTATCGCACGCAGTCCAGCACTCAGAAGGAGGGCCAATGCCAGCCTCACCCGCCCCATCGACAGCGAAAAGCCCGCTCAACCTGAATTTGGTGAGGGAGCAGCTTCGCAAG
The DNA here is from genome assembly GCF_002088935.1 of Henriciella litoralis. Lineage (NCBI taxonomy): Bacteria > Pseudomonadati > Pseudomonadota > Alphaproteobacteria > Hyphomonadales > Hyphomonadaceae > Henriciella > Henriciella litoralis. The sequence goes on from NZ_NCSS01000006.1 coordinate 1,231,854, forward strand.
CTCGCGGCTGGCATCGAGAAGGATCCGCTGACGAACTCTGTCTTTGGCTATGCCCTGAACCTGTTGCAGGATCTCGAAAGTGGTCGGCGCACGCTTGGCGAGCTGACCGGCGTGGTTGACGAGCTACATTTCGAATTGCTGAAGGAGCGGGCGGATCGCTTCAGCGCACAGCATCAGTCTGTCGGCGTAGACGGCGATCCATGGGCATCGGTACGCCAGCAACTCGAAACGGCCGCAGGTAAGGGCGTCGACACCTTTCTGGACGGCGTCACGACGCTGAAGGGCGGCATCGTCTTTACGGCGCATCCGACGTTTGCGCTGTCGCGTCAGCTACGTGAAGCCTTCGCCGACTATGCAAGCGACCCGGACGCCGCCGCTTGCGAAACACTCAAAGCCGCCGCCATGGCCCCGAATGAGGACTGGCCGGACCAGATTACGCTGCTAAGCGAACATGCCGAAGTTCAGTCTGCCATCGCGAACGCCCGCGACGCGGCCAGGGCCTACGCCGCCCTGATCGTAGATGTTGCGCGCGACGCCTTTCCAGATCAGTGGCGAAACATTCGGCCCGTCCTGCCAACGCTGGCAAGCTGGGTCGGCTATGACCTCGATGGGCGAACAGACATTCACTGGTCCCAATCCATTGCCCTTCGGCTTTGCGAAAAAGCGATGCAGCTTTCATATTATGAAACCCGGCTGAGAGCGCTGGGCGACGACAAGACACTCGGCGATCTTGCCGACAAGGCCCGCGCAGCTCGAGATCACACCGAAGCTGCCGCCGAGCGCTTTGAAGGCGACTTGCAGAACGGCGACGTATTGGTCGAGGCTGCCAATTTCCTGACCGCAGAGAATGATGCCAAGCTTATCAAGGCTTCAGAGCTAACTGGGCCGCTCACAAAGCTTATCGAGGACGATGGCACACCCGCTGAGCTGGCCGCTGACCTGATCGTATTGCGCGCCGAAATCGATGCGCTGCAACTTGGCACCGCCCGGATTCACCTCAGGGTCAACGCCGCGCAGGTACGTACGGTGCTCTCCCGCGACCTTGGTCTCGAAACCGAGGATGAGACCCTCGGCCGGCTGGCGCTCAGCGAACTATCCAATATGGCGAAAGCGAACGCTGTTCGCCCGGTCAATTTCGCGGACCTCTTCCTTGAGCAGTCCACGGCACGCCGACAATTCATGATGTGCGCGCAGATCCTGAAGCACATCGATGCCGAAAGCCCGATTCGTTTCCTCATCGCGGAAAGTGAGAACCCGGCAACGGTCATGGGTGCCCTGCATCTTGCCCGCCAATATGGTGTGGACCATGCGCTGGATATCTCACCGCTCTTTGAAACACCCGAAGCGCTTGAAACCGGCGGGCGTTTTGTCGAGCGCTTGCTCGAAGAGCCTGCCTTCCTCGATTATCTCAAGGCGCGTGGGCATCTTTCCATTCAGCTTGGTTTTTCAGATTCCGGCCGGTTTATCGGTCAGGTCGCCGGCAATATGGCAATCGAGCGCATTCATAACCTCATCGGCCGCGCGTTGGGAGAAAAGCTGCCCGGCATCGGGCTTCTGGTCTTCAATACGCATGGCGAGTCGATCGGTCGCGGCGCTTATCCCGGCAATTTCGAACAACGTTTCGACCACCTCCTGACACCCTGGACGCGGGCTGGCCTGAAGCGGCGCGATATTCGCCCCATTCACGAAGTGAGCTTTCAGGGCGGCGACGGCTTTCTTCATTTCGGAACGACGCACCTCTCCGAAGCGACCTATGCTGCCTTCTGCGAACACGTGCTCGCCGACACCAGCGACGCGCTTGATGACCCCTTCTACAAGCAGACAGATTTCGTCTGGGACGCCTATCGCGCCTTGCGCGCCTGGCATGAATCCATGTTCGTCAACGATGACTACGCGCATCTTCTCGGGGACTTTGCGACCGGCTTTCTGGTCAAGGCCGGCTCGCGCCCCGTCAAACGTCCAGGCGGCGCTGCCGGGCCGTCAGCGATCCGCGCCATATCCAACAACGCCCTTCTTCAGCAGCTCGGCATTCCGCTGAACTCAGCCTGCGGCATCGGCTCAGCCACCCCGCGCGAGACAGACCGGATGATCGAACTGGTCAACGCATCGCCGCGCCTGCATTCCCTCGTCATGCTGGCCACCCGCGCCCGCATGCTGACCAGTCTGCCAACGCTTCGCGGATATGCCAGCGTGTTTGACCCGCAGGTCTGGCTCGCTGTCTCGCGGCATGGCGATATTGAGGCTGGCGAAAGTCTGCGCCAGGTCGCCAAAGCCGTCTCGGACTATGCGACCACGACCAGCCTGCGGCGTGTCGCCAATATTCTCAGTCTCGATCTTTTGAAGTTCGATGCATTGATCGCCGCCCTGGACGAAGCCCCGAGCGCCGATCAACGGCACGAAGAACGTCTCGAACTACATGCCCTCCACGCGATCCGTCAGGCGGTGATGATGTATTCGCTCAGCCTCGTTGGCGGGCTCAGCAATGTCTCCTCGCGCCACGACATCAGCCGCGAGGACATCCTGACGATGATCCTCGAACTACGCATCGACGAAGCCGTCGAAACGCTCGAAACTATCTACCCGGCTTCCAGAAATGATACGGACCTGATCGATGGTGTGTCCGAAAATGGCTTTGAATCCGGCGACACATCCGCCGCCGGCTATGATTCGATGCATCGAAATCTGATAGATCCGCTTCGCGTGTCAGGTGAGCTCATCCGCCGAATATCCGTTGCAAATTGTCATGCCTTCGGCGCCTGGGGATGACAAAAGCCTGTGCTTTCTGGCCTTTGAAAGCGTTCACTTCGCACGCCCAAACTGTTGCATTTGCAACAGACTCGATCATCTGGCACCGCTCACTGCTCGCATTCTCGACACTCGCCGGCAAAGTCTCGTTGATGGTGCGATTTATGCATTGATGCACCCTATGAAATGGAGTTTAGTTCACAACCAGAAGGGGAATTGGTGACTCATGACTCGATCACCGGGGCAAATGCCAGCTATCCCGGCTTCGATCTCCAGGATCGAAAGTCGACCGGCATTGCAGCCCTCGCGGTCACCGTCCACCGGTTTCCATATGTTTCCTGAGTTTTTAGGCGACCATGGTTTTACGCAGACGCATGGCTGCCGCTTCGCTTATATCGTTGGCGAAATGGCCCGCGGGATCGCGACACCCCGCATGGTCGTCGAAGCTGTCCGCGCCGGCCTTGTCGGCTTCTATGGAAGCGCCGGCCTGAAACCCGAAACAATCGCCGCTGGCCTTGATGAGATTGAGGCCGGCCTCGGCAAAGGTGCCCCGGCCTGGGGCGCAAACCTTATCCATTCGCCGCAGCAACCCGGATATGAACGCGCGATCGTTGACCTGTTCCTGGCGCGAGGCGTCGCGCGGGTCTCCGCTTCTGCCTTCATGCAGCTCTCGCCGGAGATTGTCCGCTACAGCGTGAAGGGCCTCAGTCGCAAACCGGACGGCTCGATTGCCCACACGACGCACGTATTTGCCAAGGTTTCCCGCGCTGAGGTCGCCCGCCAGTTCATGGCGCCCGCCCCGGATGCCTTGCTGAAGACGCTTATCGAAGCTGGCGACATTACAGAGGCTCAGGCTGAAATGGCCCGGCAAGTCCCGGTCGCGGCGGACATCACAGCCGAGGCAGATAGCGGCGGCCATACTGATAATCGCGCCGCCGGACCGCTCCTCTCCTCCCTAATTCAGGCCCGCCGCGAGACGTGTGAGCTTCATGGTCTCAATCCCGACGATATCCGGATCGGACTTGGCGGCGGAATTGGTACGCCATGGGCAGCTGCCTCCGCCTTCCAGATGGGCGCGGCCTATATCATCACCGGCTCGATCAATCAGGCCGCTGTTGAATCTGGCCTGTCGCTGGAAGGCCGCAAGCTGTTGGCTGATGCCGGCCCCGCCGATGTCGCGATGGCGCCAGCCGCCGATATGTTCGAGCAGGGCGTAAAGGTTCAGGTGCTGAAGCGCGGCACCCTCTTCGCGATGCGGGGCAATCGCATGCGGACGATCTATGACACCCGCGCCAGCTTTGAAGACTGCACGCCTGCCGAAAAGACCTTTATCGAGACCGCTCTTGGTGAAAGCTTTGAAAAGGCCTGGGCCCGCACAAGTGCTTTCATGGCGAGTAGCAATCCTCGCGAGCTTGCCAAGGCGGAGGCCGACCCTCGCCACAAGATGGCACTGGTCTTCCGGCGCTATCTCTTCTTTGGCGCGCAATGGGCGCGCGATGGAGATGCGACCCGGCTGCGCGACTACCAGATCTGGTGCGGCCCCGCGATGGGCGCCTTCAATGAGTGGGTCAAAGGCAGCCTGCTCGAAAAACTTGAAAACCGAAGCGTGAAGCAGATCGCGTGGAATTTGCTGGATGGGGCAGCAAAACTTTCCGCCCTGCAGGCACGCAGGGCCAGCGGTGAAAACATTCCACCGTCAGCCTTCGATTATCGGGCGGGGCTTTTCGATTAGAACTTGAACGAGGGGTTGTTCAAAAATGGGCAATAAGACAGGGCACAGGGGTGATATCGCGATTGTCGGCATGGGAGCCATGTTTCCCGGCCGCGGCGATACGCTTGGCTACTGGAAAGACATTGCAGAGGGCGTCGATACGCTCGGCCCCGTGCCAGCCAGCCACTGGCTGATCGAGGACTATTACGACGAAAATCCTCGCGCAAAAGACAAGACCTATGGGCGGCGCGGCGGCTTCCTCAGCCCGAAAGGTTTTGACCCCCTCGAATTCGGCATTCCGCCTAACCAGATCGAAGCCACAGACACCGCCCAACTGCTTTCGCTCATCGTCGCGCAACAGGCGCTTGATGAGGCAGAAGCTGCGACCGGCGGAACAATCGATCGCCAGCGCACCAGCTGCATTCTCGGCGTCGCCTCAGCCACCGAACTCGTCGGCCATATGTCCGGTCGCCTACAACGGCCCGCCTGGATCAAAGGCCTGCGCGATGCCGGCCTGCCCGAAAGCCAGGTTCAGGAGATCGCCGACCGTATTTCGTCCAATTTCTCCGAGTGGAAAGAAAGCACCTTTCCTGGCCTGCTCGGCAATGTCGTCGCCGGCCGGATCGCCAATCGGATGGACCTTGGCGGCAGCAATTATGTGACGGACGCGGCCTGCGCCTCCTCCCTATCCGCGTTGCATGGCGCCATTCATGAATTGCGCGCGGGTGATAGCGATCTTGTCCTCGCGGGCGGCGTCGACACGCTGAACGACATTCTGATGTACATGTGCTTCTCCAAGACGCCCGCGCTATCGCCAACAGAGGATTGTCGCCCCTTCTCTGCCCAGGCCGATGGCACGATGCTTGGTGAAGGCATCGGCATTCTGGCTTTGCGCCGTGTTGAAGACGCTGAACGCGATGGCAACCGCATCCATGCTGTCATCACCGGGATCGGCTCAGGCTCTGATGGCAAGGCGACCGCCATTTACGCCCCCCTGCCTCAAGGCCAGGCCCGCGCCCTGTCGCGCGCTTACGAGCAGGCCGGCTACGAGCCGCGCACAGTTGAGCTTGTCGAAGCGCATGGCACAGGCACCAAGGCCGGCGACGCCGCCGAAATTGGCGGTCTGAAGCTCGTCTTCGCGCCAGAAAATGATGATATCGAGGCCCCATGGTGCGCCATCGGCTCGGTCAAATCCCAGATCGGCCACACAAAGGCCGCGGCCGGGTCTGCCAGTATGATCAAGACGGCCATGGCGCTGTCCCGCAAGGCCTACCCGCCAACGATCAAGGTGGACCAGCCATCGGCCGCGCTTGCCGGATCGCCGTTTTACGTCAACCGCGACCTTCGCCCGTGGGTCCGCTCCAGCGATCACCCTCGCCGCGCCGCTGTCAGCTCCTTTGGCTTCGGGGGCTCCAATTTCCATGTGACGCTCGAAGAATATGTGGGCGAGGCTGCGGTTCAGCCAGCCCGCGTGCTACCAGCAGAACTGGTCATGGTCTCCGCACCCGACGCGGCATCTCTTGCCGCCGCCATTGAAGGCGCAGCCAAGCGGATGGTGTGGGAAGAAGACCTCGCAATCGTCGCCAGTGAGAGCCATCAGAGCTTCGATCCGGCGGCCACCTGCCGGGCAGCGATTACAGCCGCAGACATGGCTGAGTTTGAAACCAAAGCCAGCAAGATTGCAGGTCTCATCCGCGCAGGCACGGCGTCGTCCGCGCCGCCGCCACGAGGCACCAGCCTTTCGCTGAGCCCAGCAGCTCCCGGCAAGCTCGCCTTCCTGATGCCTGGTCAGGGCAGTCAGTATGTCGGCATGGGACGTGAGCTTGCCCTTGCCTTCCCTGAGGCGCTGGCCGCCTGGGACCTTGCTGCAAGCCACAAGAAGACCGGCAAACAGGCCTTACATAACCTCGCCTTCCCGCCGTCAGCATTCAGTCCTGAAGAGGCCGTCGCGCAGGCCGATACGCTGACCGCCATGGAGAACGCGCAGCCTGCGCTCGCCGCCGCAACGCTCGCCACACTCTCTATTCTCGGCAAGGCAGGCGTCCAACCGGACACCGCCGCCGGGCACAGCTTCGGCGAGATCATGGCGCTGCACGCAGCAGGAACGTTTGACGCAGAGGACGCGCTCACGCTCGCCAACAAGCGTGCAAAGCTGATGAGCAAGGCCGCCGCCGCAAGCGAAGGCGCGATGCTGGCAACCCAGGCGTCTGCTGAGACGCTGAAGCCCATCATTGCGGCGCATCCCGACGTCGTGATCGCCAATGACAATGCCCCCACCCAGACCGTTCTGTCCGGGCCTGTGGATGCCATCGAGGCGGCCCGCGTCGCGATAGAAGCGGCAGGTATCAAGGCGCGGCGCTTGCCCGTCGCCTCGGCCTTTCACTCGCCCATCGTGGCCGGAGCCGTAGCGCCCTTCCGCAAGACGCTGGAGAAAACAGACTTTACCAAAGCCGCGTTTCCAGTCTTCGCCAACGCCTCAGGCAACCGGTATCCAAACGCCTACGAAAAACAGCGCGATATTCTTGCCAAGCAGATCGAAAGCCCGGTTCGCTTCCGCGACATCATCGAGAGCATGCATGCAGATGGCGTGACGACGTTTGTTGAGGCGGGTCCCGGTACAGTCCTCACCGCACTCGTCGGACAAATCCTGCCCGGCAAGGCCGACGCCATTGCACTTGATGACAAGAAGGCAAGTGGCCTCGCGGCTTGTCTCGCCGGCCTCGGCAAGCTTGCCGTTCTCGGCCACAAGGTCGATTTCGCCGCTCTATTTGCCAATATGCCCGCGCCACAGCCGCGTAAGGCCCGGTCGAAATATGCCGTGGACCTCAACGGCGCCAACTACCGCAAACCCTATCCGCCTGAAGGCGGGGCAGCGGCCCTGCCAGCCCCCAATCCAGAAGCGCCAGCAACGCCTGAGCCCCAGCCAGCCAATTCGGAGCCTGCATCAATGGCTCCGCCTAAAGAGCCTCCTCCCAAACCGGTTGCCTCACCCGCCGCTCAGCCGGCACGCGCCCCCCTTCCCCAGATTTCAAAGCCCACCACATCAGGAGCTTCTTCCGTGAGCCAAACGCCATCTTCCCTCGCCAGTGACGCTGCAGAACGCATCCACGCCAATATGACGGCAGCTCATGCAGACTACCTCAACGCGCTAAAAGCGGCTCACACGCAGTATCTTTCTGCAACAGCAGCCTTGCTTGGGCAGGCATCCGTCGCCGCGCCCACAGATGCGCCTGCGCCCCGCCGTGAATATATAGCAGCGCCGCAACCAGCGCCCCAACCTCAGCCGGCACCTCAACCCCAGCCCGCGCCAACACCGGCACCTGTTGCGCCTAATCCCAACGGCAATGCACACGTCAATACGGCGCAGCCACAGCCGACGCCCACGCCAGCCCCTCGCCCTGTCGCCGCACCGGCGCCAGCGCCGCAGCCAAGCGTCGCCGCCGTTCAGCCCCCTGCCCCGGCAGCGGCCCCATCTCCCGCTCCTGCCGCTGACTTCACAAGTATCGTGACGGCGCTTGTCGCTGAGAAAACCGGCTATCCCGCAGACATGCTCGAAGCGGACATGGATCTCGAAGGCGAACTCGGGGTCGACTCGATCAAACAGGTCGAAATCCTGTCTGCCCTGCGCGAAAAAATGCCCAATCTGCCGGAAGTCGAACCGGAGCAGATCGCTGAGCTGCGCACGATCCGCAAGATATCCGAATTCCTTTCTCCGGCTGGCGCGGCCGCCGCAGCGTCACCGATTGCGACGGCGCCACCGGCCCCTGTCAGCAATGGAAATGGGAACGGCAACGGTCATCACGTGACGACCGCACCTGCCGCGCCGGCACCGCAGCGCGACATGTCAGAGCTGGTGCGCAATCTCATCGCCGACAAGACAGGCTATCCGCCGGAAATGCTCGAAGATGACATGGACCTTGAAGGCGAACTCGGCGTCGATTCCATCAAACAGGTCGAAATCCTCTCAGCGCTTCGCGATGCGATGCCAGACCTTCCTGAAGTCGCGCCAGAACAGATTTCCGAGCTTCGCTCTATCCGGAAGATCGCCGATTTTTTTCGCTAGGGGGCGCGCCAGCGCCTGAGCGCGCTGCCCGCCCCGCATCGCCGCAGGCAGATGCAGATCTTCTGCAAATGCGGACCGTTGCCTATGTCAGCCGCCAGGCCGTTGGACGGGTCACGCCGGGCTTACGCGAAGCCGGATTGATCGAATATATCGGCAATTATCCTGCCATTGCGCAGGTGGTGGTTCAGGCGATGCTCGAAGCAGGATTCGTCGTCCGGGAGGTCACTCAACCAAGCGGAAGCGCCGATGCGCTGGTGCTTGGGCATGGCCTCGCCGGCACGTATTCCGACAGCCATACCGGCGCGCTCGCGGCACTGTCGGCTCAAGCCGGACAGCTTGCAACAAAAGGCGGGACGGTCATTCTCCTGCAAGACACGGGCGGACGCTTCCAACCGGCCGATGAGCGCGCCTGGCGCGGCGGCCTCGCAGGACTCGCCAGAACGGCCACGCAGGAATTTCCGCTGGCAACAATCCGGCTGATCGATGTGGATTTTGCAGGGCTTGGCACGCGGCCTGCCGCCGACCGCCTTGTCGAGGAGCTCTTGAGCGGCGGCAATGCCGCCTGCGTTGGCCTGAACGCGAAAGGCCGACTGGTCCCCGACGAGCACCCGGCCTTCTTCCCGCCAAATCAGACCGCCCAGTTAACATCATCCGACACCCTGCTGGTGACAGGCGGTGCGCGCGGCGTGACTGCCGATTGCATCATTGAACTGGCGGCGCGCACCAAAGCGGGCTTCATCCTGCTCGGCCGCTCGGAGATCACGCCATGGCCGCAGGGCCTGCCACAGACCAATGACGAGAAAGAACTAAGAGGCCTGCTCGCCCGCCAGGCCAGCGCTGAAGGTCGCAAGGTCAAACCAGCTGACCTCAACCGAGACGCGCGCGCCTTGTTGTCGGGCGCTGAAATCCGCGCGACCTTATCCGCCATAGAACAGGCCGGCGGTCGCGCGCTCTACCTGCCGACAGACGTTGCTGACCCAGCCGCCCTGAAAAGCGCCGTTGACCAGGCCACGCAGCTTTTCGGCCCGATCACCGGCCTCGTGCATGGCGCGGGCGTCCTTGCAGACAAGCTGATCGCCGAAAAGACGTCCGAACAGGTCGCTCGCGTGTTCGCGCCCAAGATCGATGGTCTCGCCGCGCTCCTCTCAGTGCTCGACACCAGCACACTGAAGACAATCGCCTTCTTTTCTTCGGTCTCCGCCCGCTACGGCAATGCCGGTCAGGCCGATTACGCCATGGCGAACGAAATCCTCAACCGCATGGCCTGCTGGCTGAAAGCGAGCCACCCGCAAGCCGGGGTCACCTCAATAAACTGGGGCCCATGGGATGGCGGCATGGTCGATGATGGCCTCCGCGCAAAGTTCGCCGAGATGGGCGTGCCCCTGATCCCGCGCGATGCCGGCGCCCGCATCTTCGCCGATGCCGTGATGGCTGGCAGCAAATGCCCGGTCGAACTGATCGTCGGCGCTGGAATTGCCCATGACTAGGCCCCGGTTCGACCCCATCGCAATTGTCGGACGCGGCTGCGTCCTGCCCGGCGCGCTCAGCCCCGACGCGCTGTGGCAAGCCATTCTCGAGGACCGCGACCTGACGAGCACCGCTCCCGCCGGCAAATGGGGCGTCACCGACGCGGAACAGCACCAGCTCGGCTATCGCGGCGGCTTTGTCACTGGTTTCGACAAGGTCTTTGACCCATCCGCCTATGATCTCGACGATATCAACGCCGCCGATCTCGACCCGGTCTTCCAGTGGTTGCTCCACGCCGGCCGCGAAGCCCTGCTGGACGCTGGCAATCCGTCTGCAAAACGCTCAAAAACCGGCGTCATCGCGGGCAATCTTGGCTATCCAAGCCGCGCCCTGTCAGACCTTGCCGCCGACATCTGGATGGATGGCAGCTCCGCCGTCGCCTCCTACAACCGGTACAATACGGGCGGCCCGGCCCATCTGCTCGCGCGCGCCCTGAAAGCCAAAGGCCCTGCCTTCGCTCTCGACGCCGCCTGCGCCTCGTCGCTCTACGCCATCAAGCTCGCCTGCGACCGCTTACAGGATGGCAGCCTCGACCTCGTCATCGCCGCCGCCGTCAATGGCGCAGACAATCTCATCCTCCATCAGGGCTTCTCAGCCCTCAATGCGCTCAGCCCGACCGGCCGCTCCCGGCCCTTCGTCACTGGCGCCGATGGCCTCGTCCCTGCCGAGGGCGCAGCCGCCATCGTTCTCAAACGCCTTGCTGACTGCACCAAGGATGACCAGATCCACGGCGTCATTCGCGGCATCGGCCTCTCCAATGACGGCCGCCGAAAATCTCTGCTCGCCCCCGATGAGGGCGGACAGGCCGAAGCGATGCAGGCAGCGTGGGAGATGTCCGGTCTCGATCCCGCGCAGGATATCGGCCTGCTGGAAGCGCATGCCACGGGCACACCCACCGGCGACAAGGTCGAACTCGCCGCGACTGCCACGCACTTCGAAAACGCCGGAGAGCTTCCAATCGGCTCGCTGAAAGGCAATCTCGGACACCTGATAACCGCCGCCGGCATGGCAAGCCTCATCAAGCTGACCTTTGCGATCAATGAAGGCATCATCCCCCCAACGCGGCTCGATGGCGCGCCGCTCAAAGACTTTGACGGCGTCGAAATTCACCCCGCCAAGCGCACCTCATGGCCAGAGCAAAGACCGCGCATCGCCGCCCTCTCGAATTTCGGTTTCGGCGGCAACAATGCCCACCTCATCGTTTCGACGGTGGACGCGGTAAACACCAAACCGAAGAAGACAGAACGCTCCCACAAGCTGTCGCCGGTTTCCATCTGTGCGACCGGCCTGTCACTCGGCCCGGACAGAGGCGTCGCTGCCGTGCTTCAACGTATCCTGCGCCCACCACGCGCCCCGCGCGGCCCGATGCAGGAAACTCATGCCGATCCTCGTGCGCTGCGAACCCCGCCGTCAGACCTTGCCTCCGCCCAGGGCCTGCAAGTCGCGCTATGGGATGCTGTCGACGAAGCGCTAGCCCGCCATCCGGTTGAAGACGGCGCAAATGTCGGTGTCTTCACCGGTTTCTCCTGCGCACCTGAAGCCTCGCTCTGGATGCTGCGCGCCCGCCTTGCGCAAAGGCTTAGGCTTGTGCCGGAGACGCCAACAACTCAGGCAGATCGCAACGCCATCGCGCCGCCGCTGAAGCCCGGCGACGTGCTGGGCGCCATGCCAAATGTCTCGGCCAACAGGCTGAATGTGCGCGGCGACTGGCGCGCCCTCGGCTTTGCCGTGATGGAAGAGGAGAATTCCGGCCTCCGCGCGCTGGAGCTTGCCATCCGCGCGCTGGATGCTGGCGAAATCGACACCGCCATTGTCGCGGCTGCGGACCTCTCCAGCGAGCCAGTCCACAGCACCGTGACACAGGAAAAAGGCGGTGACGCGGCCGTCTGTCTCATCCTTCGCCGAAGCGACGGAAAAGACGACGGCGTCACACTGAAGTCGCTCAAACTGAAAGACAAATCGGCGACCGAGACACTCGTCGAAACCATCTACGGCCGCTCGCATGCCGCCGGCAGCCTCGCCCTCTTCGCGATCCACACAGAGTTGTTGCGCCGAGGGCTGGCGCTCTATCCGGAAGGCTCTGTGCCACGCCTGCGGAAGTCCGCGCTGCGCATTGATGCAGGTCATGCGCGGGCAAAACTCAAGGCAAACCCCAAACCTATGCCGGACTTGCTTCGCCCGTCCCCGCTCATCGCCACCTATGCCAGCGATACGCGCGCCGGACTGATCAAGGCGATGCAGGACGGGCTAGAGGCAAAGAGTGGTGCCGTCCGCCTCGCCATAGTCGCCGACAGCCCAGAAAAATTGCAGGCGCGCACCGAGGGAGCACTCTCCGCTCTAAACGCGGGTGGCGCCCCGGATGGCGAAGGCGTGCATTTTGGCGAAGGACTACCCGCCGGCGAGCTCGCTTTCGTCTTCACCGGCGCGGCGGCCGCCTATTCCGGCATGGGCCGCGACCTCTTCGCCGCGGTTCCGAAGCTCGGCTCGATGATGTCGCGCAAGTTTCCAGAAGCGCGCAATGTCGCCCGCTTGCTGGCGACAGATCTTTCCGGCGCCTATGACCAGTTGCGGGCCACCACCCTCCTCTCGCAGGCCCAGCATATGCTGCTCACGCGCCTACTCGGCCTCAAACCTTCCGTGGCCATGGGCCTCTCATCTGGCGAAACCAATTCACTCATCGCCTTCGGCGCCTGGCACGATGCCGACAGCCTGATGGGCACGATCGGCAAGAGCGGCATGTATGACCGCGACCTCGCCGGAAAATTTCGCACGGCTCAAAAAGCCTGGAACGACACCTCACCCGTCACGTGGGAAACCTGGCATCTGCAGGCTGACCTCCCCGCCGTCCGCAAGGCAGTCTGGGGCGAACCACGCTGCGATATCACCATCATCTATAGCGCGTCCGATATCGTCATCTCTGGCGAGAAGTCGGCATGTCAGCGCGTGATGAAGGCGCTCGGCGTTCCCGCCATTCGCGTGCCGCATGATCTCGTGGTGCACACGCCGATGATGGCCCCTTATGCCAAGACCTGGCGCAAACTGCATCGCCGCAAGACCAAGGCCCCGAAAGGCGTTCGCTTTTACGCCAACGCCACCGAAGCCGCCTATGAGCCGGACGCTGACACAGTGGCCGACATGCTGACCGGGCAAGCGATCAAGGAAGTCAACTTTCCGAAGACGTTGCGGACTGCCTATGCAGATGGCGTACGGACGTTCATCGAAATTGGCCCCCGCAACACGCTGACTGGCGCCATTCACGAGACGCTCGGCGAGGACGTGCTGGCCATTGCAAGCGATGAGTTTGGCAAACCGGCGCTCGCCTCGCTCGCCAATCTTGGCGCCAGACTGTTTGCCGCCGGACACGCGATCAAGGTGGACTGGCTGAAAGAGACGCTCGCCGACGCGTGCGCGAACGCCATCCCGATGAGATCGTCTCCGCCGGGACAAGTCAGCTTCCCGGCGCATATCACGCCGCCCACACGCCCTCAGCGGCCCGGCAATGCGCGGCGTACTCTGCCGCAAGCACCTGAAAGACCGCCATCAAACTTCAAGCCTGCGCCAGCGCTCGCCGTCACCGGGCGGCGCCTGCCAGTTGCGCCGGGCACAAGTTGGACGCCGCCATCCGTGCCGGTGGCCCGATTGGATCGGCCAACACCCTCGCCGGCCAAGCCGCAACCAGCCGCACCGGCCCCGAAGCCCTCTGTATCTGCAGCCCCGGCAACAACAGCGCGCCCATCAATTCAACCCTTGGAGCGACGCGTCCCGGTCGGACCATCCTTCACCCGCGCAGACATCGAGCACGCCGCCGCTGGCAATATCTCAGACGTCTTCGGCGAGGCGTTTGCCCCGCAGGACAAATACCGCCGTCAGGTGCGCATGCCGCGCCCGCCAATGCTGCTGTGTGACCGTATCACCGGCATTGATGCAGACGCGCTGGTGCAAGGCAAAGGCACGATCTGGACCGAGACCGATGTGACCGCTGACTGCTGGGCCGTCTGCGATGGCGTCATGCGTCCCGGCCCGCTGATTGAGGCCGGTCAGGCCGACCTTGCGCTCATCTCATGGATGGGCGCAGACATGCTCAACTGTTCCGACAGGGTCTATCGCCTGCTGGGGTGTGAACTGACCTTCCATGAAGGCGGCCTGCCACGCATCGGCGAGACACTGCGTTTCCAGATCAGCATCAAAGGCCATGCCGAGCTTTCGGGCGTGCGCATGTTCTTCTTCGAATATGACTGCTACGCCGATGACCGGCTGCTCCTGTCGGTGCGCAATGGTCAGGCCGGTTTCTTCACGGATGCCGAACTTGCCAACTCAAAGGGCGTCCTATGGGACGCGAGCAATGACCCAGCCCCGACAGCCAGCCCGCGCCTCGCCGATACGCCTGCTTCGGCCAAGCGTGCCTTCACCGCAGACGAGGTCGCCGCCTTCCGCAAGGGTGATACGTTTGCCTGCTTCGGCGCCGGGTTTGAGCGCGCCGCCCCGCATACGCGCCCTGCCCGCATTCCTGATGGGCGCCTGGCGCTCTTTGATGAAGTTGTCGCTTTCGACCCTGTGGGGGGCCCATGGGGGCGCGGATATCTGAAGGCGCGCCAGACAGTGCCGAACGATGCCTGGTTCTATGACGGCCACTTCCATGAGGACCCATGCATGCCAGGCACCCTCATGGCCGAGGCCGCCGTCCAGGCGCTCGAGTTTCATGTCGCCGCGCTCGGCCTGACGATTGATCGGGACAGCCACGGCTTTGAGCCTGCGCCCGGCGCGCCCGCCACCTTCTATTGCCGTGGCCAGGTCACGCCTGACGCCGACCATGACGTCACTTATGAGGTCTTCATCGATGAAATCATCGACGGTGAAGAACCCATTGTCTTTGCCAGCCTGCTCGCCCGCAGCGATGGCCGCAAAGTCTTCTACTGCCCCCGCTTTGGTGTTCGGCTGCGCCGACAATGGCCGAAGGCGTCCGGTCGCCAGCAAGTGCCGCACTACGTCAATGATCAATGCGATGTGCGCGGCGACGAAACCGCCCTGCAGCAATGCGGCTCCGGCGCACCAAGTGCCGCCTTTGGCTCAATGTATGCGCCGTTCGATACGCGCGGCGCTGTCCCGCGCCTGCCGCAGCAGCCTTATCACATGGTCAGCCGCGTCCTATCCGTGACAGGGCCTGCTGGGAAACAGGAAGCGGGCCTCACAGCCATCGCAGAATATGATGTGCCGCCCGATGCCTGGTATTTCGAAGACGGCGCCACGGGCTGCATGCCCTTTTCGGTCCTCACCGAAGTGATCCTCCAGCCCTGCGGCTGGCTCGCCTCCTATAGCGGCTTTGCCCTCTCAGGTGAGACCCGGTTCCGCAATCTCGATGGCAGCGGAAAGACGGCCCGGCAGGTGCGCCCCGGAGACGGTCTGATCCGCACGACCACGACGCTGACACGCTGTTCGCGCGTTGGCCCGATGACCATCGTCTTCTTCGAGCTTGAAGCCACGCTTGCCGACGGGACCCCGGTGGTCAGCCTGCAGACCAGCTTCGGCTTCTTCACCAAGGCCGCATTGGCGTCTCAAGCTGGCCTCAAGTCGACCGACGATGCCCGCGCCTTCCACGATGCGCCGGCGGACCCGCCAGACGAGTCCGAAACCTGCCTGCCAGTGTCTGCCCGCCGTCTGGACCTCTTCGACGTGATCGACCGGTTTGAACCAACGGGCGGCGAAACCGGCATGGGCCGCATCCGCGCGCGACAGGCCGTTGACCCGTACGCCTGGTATTTCAAGGCGCACTTCTTCTCTGACCCTGTTCAGCCCGGCTCCCTCGGGCTTGAGATGCTCGTCCAGCTGCTGGCCCGCGCCGCCGATCTGAAAGGCCTCGCCCATCGCTTCGACGAGCCTGTCTGGGAACCGATTGCCCCGGATGTTGACCTTTCATGGACCTATCGCGGTCAGGTCAATCCGACGGCAACGCAAGTGACCCCGATTGTCGAAATTGAATCGGTCGAAGAGCTTGATGAGCGAACCATCGTGCGCGGAAAAGGCACGATCTGGGTCGATGGTCTGCGGATTTACGAAATGCGCGGCGTCAGCGTCGAGATAGGGCCGAAAAAAGCACTGCTACGACACTCTGGCGCCACCCGGTTCTCGCGAGAAAATGGCGGCTGGGTCAATGCACATTGCCCCACCCACACCATCCCTGCTCTGCCGCTTCTCGCACAAGCCGGCATGGCGTTGCGGCAAGCGAAAGCGGCGGGATTTGACAGATATCCGATTGAATTGAAATCGTTTTCACCGCGTCGCTGGGCGAGTGTGAGTGCGTCTGGCCTCACCATAGAGATAACCGTTACCCCGGATGGACGCGCCGTCTTGAGGGGCCGAGACGGGCTTGGCGGCGACGCCGCCTGGTACACCGTCTCAAATGGCGAAATACACCGTCCTGTGCGCCCACCAGCGCCAAAAATCCGCGCGAAAAAGCATGGAAAGAAGCGCGCCGATCCCTATGCGTCTGCGGACCTTTTCCACGGCCCCGGCCTGCAGCCTGTCACAAGTATGCGCCGTGACCGGCATGGCTTTGAAGTTCTGCTAGACCTTGAAAGCGCAGAGACTCCCGGCGATCCATTTGACCCGGTCATCCTCGACGGCCTCGTCCACGGCCCCCCGCACGAAACGCCAGAAGAGTGGTTTCCGGCCGCAGAGAATTCCGCGATCTACCCCGTCCGGATCGAACGGCTGACAATTCTCTCCGACCTCCCTGAAACCGGCATCCTGACCGTCCGGGGTCAACCCGGAACACCCGACGGCGATGGCAATCTGCCAGTGATGATCGAGGCCTATCTGGGCGAGACGCTATGGGCGCGTCTCGACCTTGTTGAGAAGGCCTACCCGAAGGGGCCACTCGCGACGCTTAGTCCCCTGGACCGTAAGGCTTTTTTGACAGGCGCGTCGGCAGAAACTGTCGCTCCGCTGAGCCGCTTTCAAGATGGCCGCACCCTGCTCGCGCCCGCCGATGTGATCGCCTGCGACTGGTTACCCGGCACAGTTGCCGCCGCCTGGGGCGCTGAGGGACTTGTCGGGAGTGATCTGGTCAAAGCCGTTGCTGTGAAGGAGCATTTTGCTCGCAAATGGAAGATCCATCCGCAGCAGGTCAAACTCGACGCGCCCTTTGCCAGCGGCCCCGGTCACAAACGCCAGCGCTACAAGATCTCATTTACTACAGCAGCACGCTGCTGGGCCGTCGAGGACGACCCCTATGAGTGAGTTTGAACTCGTCACGGTGGATACGCGAACGCTGCCGCTCGTGCAGCATTTGCGATACCGCGTGTACTGCGCCGAAAAGCAATTCGCGATGCCGGGCGCCGACCATCAAGCGCGAATGCTGTTCGACGAAGCCGATCAGCTGGGCGTCACCTTTGCCCTGTTTGATGGGGCCGAACTTGTCTCGAGCGCACAGATCATTCCCGTCGATCCGCTCAATGCACCCGACAAGTTTGCCGTATTCGCGCTGGCCGAGGTTCTGCCCCATCCGGAAGCCAGCTGCGTGATCGTTTCAAAGCTTGTGACTGCGCCCGAGCGGCGGGGGTCCAAGACACTTGGACCTGTCATGCGGGGCGTTCTCGAATTTGTTGCCACCAACCAGCACCGCTACATCGCCATCCTCGCAGAAACTTCCATGCGGGAGTTCTATAAATCCATGGGGTTCGACGAATTGCGCGGCGGGATCGATGCCGCGCAATTCGGCATCGTGTCCTTGATGGTGTTTGATATGAAAGATGAGCGCCACCTCTCCGGCAAGTCGCTCGCCGGCTGGATGTTCAAATCCCTGTTTACGCGCTGAACGCCATCACGGCGACAGCGTCGCTTCCGACAGGAAGAAACCAGAGGCCCACCGACGTTTCATTGTCGAGAGGCCAGTCCTCGTCAGCGTCGCCCCTTAGAAAAACGTCCGGCACAAGCACGGACTTAGCGCCCCCTCGTAGGCCAACGCCGCGCCATTTGAGGACAGATTCTTTCGCGCACCACAGGCGATAGAAGCGGGCAAGGAGATCATCTTCATTCATGGCGGCCAGAACGCAGGCCCTCTCGCCCGGATTGGCGACCATATCCAGCATGGCCGCCACAGGGCGCTTAGCTTTTTTTTCGATATCCACGCCAACGCGGCCGGCGTCGCTGAATGCGGCAATGGCGAGCGGACCGGAACGCGACCAGCTGATGGAGGCGGACGGGTAGCTTTCGATTTCTGGTGCGGCATCGTCATGGCTCTGCAATTTCACATTCGAAATGCCAAGCTGCTCGCATGCGAGGTCTCGCGCCAGATGCCGGGCATGCAGAAAATCCTGACGTAATGGATCGGTCTTGAGCCGGGCGCTGCGCGCGCGCTCGAACTCATCCACAGGATCGAAGTCTCTGAGTGGCGCCGTCCGGTCAGAAAGTTTCCAGATTGGCCGCTGTGTCATCGCCTTGTTCAGGCGGCCTTGCAGTGCGACGTGGTTATCGAGTCGATGCAGTTGAGCAAGGCTGACATATCGCCCATTTTTCCGCCGTCCACGCAGCGCAAGGTGCGCTCATTCGATTCAAAACGGGCGACAACCGTCTCTCGTGCACGGCTAACACGGCTCTTCATTGTACCGGCCGCGCACCCGCAGATCGCGCCGGCTTCATCATAGGTCATCCCGGCAGCGACAACGAGAAGTAACGCATCACGCTGATCGGCAGGCAGAGCATAGATGATCTGCTCCATGCGGCCAAAATCCTGCCGCACTTCCTGCGACGCTTCGGTCACCAGAGCTGTTTCAGCAAATTCCGGATCGACCTGAACGTTCCGCCAGGCCCGGCGCATCATCATGTAATATTCGTTGCGGAGAATTCGGAAGATCCAGGGCCGCATGGGCTGGCTGGCATCAAAACTGTCGACCGCAGACCAGGCCCGCAAGCACGCATCCTGAACGAGATCATCGGCCAGCACCCTGTCCCGGCAGAGACTCCGGGCAAAAGCCCGCATCTCCGGCATGAGCGCCTCCAGGCGATCAACAAAACTCGGGGACTGTTCTCCAGCCGACACCATCACACTCCAATCCGGGCCGACTTATCGCCGTGTCCCTAAGACATCTTGCGCTCTTGCTCGCGCATTTTTTCGATGAGTGCCTTCAGCCTTGGCGGCGTTGGTTCATTCACCGTTTCCTTATAGACCTCGCGGAGCGCTTGCCCCACGGGTGGTTCCTTCATCCAGGGTGATGGCTGTCGGGAGGTGCCAGTCTTGGAGCTCCGGTCGGAAGCATTTTTCTTCGACAAGACCGAGTTTCTGATCAAGGGACACCTATTCCCCCTTCAATGCCATGACACCCCTTTGGTCGCAACTATTCCTGTAGCCGATAGAAGCCGGGAATCTCTTAATTTTCATCTAAGCAACTGACCCAAACTTTCATCAGGGGTGATATTTCTTGCGCCTTTGATGCGTCTTCTGGTCGCCATCGCTCCAGTCGGCTTTTCGGCGAACCAATATTGACGTTATGCTTAATGAGGCGTCTAAGGCCATTGAGCCGGAGAACTCTTGATGACCAACTCTGGAAAATCCAGGTCAGATGACCAGCGGCGATTTAAACGCATCAGTTCAATCAAGTCAGGACTTGTCCTGTTTGAGGACGAGTCAGCGCCGATACCGGTGAAACTCATCGACATGTCAGCCGCTGGCGCACGGCTCGAATTGGCAAGGCACCTGACGGCCCCGCCTCAATTCCAACTCGTCGTTCGCCCGGATGAGATTGGTGATCGAAAAGCGGTTAACTGTAAATTAAGGTGGCAAGACGGGTGCCAGGTGGGAGTCAGCTTTTACTAACGCTGGTTATTGGCGCATAGAGCATTAGCTGAACAGGAAAGGCGAAGATGTTCGCAAAACCTGTATTATTGATTGTTTCCCGGATCCGATTTGGCACGTATTTTCTTCATCCTTATCGCTGTTGTCATGCTGTCGCTTTCAAGCGCAGCCCAAACGGTCGACCTTGAATTCTCAGGAGACACGGTAGACGAGGATGTCAAAAGCGCGGTCCGTGAGGCCCTGCCAGAGGAAAGCAAGCCGAAGACCGCACTGGAAGCCCGCCGCCAGGGACGCCGCGCGACGAAGGCCATCAAGGCCAGGCTGAACAGTATCGGGCATTACGATCCAAAGATTGACCTTGGCATCACAAGTGAAGAGCCGCCAAGGGCGATTGTCCGCGTCGACCCAGGCCCACTTTTTACCATAGGCGAAGTGGACGTCACGTTTCGTGGAAGCAGCCCGAGTGAAGGCGAGAAACTTACTCTGAGAAGCGACCTGCCCGTTCGCGCCGGCAAGACCGCAATTCCCTCATCTGTTATCGATGCCGAACGATGGATCGTGAATTACCTTCGCGAGGAGGGCTATCCCTATGCGAAAGTTCTTGAACGGCGCGTTTTTGGTGATCGTGAAGGTGAAACCATCAGCGTCACCTATGACACACAGGCCGGCCCCAAAGTTGTGTTTGGCGAAACCATCTTCCCCACTGAGGGTGTCGTCACCAAGGCGAGTTATCTTCGCAAGCTGATCCCCTATGAAGAAGGAGATATCTACTCGCCCGACAAGCTTTCAGCTTTCAACTCGCGCTTGTCCGAAACGAGAATGTTCAAGGTAGCGCGGGCCAGTCTGGCCTCCAGTCCCACCGGGCTGACAGATACCGGCGCGGAAATACGAAATATCGAGGTCACACTGACCGAGCGAGCTCGCAATACGATTGCGCTCGGCGGGAGCTATTCCACCAGTGAAGGCTTTGGCGTGAACGCCGAATATACGCGCCGAAACCTTGCGGGCCGCGGCGATACCATCGTTGCAGACCTGACAGTCGCCGAGCTTGAGCAATCACTCGATGTTGTCTGGCGCAGACCAAACGAGTTCGGCTACGGGCGCGGACTGACCATCTCTGCCGGAATTGGTCAGGAGACAACGGACGCCTATGACAGGCAGTCGGCAACGATTGGTGTCGGCATCGAAGTCATCAAGAGCCCTCAGTTCACCTATTCCTATGGCGTACAAGGCGAAGTCGCGCACGAGAAAGACGAGTTCGGTGAACGCGACCTGCAAATCCTGTCCGTATACGGCGACGCCCGGATTGATAAGACCGACAGCCTGCTTGACCCGAGATCCGGCTGGCGCGCGAATTTGCGGGTCGAGCCGAGCTACACCTTCGGCGATAGCACAAATCCGTTCGTCCTGACCGTTGGCCAGGTCAGCGCCTATATCCCGTTCGACAAAGACCGGCGCTATGTGCTCGCTGGCCGCCTCAAGGCGGGTGCAACGCTCGGCGCAGATATTGAAAACCTGCCCGTCGATACGCGCTTTTATTCCGGCGGCGGCGGCAGTGTGCGCGGCTATGCCTACCAGGCGATCGGGCCACGGGCCGATGATGGGACACCGCTCGGCGGGACCTCGGTTATCGAGGCATCGATCGAAGGGCGCTATGCTTGGCGACCGAATATTGGCTTCGTTGCTTTTGTGGATGCCGGCAATGTGTCGACCAATCAATTCTCGGATTTTGGCGATGCACGATTGGGCGCTGGACTGGGTGTTCGCTATTCAACCCCCGCCGGCCCCATCCGGTTTGATATCGCGACGCCTCTGAACCCGACTGATTTCGACGATCCCATACAGATCTATATTTCGATCGGGCAGGCCTTCTGATGTCAGACCAAACGACCACCCCCACGAAACAGAAGCGACGCCGCCCAATCCTGAAATGGGGCCTGTTTGTGCTCGGCGGTCTGTTCGCATTGTTGATCCTGCTTTTGCTGTTCGGCCGGTATGCGGCGCAGTCCAGCTTCGGGCGCAATTTCGTAGAAGCTCGCATCGAGGCCGCTGCCCCTTCCGGTCAGGACATAGAGGTGGAGGATCTCACCGGCGACCTGCTGGGGACGTTCCGGATCGGGCGACTAACCATTGCTGACGAGCAAGGCATCTGGCTCGTCGCAGAAAATCTTCTGATGGACTGGAAGCCGCTCGCCCTTCGCAATCGTGCGTTGCGTGTAGAGGCGCTTGAAGCGGACCTTATCCATGTCCTTAGACGACCGCAGCTTGTGCCGTCTGACAAGCCTAAGAAAAACGGCGGCTCCATGCCGCTTCGCGCAGGCGATATCGAGAAGCTGAGAATTGGCGAATTTCGTTCTGACGAGGGCGTGCTGCCCCGCGCGCTTTCACTTGAGATCGACGGGGCTGGCCGCGTTGGCCTGAATGGAGGCACGACGCAGCTGTCAGTGCTGCCCCTGGATGGCAAGGGCGACAGACTTTCCGCGGACCTCAAATGGTCCGATGATTTCAGGCTACTCGGCAATCTGCAGCTTGATGGACCGGCTGGTGGCCTCTTTGCCAGCCTCGCCCGCCTGGAGGAAAGCCAGTCCATTTCAGCCACCATCAACGCCGAGGGAGAACTGCTCGACTGGCGCGCCGATGCGGACGTGTTGATCGATGCGGATAATGTATTTGCCCTCAAAGCTTCTGCCGAAGGCCAGACCATCAATTTCGACGCAATCGTCCATCCCGGATTGCATCCGCTGACCGCCAGCGTCGCCGAAACACTCGGTGACACGCTGGATATCAACGGCAAACTGATGCGCGAGGGAAAGACGCCGGTCCTCGATGTGACGGCCAACGCCGACGGTCTGGAACTAACCGCACTCGCCAACCAGACCGAGGACGGCGGCTATAATGCAGATATCAACCTCACCGCAGACACCCCATCGCGCTATGCAAAACGGGACAACATAAAAGTCGGCCGCGCCGTCATTAACGGCAATCTTGCTTATTCCGACGGAACGGCAAGGTTTGACGGCGACATGCGCGCTTCCAATGTCGATGTGCCGTCCTTCAAGGCGGGCGCTGTATCCGGCCCGGTCATTCTCATCTACGGCGATCAGGCCGTTTCGGTACGCACGACATTGACGGGCGAAGGCGCGGTCCTCCCCGGCACGGCGGGGCAGATCGCTGGCGCGCAGCCGATCGTGAAAACCAATGCCCGCTATGACCTTCAGAGCGGCACGCTTGAATTGCGAGAGGCAAATATACGCGGCGAGGCAGGCCGCGTGGCGGCAGCAGGGTCGGTTTCCTTGCGCCCTGCCCTAAGCGCCGATCTAGCCGGCAGTTTTCAACTGAACGGTGCTAAGGCCGGACTGGCTCGCCCAATCAATGCGGCAGGACAGTTTGAGGCCCAGCGCGCCGGCGGCGGCGTGACCCGCTTCAACACGCAGATCAACGCAACAAATCTTGGCGACTTGCCTGCCCCGTTAAAGGACTGGGCCAGCGACCAAGCCATCATAAACGCCGCGGGCACGCTTCAGTCAGACAATTCGGTCGACATCAACCGGTTCTCCCTGACAAGCGGCAGCCTGCAAGCCACCGGCAATGGTCAGCTCTCCAGCAATCAGGTTCTCTCAGCTTCGATGGACCTCAACGCTGGTGATGCATCGGTCTCGGGCTTCGATATTGACGGGATGTCCGCCCGCGCAAACGCATCCGGCCCGCTCGAAAATCTTGATTTCGTCGTCGCGGTGGACGTGCCGACAATGTCCCGCGGCGAGTTGAGTTTTACAAATCTTCGGCTTGGCGCAGACGGCAATTATGCAGATGGCGCGCTGGTGACGAACGCCTCGCTGGATGCAGAAACGTCAAATGGACCGCTGGACCTGACCTCTGATATCCGCCTCGACGGCGGCAACTGGCAGGTCAATGATCTTGAAGGTCACTGGGGTGATCTTGTTGCGGACGCCAGCCTCAGAGGCTCAGGCGGCGATGTTTCACAGATCAGGGGCGATGCAGACGTCAAGGGCTCGCTGCCGGATGGTCTTCCAGCCAAGAGCATTGATGCCAGTGCAATCATCAACGGCCAGACGCTCTCTCTCGACGCGACCCTGGAGACAGTGACGTTTGGTCCAACGCGGGCAGACGCCCTTGTTATTCGTGCGACAGGCCAGCCAGATAATGCCGACATTCTCATCGACATGGATGGCCGTTCGGAAATCAATGGACTGACCTACCCGACAAGCATTGACCTCGATGCCAATGTGAAAGGCGCAACACGTGGCGCCCTCGACGTCACGGCGTCACTGTCAGCCCTGATGGGCGACATTGGAATCACCACCGAAGACCCCATCCGGTTTACGCAATATGATGATGGATATGAGGCGTCAGCCCAGTTCGCAGCCCTGGGAGGCACGCTGGCTCCATCGCTGACAACGCGTGGAACCACAGCGATTTCGCTCAATGGCGAAGGCCTTCGCATCGCCCCCCTCATGTTGATCGCGGGACGTCCTGCGCTGGACGGCGCCCTGGATATAAACCTTGATTGGTCGGAGACGGAGAGCGGCGGGCTTTCCGGGCCCTTGCGCGCCGATATTGAAAGTGTCGCCCGCCCGGGATCTGACCTGCCACCAATCGATATTTTTCTGGAAGGTCAACTCACACCTGACCTTCTGGACCTCGTCGTTCGCGCACTCGACAATCAGGAACTTGAAGGTCGGATCGAAATCGATGTGCCGGTGAAGACATCGCCTGCCCCACCTTTTATCAGTCGGCAGCAAGGCGCCAGCATGCCGTTCACCGCCGCTATCGATGGCCAGATCGAAGCTATCACCGCTTTGCTCGTGCCACCTCAGATGCTGGTCCAAGGCGTGGTTGATGTGGACCTCAAAGGCACCCTGCCAAATCTGGATGAAAGCTTTACCGGCCAATTCAGCGTGCGCGAAGGCGTTTTTGAACAGGGCGAGCTCGGCCTTGTGATGAATTCGATCGCAGCAGATGCAAGTCTCGGCAACGGCGTTGTTACGCTAAACTCATTCAACGCAAATGGGCGCACCGGTGGCACACTCAGCGGCAATGGGACGATGTCGCTCGATGGGTCGGGCGAAAGCGATCTTGAGATCAAGGCAAACAAGCTGGTTGTCTCGGAACGGCGTGAAGGGTTCGCCAAGGTCAGCGGCACGATGACGGTGACGCAAAAGCCGGAACTTCTGGAAATCATCGGTGATCTCACCGTCGATGAAGGCGAGATCAATCTTGACCGCTTGCCGCAGGGCGGCCCGGCAACGCTTGATGTCTCATTCAAGCAGCCGGACGACAAAAAGGTGGAAGAAAAGCCGCAAGCGTCCACTAATCTCGACATTCAGCTCTCTGCGCCGGGCCGGATCGATGTTCGTGGGCGCGGGGTAAATGCTGAGTTGGCCCTGGATGCCGACATCAGTGGCCCGCTCGGCAGCCCCGTCATCACCGGCGAAGCCAGCATTGTGCGCGGACGCTTTGATCTGCTCGGCAAACGCTTTCAGTTCTCCGACAGCACCGTCCGCCTGTTGCCTGAACTCGGCAATTCAAGGCTGTCGATTACGGCGTCTCACGAAACCCGCGATGACATCACCGCCATTCTCAACGTCACCAATACGATTTCACGGCCTGAGATCCAGCTGACGTCAAACCCGGAATTGCCTGAAGACGAGGTTCTGTCGCGTGTTCTGTTTGGACGCTCGCCTTCACAGCTGACTGCCTTGGAAACCGCCCGGCTTGCAGCGGCCCTGGCACAGCTGTCGGGCGGCGGCGGCTTTGACCTGCTAGGCGGCATTGAACAGGCCCTCGGCCTCGACACATTTGATGTTGGCAGCGATGCCGGTGGCGGCGTGGAAGTCACCAGCGGCAAATACCTGTCCGAAGATGTCTATCTCGAAGTGCGTTCCGGCGCAGCCGGGGCCCCGGGCATCGGGATTGAATGGACCCCGTTCAAGAATATCGAGATCGAGGCCGCCACAAATGCTGGCGAAGAACAGGGCCAGGAACTCTCAATCCAGTGGAAAAAGGATTTCGATGATCCCCGCTGATTGTCATTTCTCCCAATAGTACGGGGTCCGCTTGCGATCACCCGTCAGCGTCTCATTCATCGATGGCGTCTCGTAAAGGCGGCCATTCTGCATGACGTGGGTGATTTTCTCTGTGTTGCGGATGTCGTCCAGCGGGTTCGCGTCCAGGATCACCAGATCGGCCAGCTTGCCGGCCTCCAGCGAGCCTATGTCCTTCCAGAAGCCGAGCGCCTGAGCGGGCGAAACCGTCGCCGTTTTCAGAACATCCAGAGGCTCCATGCCGCCGCGGGCGAAGGACCACATCTCCCAATGCGCCGCAAGGCCCTCTTCCTGTCCGTGCGCGCCGATAGACACCTTCACGCCGCGCTCGGCCAGCTTGTCAGCTTCACGAGCGGCGTATTGATCAACAAAATCAGCTTCGGGCGCCTTTGTGCGACGAACGTTTGCAGGCTGTAGAATATGCGGTGGCACGTGCCGCGAGAGAATCGGGTGGGTCCAGACATCCGTCTTATAGCGCCAATAAGGATCACCCGCGAGACCGCCATATGTGACGACCAATGTTGGCGTATAAGCCACTGAGGTCTGCGCCCAGAAGCTCAGCACGTCCTCATAGAGGACACGCTGGGGAATATTATGTTCAACCGAGGAATTGCCGTCCTGAATGAGGCTCATATCCATCGTGAACAGTGAGCCGCCCTCAGGGACGACGAGGAGCCCCTCTTCCTTGGCCGCCTTCACGACCTGCTGCCGCTGGTCCCGGCGCGGCTGGTTGTAATTCTTGATGCCGTGCGCGCCTTGCGCTTTCAGCCGGTGAACATGCGCGAGCGCGTCTTCATAAGTCTGGATATCAGCGAACCCACCCGGCGCTTTGGCACCATAGACGACCTCGCCTGTCGTATAGATGCGCGGCGCCAGTATCTCGCCCGCGCGCTGGAGTTCTGATGCGGCGAAGCTGTCGTCGGAATTGGAAGGATCAAAAATCGTCGTCACCCCCAGCGCCAGATGCGCGATGGCCGACCAGTTCTGGTTCGGGATAATACCGCTATCCGCGAGCGGCCCATGCGCGTGCGCATCAATGAAGCCTGGCACAATCGTCTTGCCCGAAAGATCCAGAACTTGCGCCGCCTCCGGCACTGTGACAGAGGCGCTATCGCCAATCTCGACAATGCGATTGGACCGAATGATGACAGTGGCGTTCTCGATGATGCCACCATCTTCGCCAGCCATGGTGATCACGCGAGCATTGGTAAGCGCGATCTGCCCATCCGGCTTGTCGGCCTTTGCCTGTATGGCAAGGGAGACGCCAGTAGTTGGCGGCGTGAACGTCTCTGTGTCTTCTCCGGCGGGTGCCGACCGGAACATGTCATCAAGGGACGCGCTGAACAGCTCCGGACCAAGCGTCCAGTTGAGCTGCTGGCCATCATCAGACCATGAGAAATAAGTTGCGCCGCCTTCGCTGGCTTTCACAACAGGAAGGGCTGAACCGGTCTTACCGGCGCCAACCGCCTGTGGGCCAGGCAGCAACGGCGTCACATAGGCCGCATAATTGTCCCGGAAGGCAACATGCTTGCCATCAGGGGCAACCTTCCACTCAACAACGAGATCGGCCTTGCTGTGAATGCGCTCATCACCGCCCGATAGATCCATGCTCGCAAAGGATGAGCCGCCCTGTTCGCGCTTGGCGAAATAGATCCGGTCATTCCGGTCTGCGAATTGCGGACCATAGCCGGAACGGCTGACGAGGCTTTGTTCTCCACCCCTCGCATCAATTGTGTAGATACCGGTCTCATCCGACCAGAGGTCTGAAAGGAGATAGCCCCCACCGCCGCGCTGGAACGCGATCGTGCGACCATCAGGCGAGAAAGACGGATTTGAATAATGGCCCGGACGTGTGGTGATTGTACGTGCATTGCCACCCGCAGCGTCCACCACTTTGAGTTGCCCAAGCCCATCATCTGTCCATGCGACATAAACCAGTTGGCGACCATCTTTTGACCAGGACGGGAAGAGCTCACGCTCACCGTCAGGCGAACTGGTGAGCCGGCGCGGCGTGCCCTTCGGCAGAGACTTTACGTAGAGTTTCCCAAGCGACTGGAAGACCACGCTATTGCCGTCTGGGGCAACTTCCACATAACGCGGCATCTGCGTCGAGAATGTGTCCGGCGCGACAGCGACCTCAGGCCTTGGCGGGTCAATAACATCGCGCGTATCGCTCACGCGGAACGGGATCTCCCGCGCGGCGCCATCCATACCGACTCTTTGTATTTTGCCACCCGCCCAGAACACAATCTCCTGGCTGTCCGGCGTCCAGTCCATGCTGGGATAGACACCGTGAACGGCCCAGGTCTCCTGCATGTCCTGATCGAGATCAGCGTACAGAGCGGTAATCTCTCCAGACTTTAAATCTTTGACGTACAATCCGGATTTGCCACGCTCGCGGCGAATGAAGGCAAGCTTTGATCCATCGGGCGAAGGTGTTGGGCGTACGGCGCCGCCCGCCCCCGACACGGCCGTTGTGACCTCACCATCTTCAATCGAGTACCGGTCAATTTCAAAAAGGGACCCATTGGAGTCCTGGGCATATTCAAAAATCGGTCCGGATGAGGCGTTTCGCGTATAGTAGACTTGGCTCCCATCAGAACTGAAGACGGGCTCACCAAGTTCTTTCTGGAGGGCATCGCTTGCTTTTTCGACGAGGGCGACGCCCCCACCGCCACTGACATGATAGAGCCATATCTCACCCGTTCCGAGCGATCGAGACGTGGTAAAATGTTTGCGCGCAGCGATATATTGGCCATCAGGGCTCCAGTCCGGCGCATTGAGGAGTCGAAAATCTTCTTTAGTTATCTGACGCTTATCGCTGCCGTCAGCATTCATCACCCAGATATTGTCACCACCTCCGCGATCGGAGGTGAAGGCGATCCGTTCTCCGTCCGGAGAGAAGCGCGGCTGCATCTCGAAAGGCAACCCTTCAGCGATCCGGGTCGCGGTACCGCCCGTGATTGGCATTGTGTAGATGTCGCCGAGAAGGTCGAAGGCAATGGTCTTCCCATCCGGCGACAGGTCAACATTCATCCAGGTGCCTTCGGTGACATCAATGGCAACTTCGCGGGCTTCCATTGGCGGATTTGCGACATCCCACTTCTCATCCTCCGGTTTGTCCTGCGCAATTGCGGCTGCGAGCGGCACGAGCGACACAGCAGCAATACTGATGAGATGACGCATGAAATTCCCTCCAGACTAGACACATCTTCACCGTCCTTCGTGCTGCACGGGAGTTCAAGTCATTTGTTGCGAGGTTTGCTGCGCCAAAAATTTAAGCAAAAAAAAGCCCCCGGTCGAAACCAGGGGCTTTATTTGGGTGCGGGAGGGCGCACCCAACAAAAGAGTAAGCTAGTAATTCCTTTTATTTCAGAGGGTTAGAGGTTTCCCTGCGAGCAACGATCATTCAAAGTTCCGGCAGGCGCCGGCTGATGCGTGCCAGAATATCGTCAAAGAGTGCAGGCTCCCTGTAGTAAAGCGCTCGTGACTTCGCATAAGCGTCCGCGTACGCCTTTCGCGTTTCTGCGTCGCTCAACAGAAAGGCTTCGTTCCTGGTGAGGTCCGGTTCATCTGCCTTGCGGAACCTTTTGGCCTTGTGGTCCTTGTACGCGTCTGTTCCGATGAACTCTTTCACTGAGGCGTCAGCGAGCAGGCAGTACACGTCATAATAGTGGCGCATGAAATTGACAGGCATGTCGCCGTCCGCCTGCTGCTTTCGGAATTTCGTTGAGATGGTCTGGAGCTTTTCGACAAAAGTATAGCCCGGCTCATAGCAAGGCACATCGACCGCGCGGGTGTCGGTCAGGTCTGCAATCCCACTCTCGACTGCAAGTTCGTAAGCCCAGGACGAAATCGTACATGGCCGGTTCGGCGCCACCTGGTCGAACCCGACTTCGAGCAGGATGCCTGCCTTCAGCCCTTCTGGCAGTGGATTCACCGACTCATACTTCAATCGAATGCCTGCGCCGCGATAGTGGCGTGTGTCGTCGAACTCTTCGTCGCGGACCACTTCGATAATGCCAGGAATTTTGATGGCTTCGGCCAGACCGTTGAAGAATTCGAGACGCGCCTTTACCTGCGCAGGCTTGTTGTGGTTTGGGCCATACTGGAGGTCGGTCTCTGGGTGGATCAGGATGTCGATGTCTTCCGAAAAACGGTCGATGAGGCCGTATCCCTTTGACAGCGAAGTTCCGCCTTTCAGCTCAAACTTATAGTCAAGCTGCTGCAGTCCCCAGAGGCAGTGCATCAACCAGTAGTCTTTTTCGATGAGGCCCGGATCGATAGTGTTGTTTCGCGCAGCAACAGCGATGAGGTCGGCAAAATCAGGCAGTGCGTGCAGGAGGGTCACGCGGCGGTTGCCTGATCAGGGTTCAATACAGGCTTGAGGAGCCTTGCAGCCCGCGCCGATCCGAAATCCTTCACCGCACGTGACAGTCGCGCGCGGTCCATACGTCGCGCACGCCTAAGTGCCTTGGGAAGCACTGCTGCCTTTTCCTCGGGAAGCCGATCGAGGTTGTGCAACAGATCCACCAGGAGGAATTCTTCGCTGAGGTTTGAAGGAACAGAGGTCCGCATGCGGAAGTCATAGCGTCGGCCATCCAGCTCGAAATGGCCGTGCCGTTTGCGATTATAAACTACCGGCTCATTGTAGAGCTGCGTCGTTCCCAATTCGAGGCTGTTATAGGCGTTTGGCGAAACCATAAGAAACCGGTCATCCCCCAGGAATGACTCAACCAGCTTCTCCGGCTTGGCGGGTGCCTGCCCGAACCGAGTTTTCTTCGGAGCCATATAGAGCCCTGCCCCAACCTTTTCGAGGCGTCCTTCGTCAAGCAGCTGTCCAACATGTCGATCGACAGCGTTTGACCAGGTCGCAAGCTCCTTGCGCCGGTACACCTGTCCGGGGCGCAATTTCCTTTTTAGTTTTGCAAGCGCGGTCATGTTCTGTCTCCATCACCCACAATATAGGGGTCATGCTCCATATTATGCAACATTTCTTATTAAAAAGTCATGCACAACAAAGACAATAAATACTCTCGACACAGGTGCAAGATATTGATTTTACGATGTTTTATAGAATGAGGAAGCAGGTCTCTTAATCACCGGAATGGCACAATCCGTACTAAACAAAAGGGTCTGGGGTCCAATTTATTTATGAATTGAAGCTCGTACGCAGCGAAACCAGGTTGCCCTTTCGCCAAGAGCCGACAATGGATTCCGAACCGCGAGTGACGCGCCCAGTAATCGTGCTTGAAATTAAATTAATTCAACGCACTATGGCACTCAAAACTTCGCTTGTTGTGCAGATTGTTTGCAATTTGTAGTGCAAACTGTGGTGCAGCCCTTTCGTGTTGTCAAAGTTCGACGCTGCCTATCAACGACATTCACATCGCTAACATGATTTGCTGGCCGTTCAAATTCGCGCTGGAGCGTAGCCATGCAACTTTTCGCTCGGGACTGACCCGCGGGTCTGGGTTGATCCTGCTCCGTTACGACAAACCTTGAGTGCTCAGAGGTTCTTTCTTGATTTAAACCCCTATGGGGTATAAGTGGTAGTCATGAACTTTGTTGTCGCAACTCTCGTGACGGTATTTTTCAGCCTGTCGCAGGTGCTCTGCGCGTGTCCCGTCGATATGTCGGCGACGAATAGCATGGCAACCGAGTTCACCGCTCATTCTCACCAGGCGCCCGCCGATGGGCCTGAGGCGCCCTGCGATGATGAGACTGATCACTGCAAGCTTCAGACAGCAACGGTCGCCCAAGCCGACAAGACGGCGAACCCGGTCCAGCACGTATTAGGCGATACGACGCCCATCGGGCTTGCTACACCCTCATGGCAACACGCATGGAAGCGCGTCGTCAATGTCCGCACGCCCTGGCCTGAGGTCCGAAGTTACCTGCTGCAACAAACGCCAGTCACATTGAAGGTGCGTTCCCTGAGCTGATTTCGTGCGTCGCTGCATTAGCAGCCCGATTGCATAAATTCACCTCATGGAGACGATTATGTTGAACAGACGACGTATGTTGCAGACGGTGCTCGGCACCGGCGCAACCTTGGGGGCAAGCAGCCTCCTGCCCGCTTGGGCAAAATCTTCCAGCAACGGAAACCTTGGTGTGCCCTCACTTTCGGGCACGCGCTTCGACCTCGAAATCGGGCAGTTCCCGGTCAGGCTCAACGGCAAAGTCGGTATGGCAACCGGAATCAATGGCACACTTCCCGGTCCGCTCTTGCGGTTGCGCGAGGGCGATGACGTTACAATGAACGTCACCAACCGGCTTGCCGAAGACACTTCGATCCATTGGCACGGACTGCTTGTCCCCTTCCATATGGACGGCGTGCCGGGCGTCAGCTTCCCGGGCATCAAACCGGGCGAAACGTTCAAATATCAGTTCAAGGTGCCGCAAAATGGCACTTACTGGTATCACTCCCATTCTGGTCTGCAGGAACAACTCGGCCATTACGGTCCGATCGTCATAGATCCGGCAGGTACAGACCCAGTGGCTTATGACCGGGAATATGTGCTCGTCCTCAGCGACTGGAGTTTCACGCATCCGCACCGGATCTTCGACAAGCTCAAGAAGAATGCCGAGAGCCTGAATTTCAACCGCCCGACCCTGTCGAACCCAACCGGACTTGGCGGCATGTGGGGGCAGATGCGAATGAGCCCGCGCGATCTCGCAGACGTGACCGGCGAAACCTACACCTACCTGATCAATGGCCATTCGACGGCCGATAATTTCAATATGGTCTTCCAGCCGGGCGAGCGGGTTCGCCTGCGCATTATCAACGCCTCCGCCATGACCCTCTTCAATGTCCGCCTCCCGGGCTTGCCGATGACGGTGGTCCAGGCCGACGGTCTGAATGTCCAGCCGGTTGAGACCGACGAGTTCCAGATGGGCGTGGCCGAGACGTATGATGTCATCATCGCGCCGACCGAAGCGCGCGCCTACGCCTTTGTTGCCGAATCGATCGACCGCTCCGGCCAGGCCGTCGCCACGCTCGGCCCGCGTGCCGGTATGCGGGTCGATGCGCCTGCGCTTCGAGCTGTGCCGATGCTGACCATGCGGGACATGGGAATGGCCCATGGAGACATGGCGGGCATGTCAGGCATGGGGAGAATGGATCATGGTCCGGACACCGCGACGGCCGGGGACGACATGAAAGGCCACGACATGGGTGCCATGTCGATGATGCCCGATCCTCATGGTCCGGCGGTCCAGCCCGTCAAGATTGAAGCAGATATAGAGCGCGGCCCCGGTGTCGCAAAAGTATCAGGCATGACGATGAGCCGCTTGGGCGAACCCGGTCTCGGGCTTGATGATGTCCCCCACCGCACGCTCACCTACAACCAGCTTCGCGCGCTCGACATGAATGAGGACCATCGCCCGCCTGGCCGCGAAATTGTCATTCATCTGACGTCGAACATGGAACGCTACATGTGGTCGTTCGACGGTGTAAAATTCTCCGAGGTAACCGAGTCAATCAAGTTCTACGAGGGTGAACGTGTTCGCCTGACGCTCGTAAACGATACAATGATGCCACACCCGATCCATTTGCACGGCATGTTTTTCGATCTCGTGAATGGCGGTGGTCATCACATGCCGCGCAAGCACACAGTAACGGTCAAGCCTGCAGACAGGGTCAGCGTCGACATCACCGCAGAACATGTCGGTGACTGGGCGTTCCACTGCCATCTGCTTTACCACATGCACGCTGGCATGATGCAGGTCGTCAGCGTCATTCCGCCAGCAGACGATACGACACCAGCTGAAAAAATGCCGGCAGGTCAGATGAATATGCCCATGGACCATCACGGCATGAACCATGGGGAGGGAAAATCATGATGAAACCGAATTTGGCAGCCCCTCTCCTCCTCGGCTTCGCGCTCTACGCGACCGGCAGCGCGTTCGCGGAAGACACAAATCAAACCCCGCCCTGGGATCAGGCCGACGCCATCTACGGCGAGGATGCAATGGCGGACGCTCGCCGGGACGTTCTTGCGGAAGGCGGAGACCAGAAGAGCTTCTACATCCTCTTCAACCAGCTCGAGGCTCAGATGTCTGACGAGGGCGACAGTTTGTACTGGAACGGACAGGCTTGGTATGGGGGCGATATCAACAAGCTCTGGTTCAAGAGCGAGGGCCGCGCCTCTCTGAATGGAGAGGGCGTGGATGATGCCGAGATCCAGGCGCTCTATTCCCGCGCGGTTGCGCCTTTCTGGAATGTTCAGGCGGGCGTTCGCTACGACATCGAACCGGATAGTCTCGCGCATGGGGTCGTCGCACTGAATGGTCTGGCGCCCTACTGGTTCGAAGTCGACGCTTCCGCCTTTCTCAGTGAAAAAGGCGATGTAACGGCCCGCATCGAGGCTGAATATGAGTTGCTCCTGACCCAGCGGTTGATCTTGCAGCCTCGGATCGAAGCAAATCTTTCCGCGCAGGACATACCGGAAAGGGAAACGGGCGCGGGACTTAGCACACTCGATGCCGGCTTGCGGCTTCGTTATGAAATCAGGAGGGAGTTTGCGCCTTATGTCGGCGTCGAATGGCAAAGCGCCTTCGGTGAGACACGCGACA
Organism: Henriciella litoralis; assembly: GCF_002088935.1. Lineage (NCBI taxonomy): Bacteria > Pseudomonadati > Pseudomonadota > Alphaproteobacteria > Hyphomonadales > Hyphomonadaceae > Henriciella > Henriciella litoralis. The sequence continues at coordinate 1,266,332 of NZ_NCSS01000006.1, forward strand.
TGATCAAAGCCGCAGGCGGTGAAGGCGACGATATCGTCTTTCTCGTGGGCCTGCGGACCTGGTATTAGGAGAACAAAATGGGCGGTTTCATAGAACCCAATATTCACCCCGTGCTGGTGCATTTTACCTATGCCCTCGGCACATCTGCAGCCTTGGCATATGTGGCTGGCCTCCTCGTACCTGCAGGCCGCTGGCGCGACAGCCTTCGACCGGCCGCCGACTGGATGCTGGCATTGGCTGCCTTGGCGGTTCTGGCCACCATCGCGGCCGGGTTTCAGGCCTATTACAGCGTTGCTCACGATGCGCCGTCCCATGAAGCGATGACAACCCATCGCAACTGGGCTGTTCCCACGGGCCTCGCATTACTGGCCCTCGCCGGTTGGCGCTGGCTGAGAAGGGCCTCGTCGCCCGGCCCGGTATTTGCGATCAGTGCCCTGGCGGTGGCAGGTCTTTTGACGGTTACAGCGTGGTGGGGAGGCACAATTGTCTACAAGTACGGACTTGGCGTGCAGACCCTTCCTGAAGCCAGCGGGCCAGGCCACGATCATGATCATGGCGGCGGAGCCGGTCATGGCGACCAAGGCACCGTAAATTCAACAGACGATCATCAAGACGCTCACGGAGCGCCTCCATCCGACACGATGGATGGATCATCGGCGAGCGGCGATGGACATGATCACGACCATACCGACGGTGCAGCTGATCGAGAAATGTCAGGCACGGTCCCCGCCGGACACGACAACTCCGACGGCCATCACGACACCAAACCGGTCTCGACTGATGAACAGGCGATCCTGGATATCATGGCCGCGATCGAAACCGGTTGGGAGACCGGCGATGGCGAACTGTTCCGACAGAACTTTCTCGACTGGTCAGGCGCCCGGTACTTTGAGTCAGGCGGCGAGAATACTGGCCTGCTCGACCTTGTCGAAAATCATGTCGAGCCCGAAAAAGATACCATTCCGGATCTCGAACTCGACTTCTCGAATATAGACGTGCAATTCGAGGGAAGTGACTTTGCATGGGTTGTCGCGGACACAGCGATCAGTGGAACGTTCAGCTCCGATGGCGAACGCCTGGAGCGTATCGGGAAACAAACGGTGCTGTTCCGCAAGGTCGCCGGCACCTGGCAGGTCATTCACACGCACTCGTCCTCCCGTGCGCCGCGATAAGGAGGAAATCCAAACTGCCGCTTGCCGGCCAAGTTGAAAAGCAACCGGCAAGCGGCGATGATATTGAATATACCCCCTAGGGGTATTATACTATGACTGTCCTACTTGCTCTTGCCTGGACCGCTGGAGGTCAGAATGAAAATTATCCCCGTCGGACACTCGCTGTCTCTGTTCCTGCTCGTCAGTTATTTGCTGTGCGTCGGCTGGGGGAGTGTGACGCCGTCCAGCCTTCACATGCATCCAGCATGGCAGGATCTACTGCCCGGATTTGAGTTTGGAACGCTGACTGGTTTCCTGATCGGCCTTGTCGAGAGCTATCTCTATGGCTGGTACATCGCCGTTCTGTTCGTTCCCTTGTTCAACTTCTTCAACCGAAACAGCAGCGCATAAAAGTGATGCATACCCTCATCCTGTGAAGCACTCCTGCTGAAAGAGTCAGAGCCATGACCAACGACACTTCTCACGCCCATTCCGGACATGCGTGCCATCACAACGATCAGGCCGCTCCAGAGAAGCCCGATGATGCCTATGACAAGGTTCCGATCGGCTATGCCGGCACCGTCTGGACCTGTCCCATGCATCCGCAGGTACGCGAAACTGCCAATACAGGCTGCCCGATCTGCGGCATGGCGCTCGAACCGGAAACGGTGACGGCCGAGCAGGATACCAGCGAACTGGATGACATGACGCGGCGCTTCTGGGTCGCCCTTGTCTTCTCGGCGCCACTGCTCGCCTTTGTCATGGGCGAAATGATTCCCGGCAGCCCGCTCAGGCACTGGATTGATCCGACATGGAGTGTCTGGCTTCAGGCCCTGATCGCGACTCCCGTTGTCGTTTGGGCCGGCTGGCCTTTCTTCGTGCGCGGCTGGCAATCCGTGAAGCGACGCAACCTCAACATGTTCACCCTGATCGCGATGGGCGTCGGCGTGGCCTATATTTATTCCCTGGTCGCAACATTCGCGCCCGGCATATTTCCCGATTCATTCCGTGGGCATGGCGGCGCGGTAGCAGTCTACTACGAGGCGGCCGCCGTCATCGTTACGCTGGTTTTACTTGGCCAGGTGCTCGAACTGCGCGCGCGCAACGCCACCTCAGGAGCCATTCGTGCACTGCTGGAGCTTGCCCCTGCTACTGCGCGCAGGATTGCTGACGATGGCAGCGAACAGGATGTCGATCTCGCGGATGTAAAGTCTGGCGACAAGCTGCGGGTCCGGCCAGGTGAGAAGATCCCGGTCGATGGCGAGGTCGTCGACGGCCATGGGTCGGTTGACGAGTCCATGGTCACCGGCGAACCCCTGCCCGTCGAAAAAGCCGCTGGCGCCCGTGTGACCGGCGGCACGGTCAACGGAACCGGGTCGCTCGTTATGAAGGCGACACATGTGGGCGAAGACACGCTCTTGTCCCAGATTGTCCGAATGGTTGCCGCCGCTCAGCGGTCCCGAGCTCCAATCCAGCGGCTCGCTGATCTCGTCGCTGCCTGGTTCGTTCCGGCTGTTATTGGAATTGCAATCCTGACCTTTGTCGTGTGGGCCGTGTTCGGACCCGACCCGGCGATGGCTTTTGCGATCGTGAATGCCGTTGCCGTCCTGATCATCGCATGTCCCTGTGCGCTAGGTCTGGCAACCCCGATGTCGATCATGGTCGGCACGGGCAAGGGCGCGTCCAACGGCATCCTGATCAAGAATGCTGAAGCGTTGGAGACGCTTGAGAAGGTCGATACGATCGTGGTCGACAAGACCGGGACGTTGACGCTCGGACGCCCCGAACTGGTACGCGTCCAGCCAGGCGAAGGCTTCGACGAAGCCTCGTTGCTTAGTCTCGTAGCCGCGGTGGAACGTTTGAGCGAGCACCCACTTGCCGACGCGATCGTGCGTGGCGCAAAAGGCAAGGGCGCGCCTCACAAGGATGCGCACGGATTTGAATCCGTCACTGGCGAAGGTGCGCAGGCAAGCGTCGACGGCCAAACCGTCGCCATCGGCAACAGAAAGATGATGCAGCGGATCGGGGGCTGGTCTGACGACCTCGGGACACGCGCTGACCAGTACCGCACCGAAGGCCAGACGGTTATGTTCGCCGCCGTCGACGGAAAACCGGCAGGCCTTGTCTCTGTGGCGGACCCGATCAAGGAGACGACACCGGAAGCCATCAGACGTCTTCATGCCGAAGGGTTGAAGATTGTGATGTTGACAGGTGACAATGAGACGACAGCACGCGCGGTCGCCGACAAGGTCGGCATCGATGAGGTTCACGCCGACGTCTCGCCTGAAGACAAGCATCGGATCGTGTCCGAACTCCAGAAGAACGGTGCCCGCGTGGCCATGTGCGGTGACGGCATAAATGATGCGCCCGCGCTCGCTCAGGCGGATGTCGGAATCGCCATGGGAACCGGAACCGATGTGGCCATGGAGAGTGCCGGTGTAACGCTTGTGAAAGGCGATCTGATCGGGGTCGCAAAGGCCCGGGAGCTCAGCCACGCCACGATGCGCAACATCCGCCAGAACCTGTTCTTCGCGTTCTTCTACAATACGCTTGGCGTGCCGGTTGCCGCTGGCATTCTGTATCCCTTCTTCGGCTTGTTACTGAGCCCGATGATCGCGGCGGCCGCCATGAGTTTCAGCTCCGTATCTGTTATCGGCAACGCCTTGCGGCTGAGAACCCTTAAACTCTAATTTTCCGGAGCACAGACATGTCCAGACCACTTGCTATGAGCGCGCTCGGTGCGCTGATGATTGCAGCCCTGATAGCGGGCGTGATGCTCTTCTCCGCGTCACCCGCAGCCAACGCGCAAACAGTCACTGTACACAAGACGCCATGGTGCGGTTGCTGCGCCGCCTGGGTGGACCACCTGCATGACGAGGGTTTCTACGTCATCGTGAAAGAGGAAGAGGACCTGACACCCATTCGGTCACGGCTTGGTGTTCGGGATGAACTGATGAGTTGCCATACCGCAGAAGTCGACGGATATGTCGTTGAAGGTCACGTTCCCGCTCGGGAAATACGACGCTTGCTCGAAGAAAAGCCTGACGTCAACGGCGTCTCGGTGCCCGGCATGCCGCAAGGCTCTCCCGGCATGGAAACACCGAACGCGCCAGATCGGTATGATGTCATCATCTTCTCTGGAGAGGATGCCAGGACATATGCCTCCTATCGGGGAACGCAATTGGTCTCCGAACAGGCAAGACCATGAGTGAGGATGACTACAAGCAAGGGTCACTGACGCTGGCGGGCACCGTCGCCATGGGGACGGGCGTGATGATCGGTGCCGGCATCTTTGCCCTGACCGGTCAGGTCGCTGAATTTGCAGGCGACCTGTTTCCGCTCGCCTTCCTCACGGCAGCCATCATCAGCGGCTTCAGCGCCTATTCCTATATCAAGGTCTCCAACAAGTATCCTAGCGCCGGCGGCATCGCGATGATACTCCAACGCGCTTACGGCCCGTCTACCGTGACCGGAAGCGCCGCCCTGCTGATGGCGTTCTCGATGATCATCAATGAAAGCCTGGTCGCCCGCACGTTCGGTACGTACACGCTGCAGCTGTTTGGCGTCGAGGGCGGCATATTCGTCCCCTTGCTGGCAATCGGACTGATTATCCTGGCTTTCGTGATCAATATTGCCGGTAATCAGGTGATCGGCGGCGTATCGAAGGTCACGGCTATTCTCAAGATTGGTGGCATACTGATTTTCGCGCTTATTGCGATCTGGGCTGCCGGATTCAGCTTCCAGCCAGCAGCAGACGGTTTCGCTGACAGCACATCTGCCGGTGGGTTCCTGGCCGGCGTCGCGCTCGCCATCCTGGCCTATAAGGGATTCACCACCATCACGAACAGTGGCGACGAGGTGAAGCAACCGACCCGCAATGTCGGGCGGGCCATCATGATCTCACTTGCGATCTGCACTTTCATCTATCTCCTTGTCTGTTTCGCTGTCGGATCAACCCTCACTGTCTCGGAGATTGTTGCGGCGAAGGACTATGCTCTCGCCGAAGCGGCCCGGCCAGCACTTGGAAACTATGGATTGTGGTTCACAGTAACGATTGCGATCATCGCGACAGCTTCAGGCCTGCTTGCCAGCTTGTTTGCCGTCTCCCGCATGCTCGCCATGCTGACCGACATGAACCTGATTCCGCATAGACATTTCGGCATGCCCGGAACGGTACAGCGTCATACGCTCGTCTATACGGTTGTGGCTGCCGGATTGCTCGCGGCTTTCTTCGATCTCAGTCGCATCGCTTCGCTTGGCGCAATCTTCTATCTGGTCATGGATATCATCATCCATTGGGGCGTCTTCCGGCATTTGAGAAAGGATGTCGGCGCCGCACCTGCAATCCTTATCTGTGCGATAGCGCTCGATGCCGTCGTCCTGATCGCCTTCCTCCTCCTGAAGTGGCAAGCCGATCCAGTCATCATCCTGATCGCGGCTTTCGGCATGGTTGTAGTCTTTTCATTCGAGCATTTCTTTCTGAAACGTCTCCGCGACAATCCTCCCGGAGAGGAGTCCGGAAACGACCAGCACAAAGCCCATTCATGATCATTGCAACCTTGATCGGACTGCTCACTTTTGTGCTGGCAAGCACGGTGCATTATCTCGCACTGGCGCATCTGCACCGACGCCTGAACCATGAAGCGCGTTCAGGTCTCCCGATCGTTGTTTCGGGTATCGTAGGTGCAGGCCTGGCGCACCTCGCTGAGGCAGCGCTCTATGCAACCAGCTTTACGCTACTGGATGCCTTTGACTTGGGTGGTTTCAAGGGCGGGCAAGCGGACGGGTTCATGGACATATTCTATTTCTCCCTCGTCAACTACACATCGCTTGGGCTGGGCGATATCTATCCAACCGGACATTCGCGGTTCCTGGCGGGACTGGAATCACTCAATGGTTTCCTGCTGATTTCTTGCTCGGCATCCTTCATTTTCCTCCTGATGCGAAACCAAATGGATGGTCCAACTTCAGGCGGAATTCGAGCATCGGATTAACTCGGAACCTGTTCACACACTTCTCCGTTAGTCGTGGAAATACCCCACCACTGTATAAGGAGGATGTTGAAAGTGGATATGAAGAACAGTTATTGGCGGTTTGGCGCAATGATCATCACATCGATGATCGTGATGTTTGGGCTGATGTACCTCAACACCTATGCGTGGGAGCATGTTCGCTGGAGCGAAACGCGCTTCTACATGGCCTTCATCATGGGCGCCGCGATGGCCGTCGTGATGCTGAGCTTCATGCTCAACATGTACAAGGACAGCCGGATCAATTTCGGCATTTTCATTGGCGCTGCGGTCGTGTTCGTCCTGGCCCTCTGGCTGGTGCGCAGCCAGAGCACTGTCGACGACCGGTCCTACATGAAAGCGATGATCCCCCACCACTCCATTGCCATCATGACAAGTGAACGCGCCGGCATCGAGGATGTCCGTGTGCGCGAGCTTGCCGACGAGATCATCACGGCGCAGCGCCGCGAGATCAAGGAAATGGAATGGCTGATTTCCGACATCGCGGAGAATGGCCCGGCATCGACGGAAAGGGAGGCGGCGAGCCGCCCCGTTCCCCCCTTTGAAGGCACGCTCAATCCAGACGACGCTGCCGGGGCAGCCATCGCGGAGGACTAACGCGCCTTCCACGTCCAGTCAGACCCATTCGATCCCGAAAAGGAGCGAAACAGAATGAGACTTGAAAAGATCAAGACACAGGGCCTTGCCCACCTTTCCTACTTCCTGAGCGCCGATGGCGAAGCTGCGGTCATCGATCCGCGGCGTGACATCGACATCTATCTGGACCTCGCCCGTGAGGAAGGCTCTGTCATCAAGCACGTCTTCGAAACCCACCGGAACGAGGACCTGCTCTCAGGCGCCCCTGTCCTGAAGGAAGAGACTGGCGCAAAGGTCTGGCACGGGCCGAACCCTGAAAAGCCGATCCAGTATGCAGCCGAAACGCGGGAAGGCGACACGTTCGAGATTGGCGGCGCGCTCCTGAAGGTGCTTGAAACGCCCGGGCACACCGACGACAGCCTGTCCTACGTGCTTTATGACAAGAGCTTTGAGGAAGGCCCGGTTGGCGTGTTCACGGGCGATGCCCTGTTCATTGGCGATGTCGGGCGCACGGACTTCTATCCCGACCGCAAACGCGAAGTCGCCGGCCTGCTCTATGACAGCCTGGAGAAACTGATGAGGCTCGGCGACCAGTGCCTCGTCTATCCCGCGCATGGCGCCGGTTCGGTTTGTGGCTCGGGCATGGCCGACCGGGAGTTTTCCTCCATCGGCCATGAAAAGCTCAACAATCCGAGCCTGCAGATCGATGACCGGGAGGCTTTCATCGACGCCAAGGTAGCCGAGAACCACTACATCCCGCCATACTTCCGGCGCATGGAAGAGGGCAATATGGAAGGCACCGAAGATGCGCCGCCGGCGCCCCTGCCCGCCTCCCCGGCCAGGTTGCTCGATCCGGGCGATGCGGTCTGCCTCGATGTCCGTGGCATATTCGACTTTGCCGGCGGACACCGCACGGGCTCGCTCTGCATCCCGGATGACATGCTTGCCGCCTTCGCGGGCTGGTTGCTGCCAGGCGACAAACCGGTGCTGCTGGTAGCGCGCGATGACGACCAGGCGGTCGATGCGGCCACCACGCTTCAGCGGATCGGCTTCGACAATGTGAGCGGATTTGTCAGCGGCGCCATGCCCGTGGCGGTCCAGAACGGCCCGCTCGACACACTCGACTTCGTCGATACCGAAACCGTCGCCGCGCGCGTAGACAACCCGCCGGCTGGCTGGACCCTGCTCGATGTCCGGGCCATCGACGAATATGAGAGCGGCCATATCAAGGACAGCAAGCACGCTTATGTCGGCAAGCTGCCTGATGCGGCCAGTGACCTCGACCCGGACAAGCCCGTCACCGTCATGTGCGGAAGCGGCGCCCGGGCCACCATTGCCGCCTCGCAGCTCATGCGGAAGGGGTTCTCCGAGGTCGATGTCTATATCGGCTCGATGAAGGCGTGGACCGCAGCTGGAAATGCCATTGAGTGATGACTGTCAGTCCATCTTGGGCTGAACCTTTCGTTTCTGACGCATAAAGAGACTGGAAATTGCTTCACGAGGTCCCCATATGGATACCCTGTATGGGGTATTTGCCATGAAGACTGAAACCAAAGAGGCCGCGACCCGAAGGCTTGCCCGCATCGAGGGACAAGTGCGCGGCATCACGAAGATGGTGTCCGACGATCGGTATTGTATTGATGTCATTCGTCAGGTGCAGGCTGTGAAGGCCGCGCTTGTCGGCCTCGAGGCCGTTATCCTGGATGACCATATCGCAACGTGTGTGGATCATGCTCTGACCGGAAGCAATGTCGATGACCGGCGTGAAAAGGTCGAGGAACTTGTTGCTGTGCTTGGTGGCCGCAAGAAGTAGCGGCCTCACAGTTTGTTGAAATGAAAGTTTTAATCTTTTCACGTATTTGAACAATGATGCAGTTTGTGACCCGCCTCCTGACACTGTTTGCCGCTGCCTTCATGGCGGCTCATCCGGTCATGGCGTGTCCATTGATGGTCGGGACCTCCGAAACCGCGCCGACTGAAATGAGCAGCAATCACCCCTGTAATGACATGGCGATGGAAGCCATGGCCGACACCGGGCATACAGATCAGGCATCATCGTCTGATTGCCCCGCGGGATACGACTGTGCACCCATGCTTATCCAGGCGCACAGTGACGCCAATCCAGTTGCACCTGTTGCGAATGTAGACGCAGAATTTGCTGCGGTTCTCGCTAACCCACCAAAGGCATTCCTGCCAGAGCGCGAAACGCTAAAGACCGGGCCTCCACCTCGGCTGGATATCGTCCAGCACACGCCAATATCGCTAAAGCAGCGCTTCCTGAATTGAGAGCGATGACCTGCGGCCGCCACAGCAGCCCGTCGTCATCGCTTCTCACAATTCAGAAGAGCCCGTTTTATCATGCCCCACATTTCAAGAATGCTGCTGGTCGCAGCGTTTGCCGCTGTGCCCCTGGCGGCGGTTGCCAACGCTCAGAGCTTTGCCGAGCTTGAAGCCCGTCTCGAGGCCCATCCAAGCCTCTCCGCTCTCGGTTACGATGCCGAGGCCGACCGGGAGCGTGCTGTCGCCTCAACCGCACTCCCGGACCCCGTCGTATCCCTCGGGATCAACAACTTTCCGATTTTCGATCCCTCGTTCGACAGTTACTTGCCGACCAATAAAGCCGTTGGTATCCGGCAACAATTTCCGAGCTTCGCGGGCCGTGAAGCCCGCGCCGGTGAAGCCCGGGCGATGTCAGCACAGACCGAGGCGGTTCGCGATGCCCGTTATGCGGCCTTGCGCGCCGAACTCATCGCTCTTCTCGCTGACAAGACTAGACTGACCAGGCAGAGATCCCTCGCCGAAGCGCGAAACGCCAAATACGACGAGCTTGTCGACATTGTCGAGGCCGAGATCGATGCGGGCCGCCCGGCCGTCTATCGCCTTGCCGAAATTGAAAGCGAACGGGCAGAAGTTTCCCGGACGCTTGTTGATCTTGACCGGCAGGAAGCCGAGACCGATGCGCGCCTGATCGAACTCGTCGGACTGGTCCCTTCGACCGGCCTCCCTCCCCTGACTGAAAGAGACTGGTCCGGCGCAGCGCTTGAGTTCCACACCGTACGCATTGCCGACGCGGCCGTCCGCGTTACCGATTACGGTATCGACGAGGCCCGCGCGGCCTGGAAGCCAGAATGGGGGGCCCAGCTCACCTATCAACAGCGCGATGAAGGCGCGATGTTCGCGGGGGATGACTGGGTCTCCGGTATGGTGACTTTTACGGTTCCGCTCTGGGCCGAAAGGAAGCAGGCACCGAACTTGCGCGCCGCAAAGGCTGAGCGGGCCGGCGCCGAGCAACGCTACCAGGCTGCCGCGCGGAATGCGGCGGCCCAGTATGCGTCCCGGGACGCCATTATACGCGCGGCCGATGCCAGTATCGACGTGCTGCAGGTCAAGATTGCTGCCGTCGAAGACGAAGTCGAGGCCCAGCTGATTGCTTATGAATCCGGTGTTGGCGGTTATGCGCCGATCATCGACGGCGAGATCGCCATTCTCAAACTCCGGGCGGAAATCGAAGCTGAAACGGCCCGCAAGGCCGCTGCGATCGCACGCCTGAATGCCCTCCTGGTGACACAATGAAAAAGACATTCCTGATAATGGGCACCGCATCTGCCGCCCTCTTGCTCGCCGCATGCGGCGCACCGGGCGGATCACCGGGCGGCCAGGGTGAAAAACCGAACGCCTCGAGCGAGACGCAACGATACACCTGCCCCATGCACCCGCACTATATTTCGACCGATCCGGACGGCACCTGCCCGATCTGTGGCATGGACCTGGTGCCTGCCGACAAGACCCAGGAACCGACGAGCTCAACAGGGGAAATCCTGTACTACAAGCATCCCATGGGTAAGCCGGACACCTCGCCTGTTCCGAAAAAGGATTCCATGGGCATGGATTACATCCCGGTTTATGCCGATGACACCGGATCGGGCGTGGCCGTCTCGCCGGAAATGATCCAGACCATGGGGATCCGGACATCACCTGCCGAGACCAGGGATTTCAGCCGTGTACTGAGAGCCTTCGGCACGGTCGAGACCAATGAACGGCTCGAAAATGTTACCGTCTCGCGGCTAGAAGGCTGGATTGAGAATCTGGCGGTCAATGCCGAGGGCGACACCGTCCGCCCCGGCAGTCTCCTCTACCGGATCTACAGTCCGGACCTGATCGCCGCGCAGAAAGATTATCTGAACTCGTTCAGGATCGGTAACGAAGCGCGCATCGCGTCGGTTCGCCAGCGCCTGCGCTCCCTTGGCATGCAGAATGCGGCCATCGACCGGCTGACCGAAACCCGCCAGGTCATTGAACGTGTTCCGGTTTACGCAGAAGCCGGCGGCACGGTTGCCGAGCTCCAGGTCCGCAATGGCGACTATGTCAAACCCGGCACGCCTATATTACGCCTGCAATCCTATGCCGATGTCTGGGTCATTGCCTCGGTGCCGGAGAGCGATTTGCCTCTGGTGGAAACAGGCATGCAGGCCGAACTCGATTTTCCGAGCGCGCCCGATGCCCCCGGCAAAGGCGAGGTCGACTATATCTATCCGACAATCGACCCGAAAACCCGTACAGCCGACGTCCGGATCGAAGTGGACAATGCGTCGGGCTATCTTCGCCCGGGCGCCTATGCGGACATAAGGCTGAATATCGGCGGCCGACCGCGTCTTTCGGTTCCAAGTGAAGCCATTTTGCTCGGTAGCGAGGGCGCCCGTGTCGTCATCGCCGAAGGCAATGGCCGCTTCTCCGGACGCGCCGTGCAAACCGGCATTTCGGCCAATGGCCGGACCGAAATCCTGTCGGGTCTGGAAAGCGGCGACATGGTCGTCGCCAGCGGGCAGTTCCTGCTCGATAGCGAAGCCAACCTGAAAGAAGGCCTTGCCAAGCTGGAAGCTCCGGATGCGAGCGCGGCCAGTCCGGAAACACCGCTCTCCGATATTCCGGTGGAAAGTAAAGCCCTCGCCGAAATCGATCACTTCACTGACATGGCGCTCTACTTCCACGAGGCCCTGACAGACGGGTATGACATCGATCCGCTATTCGTGGACCCGGCGCTCGCCCTGGTGCCAGTGCTGCGGGACCGTTACGCGAACACGAAACTGGCACCGGTCATGGATGCTACGCAAACCGCTCTCGCCGTCGCGCAGGACGCCACGGACCGCGAAGACCTTGCCACACAACTCTCAGACCTGGTCGAGGCCTTGAAACCCTGGCTGCTGGAAGGCGCACCTCAGCATTACAGCGAGGCTGGTCTGGTGCTCTACCGGGACACCGCAACGGGCCGGTACTGGCTGCAGGAAGAAGCGAAACCAGCCAATCCGTACAGCGCAGATGGAGCCGAACGGATTGACTGGCCCAACCCGATGGCCGGCATGTCGATGACGACCAATGACAGCGAGACTGGCGCTGACCAGGCCCCTGGGCATTCGGGGGACAGTCATGACTAAACGAAACGACAGAGACCTCGCGGGGCAAGACCCCTCCAAATCATGGGTGGCAATGCTGATCTCCTGGTCGGTTTCCAACCAGCTCATCGTCCTCATGCTCGCCGCTGCACTGGCTGTGACCGGGTGGATGGCGATCCAGCGCACGCCGCTCGATGCAGTGCCGGACCTGACAGATACCCAGGTCATCATTCGCACCGATTTTCCTGGCCAGAGCCCGCAGATTGTCGAGGACCTCGTCACCTATCCACTATCGACGAACCTTCTCGGTCTGCCGAAGACCAAGGACGTGCGCGGCTCCTCAATGTTCGGCACCAGTTTTGTGTATGTCATATTTGACGATGATGTTGACCTCTACTGGGCCCGCTCGCGCGTTCTCGAAGCCTTGTCCCGGCTGGGGTCCGAACTCCCGGAAGGCGCCGTACCCCAGATCGGACCGGATGCGACCGGCGTTGGCTGGGTCTATCAGTATGCCTTGGTCGACAAGACCGGCAAGACCGATCTCGCCGAGCTGCGTTCACTCCAGGACTGGTTCCTGAAACTTGAACTCGCCGGAGTGGAAGGGGTCTCTGAAGTCGCTTCGGTCGGCGGTTTTGTCCGGGAATACCAGGTGCTACTCGATCCCAATCGCCTGAGAAGTTACGACCTGTCGATCACCCGTATCCGTGACGCGGTCCGCGCAGCCTCAAGCGAAGTCGGTGGCCGCGTGCTCGAACAGGGCGAAACGGAATATGTCATCCGCTCATCAGGCTATGTCGATGAGAAGCTTGATCTCGAACAGGTCGTGGTCAAGGCAGAGGATGGCACCCCCGTCCAGCTGAGCCATGTCGCCCGGATTGTCGAAGGCCCGGCCCTCCGGCGCGGCATTGTCGAACTCAATGGCGAAGGCGAAACGGTGTCCGGCATCGTGGTGATGCGCGATGGCGAGAATGCGCTGTCGGTGATCGAACGTGTGAAGGAGAAACTTGATAGTCTCCAGCGCGGCCTGCCGGAAGGTGTCGAGATTGTCACTGTGTATGACCGCGCGCCACTCATCGAGGGTTCGGTCGATTATCTGAAAGACAAGCTGATCGAGGAAGGCATCGCGGTTGCGCTCGTCATCCTGATCTTCCTCCTCCATGTAAGGTCGTCTCTGGTTGCCATCATCACCTTGCCGCTCGGAGTGCTCGGCGCGTTCCTGATCATGTCCTGGCAAGGTGTCACAGCGAACATCATGTCACTTGGCGGGATCGCCATCGCGATCGGCGCCATGGTCGACGCCTCGATTGTGCTTGTCGAGAATGCCAGCCGGAAACTGGCGGATCTGGGACCGAAACCCGATCCGAGCGTGCGCCGCCAGGCGCTGGTCGAGTCGGCTCAGGAAGTCGGCCCCGGCATATTCTTTTCACTCCTCATCATCACGGTCTCCTTCCTGCCCGTCTTTGCCCTGACCGGTCAGAGCTTCAGGCTCTTCAGTCCTCTTGCCTATACCAAGACCTATGCGATGGCCTTCGCGGCCATTCTGTCGGTGACACTTGTCCCGGTTCTGATGCTGTACCTGATGCGGGGTCGGTTCCGGCGCGAGGAAGCCAATCCCCTGAACGCCTTCTTCGTCTGGGCCTACAAACCGCTGCTCCATCTAGCCCTGAGGTTCAAATGGATCACGGTCGCCCTTGCGCTCGCGCTGACGGCCACCGTCATCGTGCCGGTCCAGAGGATCGGCTCGGAATTCATGCCGGCCCTTTATGAAGGCGAGCTCCTCTACATGCCGACCACCCTGCCCGGCGTGTCATCCACCAAGATGCGGGAGATTCTTGGCCAGACAAACCGCGTCATCAAGACCGTGCCAGAAGTCGATCGTGTCTTCGGCAAGGCCGGGCGCGCCGATACCGCAACCGATCCAGCGCCACTCACCATGATCGAGACCTGGATCAAGCTGAAACCGAAGGAGGATTGGCGGCCAGGTGTGACGGTCGAGGACATCACCGATGAGCTCGATGCCAAGCTGCAAATGCCCGGCCTCGTGAATTCATGGGGCTATCCGATCAAGATTCGCATGGACATGGTTTCAACAGGTGTGCGCACGCCCATTGGCATCAAGGTTACGGGCGATGATCTGACAGAGATTGAGACCATTGCCCGGGACATAGAAGCGGCCATTTCGGACGTACCCGGAACGCGCTCGGCCTTCGCCGACAGGGTCATGGGCGGAAAATATCTCGAGATCACGCCGGATAGGGGCGAACTCGCCCGGCGGAATATCGACATGGCAGCCTTCCAGTCCGTGATCCAAACCGCCCTGGGCGGCATGACACTCTCCCAGTCTGTCGAGGGCCGGGAACGCTATGACATCATCCTGCGCTATGATCGGCCATTTCGTGAGAGTGCCACAGACCTGGAAGAGATACTCGTGACCGCCCCGTCCGGCGCCCATATCCCTCTCAGCGAACTGGCGGACATTTCCTATGCGGAAGGCCCGCCAATGATCCGATCGGAAAATGCCAGGCTGACTGGCTGGGTTTTCGTCGATATCGCGGACCGGGACATGGGCAGCTATGTTGCAGACGCCGGACAGGTGATTGCCAACGCCGTCGACCTGCCTGCGGGATATGCGGTGGAGTTCTCCGGACAGTATGAACAGATGCAGGAAGCGAATGCGCGGCTGAAGATCGCCATTCCAGCTGCGATTGCACTGATCTTCCTGCTGCTGATGCTACATTTCGGTCGGCTCGACCGGACCCTGATCATCATGGCCAGCCTGCCATTCGGCCTGGTCGGCGGAATGTGGGCCGTCTGGTTGGCAGGCTACAATCTGTCAGTAGCCGTCGCGGTCGGTTTCATCGCCCTGGGCGGCATCGCGGTCGAGACAGCCGTCGTGATGCTGCTCTATATCGACGCGGAAGTCCGCAAGGCGAACCCGTCTGACAGGAGCCAGCTTTTCGCAGCTGTCAGCAAGGGCGCGGCCATGCGCGTCAGGCCGAAGTTGATGACGGTCACGACCATTTTTGCAGGTCTTGCCCCGATCTTCCTGACCGACGGCCTCGGATCGGACGTCATGCGCCGGATTGCCCTGCCCATGCTTGGCGGCATGGCCTCAACCCTCATCCTCTCCCTGATCGTGATCCCGGCCATCTACTACATCCGGGTCGGGCTGCAGATTCCATCAGATTTACCCCGGGCCGAACCGGATAACCGGGCCGGCTCATTCACCCCCGAAGGAGAAAAACCATGACGAGACACCTGTTGAAAATTCCGCTTTTGTTTCCACTGCTTCTGAGTAGCGCCATGCTGCCGGCGGCCGCGCAGGATCGCTCATCAGGCAGAATGATGATCGACGGCGGCATGATGGGTGGCGGCCTGTTCGGCACGGTGTTCATGCTGCTTGCTGTGCTCCTCCTCCTGCTCGGGATCGCTGCCCTCATCAAATATCTGAGGTCGAAATAATAGTCCCGTGTCCATCCACCCTATTCCCCCGTCCCGGCGCGCATCGGGGGCCTCTGTTGAAAGCCGCGCCTGACAATCAAAAAGGAAGAAAACGATGAAAACCCTCGTCAGAAAGACAGCAGTCACAGGCGCAATCCTCGGACTGGCCCTGATTGGTCCGGCGCTCGCCCAGGAGGCCGGCATGAAAATGGACAGCATGAAAGACATGGACATGTCCGGCATGAGCTGCTGCGGCGACATGGCGCCCGGCTTTGGCGTCATTAACGGCGTCGATCTGGATGCCCGAACCGTCAATATTTCACACGATCCGATCAAGAAGATCGGCTGGGGTGAAATGACAATGGACTTCGAGGTCGGCGGAATGGTTGCGCTCGACAAATTCGAGAATGGCGACAACGTCCATTTCATGCTCAAGCAGGACGACAGCGACAATTATGATATCGCCATGATGATGCCGATCGGCGGCGATCCGGATGCTTTCAAGCAATCCATGATGTCGATGATGAAAGGCGACGGCATGATGGACTGCAACATGGGCGGACACGGATCCATGTCCGGCATGTCAGGCAAGGATCATGACGACACCGATCACTAGCCGGTCCTCTGTTTCAAGCCAAAAAGATCGTAAATCAGGTTCCGGCCGCGTTCCGCGGCCGGAATGCCTGCGTCTCCCGATAAGTTCACCAGGAAATCCCAATGACTCAAAGAATTCTGATTGCTGCCTTCTTGTTAGGTTCCGTTTCCCTGACAGCCTGCAGTGACCCCGAAAGCCGAACGCCGCCAGCATCCGGCCCTGCGGACCAGACCAGGCCTGAACCGTTCGAACAGGCAGATGAAGCTATGCCCGGCGATACTGGACGGGCCACGGGCAGGATCACATCCCTTGATCGCGAAGACGGCCGGGTCACCATCGACCATGGCCCTTTCGAAGGCATCGCCATGGGCGCGATGACCATGAGTTTCGCTTTAATGGGCGATCTTGAGCTGACTGACCTCTCTGAAGGCGATGACGTGATCTTCCAGGTCAAACGGGGCCGGGACGGTTCTCATCGCATCATGGAAATTTGCAGCATTCCCGCGAATGGCCGCGACTGCCCGGACCAAGAAACGGTCTATCCGGACAACCCTCCAGATCAGTAAGGCGGCATACTCCGGCACTGTCCCCGATCGAGCTAAAGGGAAGACGATAAAGACCCGTTTCGCCATAGCGTCAAACTGGCATGCGCGGACCAAAAAGAATAACCGCAGCCCCGATCAGACAGGTTACAACCCCTATCAGATCCCAGCGGTCGGGACGAACCCCCTCAATGGTCCATAGCCAGATGAGCGAGGAAGTTATGTAAACCCCACCATAGGCGGCATAGGCGCGCCCGGCTGCAGACGCTTCCACCAGTGTCAGCAGCCAAGCGAATACAACAAGGGATATCATCCCCGGAACCAGCCAGAAAGCGGACTTTCCAAGCCGCAGCCAGGCCCAGAATGCAAAACAACCGGCGATTTCGGCGGCTGCCGCGCCAGCATAGATCAACAACGTCGCGCGAATATCCATGGCTGGGACGTTACCTGATCTGGCTGGACTGGCGAGGCCCCGTTGCGGTTAAAATTGGTTTCAGCCTGCGCAGCATGAAAGCTTCGCCACGTCCTTGTCGAACGTCTGTGCCGCCAATTTTAACCCTTCAACAGTTGTCAGGTATGGAAAAATTGTCTCGCCAAGCGCCTTGCTCGTCATGCCGAACTTCAACGCCATAGCCAGCGTCTGAATCGCATCAGACCCTTCGGGCGCCGCGATCTGTCCGCCCAGGAGGCGGTCGGTCTTCGCATCCGCGACCAGCTTGATGACGCCGCGGGTATCGCGGGCGGCGGCGGCGCGTGCCACGTGGTCCAGCGTCAGCACGCTGGTCTTGACGTCATGACCGGCTGCCTTCGCCTGCACCTCGGAAAGGCCGACGCCGGCGACCTGCGGATCGGTGAACACGACCCAGGGCATGGCCGCATTGTCATAGCGCAAATCCTGAAGCCCGAGCGCATTGTTGGCCGCCACCTTGGCCCCATAAGCGGCCATGTAGACGAACTGGTCGCGATCGGTGACATCACCCGCTGCCCAGACGCCAGGCCGCGTTGTGGCCATGTCGGCTCCGACCTTGATCGATCCACGCGCATCGGTCTCGATGCCGAACTCGCGCAAGCCGAGGTCTTCGGAATTGGCCACCCGGCCTGTGGTGGCCACAAGCCGCTGCGCGGAGAGGGTCACAGGCTTTCCACCCCGTTCGATTGTCAGCGTGACGCCGCCGTCACTCCGTCTCACCGATCGGTAGGACAGGCCGGTCTCGACCGCGACCCCCTCAGCCTTCAATGCGTCGGTCAACGCCTTGGCCACTTCCGGTTCCACGCCGGGCAGAAGGCGCGAACGCGTGACCAGTGTAACCTTGACGCCCAGCCGCGACGCCATCTGCGCCAGTTCACAGCCAATATAGCCGCCGCCCAGGACCAGGATGCTTTCGGGCTGATCGGGCAGGCTGAGAAGGTCCCAGGAATCGAGCGCCTCCACGGTCTCGATCCCGTCAATTTCCGGCAAGAAAGGGCGCGAGCCGGTGGCGATCAGAACCTTCGGTGCAGCGATGATCCGCCCGCCGACCTCAATCCCGCCTTCGATCAGGCGTGCGGCACCTTCCTCGATATAGGTGACATTCTCATAGGAAGGCAGCAGGTCGATGTATTTTTTCTGGCGCATCTCGTCGACCAGATCGGCCGTGCCCTTGACGACCGCCGACCAGTCCACGCTCTGCGCACAGGGCTCAATGCCCGGAAACCGTGCCGCCGCTGTACCAGCATGCACCGCTTCACCGGCCCGTATCATCGCCTTGGACGGCACGCAGCCGACATTGACGCAGGTGCCGCCGATGGTACCATGCCCAACCATGGCCACGCGCCTGCCGGCCTCGGCCGCGCTAATCGAAGCCGAAAACCCGGCCGAGCCAGCACCTATGACGATGAGGTCATAGCTGTCGTCGCCGTTTTTATTGACGGAGCAGCAATCGCCTGTCTTTACGGTTTGATTCATTATTTCTTCCTTGGCTTGTGACCAGGCATGGCGACGCGGCCTCGATCAAGTATTCAAAATCACACCATCGACCCGATGTCGGAGGCGTGGCCGGGATCAGGTTGAGGCCGCTGTCGCCGCATTCGCCTGCGGCGAAGACCGCGGGATCGCTCGTACGCATCGATGTGTTCACCTGGATGCCCCGCCGAGTGCACTCGGCGCAGGCAGCTTCAAGGTTCAGCCTGTCCATTTTTGGTACCCGGCCGGGGCTGAGGCACATGCTCATTGATGCAAAACAAGAAGGTGTCGCAATGACGGTACCGGCCAGACCCGTTATCAGCAGTTTTCGGTCAGTCCATTTTGACATCAAAGTGAAAGCCTTGTGTGAAAATCTGACGATGTATGCGAACATCGACTGGCAGGTGCCTCATCAGGATATTCCAGATGCTGCGTGTTCAACCGTCCGTAACGCTTGCCGGGTATCCTACATCGGTTGAAGCCGCAGCGATCAGCTCAGGCGTTGTCGCCGCCGTATCGTAAACCACTTCTGCGGTCCTGGCCGCATAATCGATATCGACAGATTTAACGCCCTCGACACGCATCATCGCTTTCCTGACAGCAATCGGACATGTCGCGCAGGTCATGTTTCCGATCGTAAAACGGGCTGTCGCCTGTTCGACCTCCACCGAGGCATCCGGAGCATTCTGCGCGCCGGCGACTGCGAGCCCCCCCGCGAGTGCCAGACCTGCCAGTCCGGCGATCATCCATGTGCGTTTCATACTTGTCTCCCTGGCTAGTAAAATAACGGTGCCCATACATCGATGGTCAAGGCCGCCAGCACGACAAGCGCGCCGCTCCACAGGGCGACCTGCTTGACGACTGACGACTGCAAACGGGCGCAATAGCTACCATCCTCGCAGACACTGGTTTTTCGAAAATAGACATCCCAGAACCCAGCCGCGAGAAATCCGATCGCGACCAGAAGAAAAAGGGGCTTGTAGGGTTCCAGCGCCGTCAACTGGCCAATCCACGCTCCGGAAACACCGAGACTGATCAGCACAAGCGGCACGATGCAGCAGGATGATGCAAGGAATGCCCCCAGCATGCCACCGGCAACAAGCCACCTTGAGCGACGCTCATTTGCTGGGCTGTTTTCCGTACCTGCCATGACCAGCTGTTCCCATTGCTTTATTGATCATGATCACGTTACGCTCTGTAGTTGGTACAGACACAAGCGGGTATTTCATCATGGCCATCACATCGCCGCGAGCAGCACTCAAACGGGCTGAACTGGCCGGGCGGCTCGGCTGCAATCTTGAAACGATCCGCTATTATGAAAAGATCGAATTGCTGCCCGAACCAGCCCGCACGGCAAGTGGCCACCGGCTGTATTCGAAT
Organism: Henriciella litoralis; assembly: GCF_002088935.1. Lineage (NCBI taxonomy): Bacteria > Pseudomonadati > Pseudomonadota > Alphaproteobacteria > Hyphomonadales > Hyphomonadaceae > Henriciella > Henriciella litoralis. Next base: position 1,286,379 of record NZ_NCSS01000006.1, read on the forward strand.
GAAGATCAGGTACGACTGCGTTTCATATTGCGAGCCCGCAGCCTCGGCTTCTCCGTGGAAGATGTACGCTCGCTACTTGGCATCAATGATGGCAGGCCGAGCTGCGCGGAGGTCAGGGCGCTGGCAGAAGCACATCGGGGCGATATCCGTAAACGCATCGCCGATCTGAAGCAGATGGATCGACGGCTCGGCGAGATCATGGCTGGTTGCACCGGCGCTGAAACACCCGATTGCGCACTCACCGACAAACTGTTCGAAGATAGCTGACAAAAGGGGCTCCTGCATCTGCCGGAGATGCAAATGATGGACATCCACGACACCATCACCGCTCCGCATCGCCTCAATGACGGTACCGATGTCAATGTCCGGCGGACTGCCTAGCCACAACATGTGGATCGGCCCGCCGATTTCGCGGAACGACAGGCAGAGAATGTTACCGCGATACCGATCGTCACGAACGGATCGAACAGTATTCAGTCATAGATGAGGATGAGCGCGTCGCCCGCAACCACGGCTACAGATGCGAGTGCGTCGGACAGATTGTGAAGGAGGAGCGCCCGGATATTCACGCTCCCATTCTGCACCGAATAGATCAGGAGGGCTGTAAGCTCTGCAATGACCAGCGCAACACCGCCAAGAATAACGATCGTCCAGCCACCAACGGCGGGCGGATCAGTGATCCGTATGACAGTCTTATTGACCAGATGGCAATGGAGACCCGACGATCATCGCTCGCGGGATCAAGATCGTCATGATCATGTGCGTGGCTCAGGATCGGCCTCCTCTTCCAGCACCTTGCGCTTGCACTCGAGATACGCGCGTCGCCGCGCGTGTACCGCGTTTTTTACGCGGCTCTTTGGTGGTATCAGGCCGCATTCCTCCTGCACCTTGGCCGCCTGCTCACTTGAAAGGGCCCCCATCACGTTGTCGAGACTCTCGCAGCCGGCCAGGGCTGCGAGAGAAACGGACATGACCGCGAAGCGAAGTTCACGATGGATGAACATGCTCGGCCTCCAACAAGGAATGGTGCGCGTCGGGCTTTGGTGCGAACCAGCGGTGAAGGGCGGGTAGCACCAGCAAAGTTAGCACGGTCGAGGAGACCAGCCCGCCCATGACCACCGTGGCCAGTGGCCGCTGCACTTCAGCACCGACACCACTTGCGAAGAGCAGCGGCGCAAGGCCGAGCGCCGTCGTAAGGGCGGTCATCAGCACAGGACGTGCCCGCAAGCCTGCCGCCTCGACGGCAAGTTCATCGCGACCACGGCCCTCCCTGGCAAAATCATCCATGAAACTGACCAGCACCATGCCATTGCCGAGCGCGATACCGAACAGGGCAATAAAGCCGACCGTCGCAGGCACCGAGATCGGCAGGCCTGCAATCCAGAGCGCCATCGCCCCGCCGGTCAGCGCCAGCGGAATGTTGAGCAGGATCAGGATGGCCGATTTCATGCGCCCGAACGTCAATAGCAGGATCAGGAATACGATACCGAGCGTGATCGGGATCACGACCGCGAACCGCGCATTCGCTTCCTGCTGGAGTTCGAACTGTCCGCCCCATTCGACGCGATAACCAGCCGGCAGGTCGAGCTGGCTGGCGACCGATTGCTGCGCATCAGCGACATAGCTGCCAATATCGCGTCCTCTCACATTGAGCTGAACGGTGATGAATCGCTCACCATTCTCGCGCGTGATCTGACGTGGACCGACAATCTCCCTGATGTTTGCCACGCTTTCGAGTGGAACCCGTGCGCCGCTGGACGATTCCAGAATAATCCGTCCGATGGCCGCGGGCGTGTTGCGGTCCTCTTCGGCATAGCGCACGATGACGGGAAACTGGCGCACTCCCTCAAAAACGGCACCAGCCTCTGCCCCGCCGACGCCGGAACGCAAGGCATCGAGCGCCTCCTCCACGCTCAGTCCATACCGGCCGAGCGCAGGACGGTTGAGCGAGACCACAAGCTGCGGCGCGCCGGTGATCTGATCGGCCTGGACGTCGGTCGCCCCAGAAATTTCCTGAAGAATGGACTGCAAGTCCTGCGAGCCTTCGAGCAGGACCTCCGTATCCGGACCGAAGATCTTGACCGCCAGCTGCGCCTTTGTGCCGGTCAGGAGCTCATCAACCGACATGGCGATTGGCTGGCCGACATTAACCCTGACGCCTGGAAAGCCGCCGAGATTCTCGGAGATCGACGCCCGGAGTTCATCCGGGCTGATGCCATTGCGCCATTCGCTTCGGGGTTTGAGCGCCACGAAGGCCTCGATGCTGTTCACCGGGTCGGCATGCGCGCCGACTTCCCCACGGCCGATCCGGCTGACAATGGAACTGATCTCGGGGAAGGCTTCAAGCAGTCTTGTCTCGATGCGGGTCGACGTTTCCTTTGCTTCGGTTAGCGAGATGGACGGGGCCATCGTCACACGCAACAGGACATCGCCTTCCTCCAGCGCAGGCGTGAACTCCGAGCCAAGGCGTGTCGCTGAGAGGCCCCCAACCAGAAGCAGGACGCCTGCTAGCCCGACCGCCGCGAGACGTCGCCGGACGAAGAAGGCCGCAAGCGGCTTGATCAGCGAAACAAGCCGGCTGTCGCTCTCCTGGCTATTGCTCTTGGGCGGACGCATGAGGCCGAGCGCCATCGCCGGAGCGATGAGCGCGGCATAGATCAGCGACCCTGTCATGGCGAGCGCGGCAGAAGCGGCGAGCGGCCGAAACGTCTTGCCTTCAGTGCCCTGTAGCGAAAAGAGCGGCAGGAAGACAATGATCACCACGAGGACGGCAGCAATCAGCGGCGCGATCACTTCGGCGCTCGCTCGCGCGACCGTCGTGCGGCTATCTTCACCCTCGCGTCGTTCGCGCAAGCCGCGATCCACGTTCTCGGCGATGACGATGGCGCCGTCGACCATCATCCCGATGGCGATCGCCACCCCGCCCAGCGTCATCAGATTGGCCCCGATGCCGAGGAATTTCATCGCGATGAAGGCAAAGCCGACCGAGAAGGGTATGGCCATGACAACCACGAGGCTTGGACGCCAGCCGCCGAGGAACAGGAAGACGATGACGGCGACCAGGAGCGCGCCCTGCCAGAGCGCGGTCGTCACGGTCGCAGCCGCCTTTTTCACCAGCGTGCCCTGATCATAATACGGAACGGCTTTGACGCCATCCGGAAGCGACTGGTTGATCTCGTCGAAGCGCGCTTGCGCGTTCTCGATCACCTCAGACGTGTTTGTGCCATAAAGTTTCAGGACGAGACCGGCGACGGTCTCCCCTTCGCCATTGGCAGTTGCGAGCCCCTGCCGGACGCCGCCGCCGATGGCGACTTCACCGAGGTCGTTGACGCGGACGGTTCGTCCATCCACGGTCTTGACCGGCGTTTCACGCAGATCATCGAGAGATCGAGCGAGCCCGACCCCGCGCACCGTGTACTGTTCGGCGCCAATTTCGATGAATTGCGCGCCGGCCGTCCGATTGGCGCTCTCCAGGGCGGCAATCACCTCGCCGACGCTGAGGTCATAGGATGTCAGCTGATCGGGATCGAGGCGGACCTGGTACTGCTTCTCGAAACCCCCTAGTGACAGAACCTCCGTCACCCCTTCAACCGACTGGAGCGGATACTTGATCATCCAGTCGGCAATCTCGCGCAGCTCAACCAGCGACCGCTCGCCGGTCTCATCGACGAGCCGATAGTACATGATGATACCAAGGCCGGTCGAAATCGGCCCCATCTTGGGTGTGCCGAAACCGTCGGGAATGGCGTCGGCGGCCTCGCCGAGGCGCTCACCGACGACCTGGCGGGCAAAATAGACGTCCGTGCCGTCCTCGAAATAGATATTGATGACAGACAGGCCAAAATTGGATGTCGAGCGGATCTCGTCGACCTTGGGGAGGCCGGACATGGCCGTCTCGATCGGATAGGTGACATAGCGTTCGACCTCTTCGGGCGACAGGCCTTCAGTTTCGGTGAAGACTTGGACCAGAGAAGGTGAGGGATCGGGAAAAGCGTCGACAGGCAGGCTGCGAAAGGCAAACAGCCCCCCGATCGACAGGGCGAGTGCGGCAATGGCGGCAAGCAGCCGGCCACCCGCAAGGCGGTGCATCAAATTGATCATTTTGCGGGTCTCCTAGTGTGCGTGGCCGTCGCCGAAAGCGTCTTTTTCAAGCTGCGCTTTCAAGGTGAAGGCGCCCTCGGCAACGAATGCTTCGTCGGCCTCGAGCCCGGAAATGATCTCGGTATAGCCCCTCGCGCTGTCCCCTGTGCGGACCTCGCGCGGTTCGAACCCGTCATCCGTTGGCACGAAGACCGACATCCTGTCTTCAACACTGACAATCGCATCGGAGGGAACGCGCACGACGGGGCGCCCCTCTCCCGTGTCGATCCGCGCCGTTACGAACTGACCGGGCTTCAGCCTGTGTTCGGCATTGTCGACAATGACCCGCGCGGTCGCGGTGCGGGATGCCTCACTGATGACAGGCAGGACATTTGAAATTGTCCCTTCGGCCAGGACGCGGCCATCTTCCTGCTGGAATGTCACAGTCTGGCCTTCGCTGACCTTGCCGAGATCTTCCTTGTAGACGGCGATGTCGGCCCAGACGACGCTATCATCGATGATGACAAAGATGGGCGCGCCGCCAGCCGATACGGTTTCTCCAAGAGAAACGCTCCGCTGAATCACCTCTCCGGCAAGGGGAGCCGTCACATAGGCTTGTGCAAGCGACCCATCCGCAGCCTCATTAAGCTTGTCCAGTGTGCCATGACCAATGCCGATCGCATGAAGCCTGTTTTCAGCAGCTTCCCGGCCGGCATTAGCTGCAGCGAATGCCGCACGCGCCGACTGCAGATCAGCCTCGGCGGTGATTTTCTGCTCCCAGAGGTTTTCCTCACGCTCAAGCTCGGCTTGCGCGAGGCGCTCGGCGCTCAGGGCATTCAGATAATCGGCCTTTAGGCCGGCGAGTTCACGACTGGTCAGCCGGGCAAGCGTGGCGCCGGCTTTCACGATATCGCCTTCGCCTGCATAAAGTTGGGCAACGGTGCCCTCGACCTGTGGCGAGACCCTTGCGACACGGTCCGCATCGAAACGGATCTCGGCCGGCAGTTCCAGCTGGCCCGAAACCGCTCCGGTCTGGGCTCGCCCGGTCCGGATACCGGCAGCTTCCGCCTCCTCGGCGGTCAGCTCGACATGATCGCCGCCTTCACCTTCGTGTTCGGTATGACCGCCTCCTTCTTCATGTCCCTCATGATCGTCGCCATCGGCCTCATCATGGCTTTCATGCTCCTCATCACTACCGTCTTCGTGGTCGTCATGGCCATCTTCGGCTTGTGGGGGCGTCCGGTTTGCACCAGACGAATCGGAGGCGTCACTGCCGCAAGCACCAAGATACAAAAGCGCTGGCGAAAGCAGCGCCGCATAGAATAAATTCAGTTTCATTGGATCTCTCCTTCGAACGGCGCGGCGCCAATCAGCGCACGCAACCGCAGCGTGTATGTCTGGAGCGCCAGCCGGGCTTCGATTACGGCGGCGCGGGTTTTAATCAGACTGCGCCGCGCATCGAGCGTGGCGGTCAGGTCGAACTTGCCAACCCGGTAGCCCTCTGCCGCAGCTGTATAGGCTTCTTCTGCGAGCGGCAGCGCTTCGCCCTCGAGACGCTGCAAGCGAGACTTCGCAGCCCGCACCTGCGCGGCGAGGCTCGCTTGCTCGGCCCGCAACCTTGCCTCAACAGTCTGTGCTGATAGCTCGGCACTCTGGGTACGTAATCCCGCCGCCCGCGTTGCGTCCTGATTGCGGTCAAAGACCGGCAAAGGAACACTGACACCCGCCAGAAACGCGCTATCGCCCGTGTCCTCAAATCTTCGGACACCAGCCGATACGGTTATATCAGGCCATGCGCCGGCGCGGGCCCGGTCCGTCGCCGCGCTACGAGCCGTCGCTCCGGCCTTAGCCGCCGCAAGTGACGGATGAACGCCAGAATCTGGTTGAGCCGACCCACCCGCCGGATCTGTTACGATTTCCGCAGTGCCAGACAAGACAAAGTCGATCTCTGGACTACCCCAAACGGACGCAAGCGCTAGCCCTTTGGCTTCGACCTGGCCCCGCGCACCATCCGCAACCGCCTGAAGCGCTGCTGCTTCAGCCCGCGCGCGCAGCAACTCAGGCGGAGCCGACGCTCCAGCGTCCACGCGGCGCTGGACGACGCCGGAGAACTCGGATGCGAGATCGGCTGAGGCCTGAGCGACCTCGGCCATGTCGTAAGCGGCACGAAGTTCCAGATAGAGTTCCCCTGCGAGTTTCTGAGCTTCTAGGCTTCGTACAGAACATTCGGCACTCGCCAATGCGGCTTCAGCTCTGGCGGCCCGCTCGGAAAGTCTTCGTTTATCGCCAAGCTGTAAGGTCTGCGCCACTACCAGGGTCGTCTCGTAGGCATTGAAGCCTTCAAGCGATCCGCTGCCGGCAAAGTTCTCGGTTTCGACAGACAGAGATGGATTAAGCCAACGGCTCGCCTGATCGGCGTCGGCCGATGAAGCTTTCGCCTCGAGAGCCGCCGTCAGAACTTCAGGCGAAGCATTGGCGGCGCGAGCAATAGCCGCGTCGAGCGTCAGTGGTCGGGATTGATCATAGTCAGTCGCGCCGACATAGACAGAACTACACCCTTGCGCATTGGCCGTACCGGCCATGACCGGCAGGGCGAGCGCGGTGATCGCGCTGCATATAAGAATTTTCATTTTTGCTGGTTTCCTCGTCCAGATTCAACGACAGCGAGGCCGTAGCCACGCAAAATATTCCTGTGTCGTTGGTCTAGGCGCGAGGAGGACGGTAAAGACCGTCTGGGCGGAGGTTCTCGAGAAAAGAACCGCCAGGCAACAAATGTTTTGTCTGCACGACAGACTTCGGAGCGCCGCTTAGATCGCCGCCGCCTATCAGATGGAAATGACAGCTTCCGCACTGATGCGCGGTATGGTCATGACCTTCATGCGATGGCTCCTTATCAGGGGCATCTTGGGCCAGCTCACTCGTAGAACATTCCTCTGCGGCCTGATTGCCCGGATGCATGATATCCGCCGCAGCCGTCATCGGCGCAATAACAAAAGCTATCGCCATCACCATGACGAGCAACCTTCGTAAACACGTTATGACTTGGAACGAAAACATGATTGCTGGGCTAGCTACTTTCTTTTACGATCGGGTAAACAGGCTCACTCTCTTTTTAGCACCTCCAGTCACTGGAGGGTCAAGCGCCTCTTGACGGAAGCCCTGCAAGCACCTCGGCGCCATCATGCTGTTCGTGCAAGCAATTCTCGTGCTGGCCAAGGGCAGCGAGCACAGAGCAGGATCCGATCTTGCCGCCTTCGCAAGCGCGGATCATGCGCTTGAGCTCGGCCTCGAGCGCCTCCAATTGGGTCAGCCTGCGGCGAACCTCGTCAAGCTGGCGACGTGCAATCTGGTCAACCAGGACGCACTCCCTGCCTGGCTCTACCTGCAGCGAAATCAGTTCCCTTACCGCTGAGACGGGAAACCCCAGATCCCTTGCATGACGTATAAAACGGAGACGCTCTACAGAGTCCCCTGCGTACAACCGCTGTCCGCTTGCGCTGCGTTGCGGCTCGTCGAGCAGGCCAATGGATTCATAATAGCGGATTGTCGTGACTTTTACGGACGTCGCCCCTGACAGTTTTCCGATCGTCATCAAGGCCATGATAGCGCCCCTTGCCCCTCTAGTTACTGTAGACTGCAGGAAATAACCCTGACGGCTGAAAACACAAGCGCAGGAGGCAACATGAGTGGCGATACGACAATCCAGATACTCGGCATTGCCACAGGTGGCGCAGTTGCTGTGATTCCTATTTGGTCTGCAGCCTTCCCCGCGCAGAGAATTTGGCTCCCGCAGCGTTATTCGCGTTTTGTGGCACCAATCATCTGGATGGGTACGATCACGAGTTTCGGAGCGGCGCTGTCGATTGGGGCTTCAGGTAGGGGAACCGCTCCCGTACCCTGCTGGGCGATATTCGGCCTCGGGTTTGCCCCTCTCATCATCGCGAATATGGTGGTTTGGCGCGCAGATTTCCGGTTCGGTTTCGACGAGACACCAGGAGCCAAGGGCACACTTGCCACCTCAGGGCCCTACCGCTACTCCAGCTATCCTCAATACGCTCGCAATACCAAGCTTTCTAACGGAGACGCTTCGATAAAATTCTTACGGTGCATCTCCCCTCACAGACAACGCATGGTAAAATCATAGGATGGGTAGCGAAGACTTGAAAATCGAGACGTCAGACGAGCGCCGAACTCTTCAAATCGTACTATGGCTAAACATACTCATAGCCATTGGCTTTTTTGTCACAGGCTGGTTCGGCGACTCCAATGCCCTCCTGGCGAACGGGCTGGATAATTCCTCGGACGCGATTGTGTATGGCTTGAGCCTGCTTGCACTTACACGTTCGCAGATCTGGAAACGCAACGCCGCTCGACTGTCAGGTGGAATGCTTCTTGTATTTGCCGTCGGCGTCGCCGGCGACGCAATCCGTCGATACTTTGAAGGATCTGAACCCCTCGGTCTCATCATGCTGGCAATGGCCGCGATTGCAGGTGTTGTAAATCTGATCTGTCTCTGGCTTTTGAAAAAAATAGAAAAGAAGGATGTAAACCTGCGAGCCGCTACAACATTTAGTTTCAATGACTTCATCTCGAATGGGGGGATCATTCTCGCGGGCGTAATCGTACTGTGGACTGGGTCCAACTGGCCAGATCTGCTTGTCGGATTGGGAGTCGCGGCGATTGCGGTATATGGTGGAATCGATATTCTGCGCGATGCGCATGCTGATAAGCATCAGTCAGGATGATGCCCCAAACCCGGAATGAAACAAGTGCGTAAAATTCTCAAAATGGTGCGCGCGCAGCGTCACTGGGCCTCGCATGATGGGTTCCCAAGCGTTACCGTAACAAATATTTACTCGATCAACTTTCTATTCCGGCATTGAATTTGCTTTCCCTGTTGAGTTGAATATCTCTTGGGAAACGAGGACAAATGTCCCGGCTGGCAGATCATATAAGTGCTTATGACTACACATGGTTGTTGTCAGACAGCAGATGGGCCTGGGAGTTCCTGCGCCGAAACCGCCGGTTTCTTGAGGACTCGTCGCTTCCTTCCGCGAGTGAGCTTAGTTTCGCTCCCGCCTGCCATCAGATCACCCTCGTGCGCCCTAGAGCCCCTCAGGCGCTTGCTGAGCGATGGGGGCTCGCCTTCTTCCCGGATCCAGAGGATAGCGGCCTTGAAGCCGACGCGTTCTGGTCGGGAGGTCTCTATCCGAGGCGGGTTCACATGCAAGTTTCTCCGAGTGGTCCTAATGAATCCTGTGAATTCTATGATCGCACTGTTGGCATCTGCAGGATAACGCACTTCACCGACCTCGCCGGCCGCGAACAATTTCTTCTCAAGGGAAATGGCTGCGTCATTCAGGTATTCTGCACGGGCATGTCACTTCTGGCCCGCGAACCTGTCAAGCTCAGCTTCATCATCGACAGTCTCGACGAATTCCAGGCCAAGCTGAAAACGCTCCAGCGCGCTCAGCGTGTCTATGACCCGCAAGCAGAGGCGGATATCCCGGAATGGACTCGCCATTCCTTGGCCCTTCGCAATGCACTGGTCGCACTCGATTGTCATGATGCCAAACTCTCATATTTTGAGACGGCGGGGTTCATATATGGCGAAGAACGGGCCCGCGAAGCCTGGGACAGCCCAAGCCGAGCGATGAAAGACGAGATGAGACGTGCCCTTGCCCGCGGCCGGGACCTGCGGGACGGCGGTTATGCAACGCTTCTCGGACCCGTCGAAAACGCGCTTCTTTTAGCCTGAAGTAGAATTTTGGCACCTCTTTTGCAGCACCCGCTTGTGAAGGAGGCACCTGATGAGTCCCGCCGACACACCCTCGGTCCGTATTGATCTGGATGACTACGCCTATACTTGCCGACTCTCCAGAAGTCGCTGGGCTTGGGAATTTCTTCGGCGAAATAGCGAATTCAGGCAAGCCGCCCTGCGGGCTGGCGACTCACAGATATCTGAAAAGCCAGCCTGTCATGGCATCCGGCTGCTCCGGCCGCTATGCGACCAGATCGACGCTGAGAAATTCGGCTTGGTTTTCTTTCCCGACATAGACGCGAATGGCTATGAGGCCGACGTCTTCTGGATCCCTGCCCTCTATGCTCGCGCCCTGACCATGCAGGTCGTACCGCGTCATCCGAGCGAGCGCGACGATATTTTCGATCAGACGATCAATGTGTGTGAAGTCACTCACCTCACAGATCGCGTCGGCCGGGAATACCTGATGATCCGTGGGCACGGCCACAGCATCCAGGTCGCTTGTTCTGGTCTGTCACTACTCAGCGTCGAACCCGTCCGCATGAAACTGATCATCGATAATGTGTCGAGCATGGACGAAACACTTAAAGTCATCGGCAAGGCTCAGCGTATTCTTGGCAAGGACGATTCGAGTTTCAACGACACCTGGACACGCTCATCGCTTGCGTTTCGCAATGCGCTCATTGCGCTCGATGCGTATGAGACCGGTCTAACTTATTTTGAAACCGCTGCCATCATCTATGGCGAGGATCGCGCCACCGAAGCCTGGCAGAGCCCCAGCCGGGCCATGAAAGACGAAATGCGCCGCGCCCTCGTGCGAGGACGTGAACTCCGGGATGGCGGATACAGGGACCTCCTGACTGCACAGACCTGAGCAGATCCAATTTGGCATCAGACCTTGATCCGGCGATCACCCCTCGCTGACGCGAGGGGGCTGTTTCGCGGGCGGCACGCCGCCAGCGGCCCGGCTCGTCTCCGGACCTCTGGCCTGCCCTTCCGGGCAGCCCAGCGGCATGCGGGTGTCTCGCCGGTGATCGCGCCAGCCTGCGCTTCCCACTGCAATGCAGAGGGGTCACAGGCTGCGTGGCCTTTGAAAGCGGACCTATGACGTTTTCGATGATCGTCTGACGGTGAAAGCTGAAGCGCATTGCAGCCTGGTCCGCATCGGTCTTCCTGGCGTCCATGACAATCTCCCTCTCAGACGGAGGTGGGCGAACGACCGGTCTGCCCGGACCCGCCGCTTGCGCAAGGCGCCGGGACTGAAGGTGTCTGGAAGCGGTCGCAGCGTCCTACCTTTCCGCCTTGCCCAACCGGCTAATGGGTCCGGCCTGCCGGCCTTCTCGCCGCCCACCCCCGCCTGATGCGGGAGGGACATTTGGGCGGGGAGACGAGACTGACGCCATGACCACACCGCAACCTTCAGCCCCCCTTGCGGCAGACGCTGCACCCACACCTGAAACCCGCCCCCGTATCTATGTGGCCTGTCTTGCCGCCTACAATAATGGCTGCCTGCACGGGCGCTGGATCGACGCGACGACGCCTGATGAGGTGATGGCCGAGGTCTGCGCTATGTTGGCGGCGTCGCCGCTGCCCGATGCCGAAGAATGGGCAATCCATGACTATGAAGGCTTCGAAGGCGCGCACCTGTCGGAATATGCGAGCTTCGAGACGGTCTGCAATCTGGCCGACTTCATTGCCGAACATGGCAGGCTCGGCGCACTGGTCCATCGCCATTTTGGCGACGACCTTGAGCAGGCCGAAGCGTCCTTCGACGATTATGCAGGCACCTATGCGAGCCGGGCAGACTTCGCCGAGGACCTGCACCGCGACACCGGCACCGAAATTCCCGCAGCCCTCGAATACTATATCGACTGGTCGGCGCTCGCCCGCGACATGGAGCTGGGTGGCGACATCATGGTGTTCGAGACAGGGTTCGAAGACGTTCACGTCTTCTGGACGCGATGAGCGCCATGGCGAGATTTCAGGCAAGACCGCGCGAAGATGGCCTTGGCCCCTATCGCTGGGCGCATGTCGTGAAGACCCCGCAAGGGTTCGCGCAGGGCACGATCTATCACCAGTCCGGTGACGAGTTCGACGAGGCAGAGGCGCGCGAGCTGCGCGCACTCTGCGACCGAATGGGATTCGAGCTTCGGAGGGCGTCATGAGCTTTACCGAGCACTTCGATGCCTACGCCTGCGAAGGCGATGCGATCAGTTGCGAGGCAAAGGGCTTCATTGTCACGGCCCGGATTGTTGCCGATGACTGCCTCGATGCGCCGGACCAGCGGCAGGATGGGTTCTGGCCGTCGCTCTACAAGGATGCGCCCGGCTTCATCGGGCCGGGCAACAGCTTCCGCCAGCGCTTCGCCGAGGCGCAGGCCAAGGCGGAAGCCGTCATGGAAGCATGGCGCAAGAGCGAGTGGTTCTATTGCGGGATCGTGCTTTCGGTCGAGCGCGACGGCATTGAACTGGACCGTCATGCCGCCAGCCTCTGGGGCGTCGAATGCAACTATCCCGGCACGGATAACAGCTATCTCACCACGGTTGCGAACGAGCTGCTGCCGGAGGCGCTGGACGCAGGGCGTGCCGCAGCCTCGCGGCTTGCGGCGACCGTGACAGGCTGGGCCGCGACATGAGCGCGGCCCGCACCCTCACTGAATTGCTCGGCCCACGGCCCCGCATGACGCTTGTCATTGCCGAGGCCCAGGTCGCCGAAATCTGGGTCGAGGGCCGCGCGCCGCTGATCACGATCCGCGATTATGACTGGGGCGAGACCGACCCCCAACCAAGCCGGGACGCGGACGGCTTTCCCTTCACCAAGATCAACTGGAGAGGCCCCGCGTGGGCGCTGGGTCTCTCGCTTTACCCGCCAGAAAAGGAGACCTCCATGGCACAGCCCGACCTCAAACACATCCCGCTCGACGAGCTTCGGATTTCCAAACTCAATATGCGGCATGGGCGCAAGAAGCCGGACGTATCCGACATTCTGCCGTCCATCCGGGAGAGCGGATTGCGTCAGACTTTGCTCGTTCGCCGCGAAGGCAAATATTATGGCGTCATCGCCGGACGCCGCCGTTTTTTTGCGCTCAAAGAAATCGCGAAGGAGACAGGCGAGGTGCCGTTCGTTCCATGCGCGATCATGACTGAAAAGGATGCGGCCTCCGCGATTGCGGCATCTGTCATCGAAAATGTCGGACGCCTGCCTGCGACAGAAATGGAGCAATATGAGGCGTTCAAGCGCCTCAACGATGAAGGCAAGGCGCTGGAGGATATAGCCAGCTTCTTCGGAGTGACTGAGCTTCTGGTGCGCCGTGTGCTCGCGCTTGCTTCGCTCGACGAACCGATACGGAAACTCTACGCCGAAGACGAACTGGACCGCGAAACGATCCGCGCGCTTACGCTTGCGACGCCAGAACAGCAGGCCGAATGGCTTCGCCTCTTCCAGAGCGAAACCGAACGCGCCCCGATGGGGCGGTCGTGCAAGGCTTGGATCACGGGCGGGACCACGATCACCACCGACAAGGCCTTGTTCGATCTTGATGCCTATGAAGGACAGGTCACTGCCGACCTCTTTGGCGAGCATGGCGTCTTTGCGGATGCGGATCAGTTCTGGCAGGCACAATCCGCCACGATTGCCGAGCGGGTCGAGGCCTACAAGGAAGACGGCTGGAGCGATGTCATCTGCCTTGAGCGCGGCACTTACTTCCACCGATGGGACCATGTCCAGTGCGCCAAGGAAGACGGCGGCAAGGTCTTCATAGAAATCCGCCATGACGGGACGGTTCAGTTCCATGAGGGACAACTGACCTCTGCCGAGGCTCGCAAGCGGCAGCAGTCCGCGAAAGGTGAAAGCGACGCCGTTCCGGCAGCCGTTCGGCCAGAAATGTCCGGCCCGCTTGCGGAATACATCCTGCTTCATCGCCACGCTGCTGCTCAGGCGAGTTTGGCCACATCACCCGCGATTGCTCTCCGCTTGATGGTCGCGCATGCGATGGCGGGGAGCGCGCTCTGGGACGTGCGTCCTCACGAGCTTCGCGTCCGGAAAGATGAGACGCAAGCGAGCGTCGAAGGCTCGGCATCTGTGGCTGCACTCGCCGAGGCCACAACTCAGACCGACGCCCTTTTCAAGGCGCTGAACGTCAATCCGGCCCTTCGCCGGAACGGCGACGACTACCGCCTGTGCGAGCTTTTTTCCGCCCTTCTAGCCATGTCGGATGAGGAAGTTTTGCAGGTGCTGGCGAGTGTTATGGCCCGCACGATTGAGGCCGGGAATGGCATTGTCGAAGCAGTCCTTCATGTCTGCGGCACCGACCTTTCGGCGGCTTGGAAACCAGACGAGGCCTTCTTCGATCTGACCAAGGACAAGCGCGCCATCAATGCAATGATTGCGGGTATTGCGACCCTGTCGCTCTCGGAATCGTGCCGCGCCGAGACGGGCAAGGCGCAGAAGCAGGTGCTTGCGAACCGGATCAGCGGGGAGGGTTGCGACGCCAATCCTGACTGGCGGCCGGGCTGGATGCAGGTGCCACCGACACGCCATGTCGAGGGGGCCGGGTCACCGCCTGCCGATGCGTGGACACGGGTCGCAGGTCTGTTCAAAGCGGAGGCAGAAGCCACGCCCGACGAGACGCTTCAAACGCAACAGGACGCTGCCTGAACATTCGTCTCCTGTTCAGCCAGCTTGAGGAGCCGTCCGGTGCCTGTCACCGGGCGGCTTTCTGCTTTCTGGGGCTGGGGATTGTGGCTCCGATACCTGGGCGACCCATGAAAATGCCTTCACAAAAAATCGCGAGTCTTGAGGTCTCGATGGACAATCGAGACGCGTGTGATGAGGGGTCTGATTTCTTCGCGCAAAGCATGTCACGGACCCCTTGCTCCCGTCTTTGCCTTTATGACCTGGACGCGGACTGAGCGGCCATGAAACCGCCTGCGGCGAAGAAATTTCCCCGCCGCTTTGCGGCTCCTCGCGCAGCAAATTTCATCGCCTCAGTCGGTGCTCCGCATGCGCTTCGCCCCTGACGGGTTCTGGCCGCTCAGCCCCCGTCCGGGCGGTCCGGCGTCGACGGGGACAAGGGGTTCCCGGAGACGTAGCCAAGGAAAGAAAAGGAGACCCCCATGGCAAACGCACTCGGATATGTCAGCGAGACCAAGTCCGGCTTTGAAGGCACCCTCGCAATGATGAACCTCTCTGCCGCAATCCGCATCGAGAAGAATGCGGAAAAGACCGAAGAAGGACATCCGGACTACCGCATCTATGCCGGTGAAACCTCGACCGAAATCGGCGGCGGCTGGATGCGCAAGTCGAAGGCATCGGGACGCGATTATGTCTCGCTGACGCTGGCAGACCCGCAGATCGGACCGCGCCGGATCTTCGCGAACCTTGCCCCGGTCAAGGGCAAGAAAGGCCGGCACGTCATCCTCTGGAACGCGCGCGACTAGGGTAGATCACAGCCTTGCCAAGCCGCTCCGGAGACATCTCCGGAGCGGTCTTCTTTCATGCCGAAAGGGTCTGAGACGAAGGTGCTGATACGCCTATCAGCACTGCATTCTAACGTGAGGTTTCTCTGGGAATTCAAGGGTGTCGCGAGCGTGTGGTGCAAGTTCGACACTCTTAATCTGAGGATGAGTTGGCAGTCTGTCAGGGCTTCGAGTTGCGTAGAAGAAAGGAGAAGCAACGCTATGACAGAGACAAATAGAAGTGGAGAGGAGCTTCGACCCAAATCAAACCTCCCAACCCCGACCGAATGGATGAACACGGATGAAACCGCTGACCATCTCGGCCTCAAACCGAAGACCCTGGTCAATATGCGTTCGCTGGGAACAGGCCCGGTTTATCACAAGATCGGCGCCAAGGTCTGGTATCGCGGCAAGGACATCATCGCTTACACTAATGGACGTAGGTTCATGGGGACAGGCCTTCGCGATGAGTCGTAGAACCGCGTTGTTAGGCATGGGATACGGGCTAGGCCTCATGGTCTCCGCCAGCATTATCAACCGGTCCGACTTCATCTGGAACCGGACGGAAAGCGTGCCCAAGGGTCTTTACTTTGTTGACCGGTCGGCGCGAATTTCGACAGGCGATCTGGTAGCGTTTGCGCCCTCGGATGAGGTTCGACATTGGCTGAACGATGAGGGAATTGTTGGCGCCGACTGGCCCTTGTTGAAGCATGTTGCGGGCCTGTCCGGTGACGAGATTTGCAGATGCGATACGCAGGTCTCCATCAACGGGGTCACATCTGTTGATGCGCTCAAAGTAACCGAGTCCGGCAGCGCCCTTCCCGCCTGGCAGGGCTGTCAGACCCTCAAAGCCGGCGAAGTTTTCCTGCTCAACTCTCATCCCCTGTCAGTCGATGGACGATACTTCGGCGTTCAGGACGGCGCGCGCATCATTGGCGTCGCCAGGTCCATATGGACTTATGGCGACCGGTCGGCTGAGGTTCAGGCGACCGTCAAAGCGATAGATAGCGGGACGGGAATGGATTCTGTGTCCCGGAGGGCAAGATTAAGGGAGTGTCACCCGGCGACACTTAACCCATTGTCTGCACATCCTTTTTTGTGTGACCCGGCGCCGGAAGACGGGTGCACGGATTTGCAATCCGCTGCGCGCTAGGAGCCATGAGCGACGATTTCGACTTCGTTCCTCGACTCGGGAAGATCAGGTCGCAGGGCAAGGTAAAGACCCAGCTGAAGCGGCTGAAACGTGTCGTCGCGAAGGGGCGGCTTGGCAGCCGTGGCCGCAAATCCCTGGCACCGGGCGCTGTGCGTCATGCAGGGCGTGGAAAAGTACAGGCCGCCCTTGCTGGCCATTGGTCAAACCAGCGGGCCCGGCGCGTCATTGTGAAAGTCCATATTGCGCGGGCAGGCCCGACCGGCGCGGCGAGTTTTACAAAGCACGTCGCCTACATCCGCCGCGAAGGTGCCGGGCGCGAGGGCGAGCGCGGAAAGCTCTATGACCGGAGCGTCGATGAGGCCGATGCTAAATCGTTTAACGAACGCGCTTCTGAAGACAGGCGGCAGTTCAGGCTGATCGTCTCTCCGGAGGATGCCGAGCGGATGAAGGATCTGACGCGGTTCACGCGGGAGTTCATGAGCCAGGTCGAGAAGGATCTCGGCCGCCGGCTCGACTGGGTGGCTGCCAACCATCACGACACAGCGCAGCCGCATGTTCATATCGTGATCCGCGGCGGCAATGCGCGAAATGGAGAGCTGCTGATGGACCGCAAGTACATCACGCACGGATTTCGGGCGCGGGCGCAGGAGCTCGTAACGCTCGAGCTTGGCCAGCGGCGGCTGCGGGAAATGGCTGCGGCGAGGTCGAACGATGCCGAACGTGAGGCGCTTACGGCGATCGATCATGACATTGCGCGGTCGCTGACCGATGGTCGTTACACACCAGAGAGTGAACGCGGCGGATTATCGAGGTTCGATGGTGCGGTCGTTAAGCGGCGTCTGCGGTTTCTGAAAACGCTCGACCTTGCGGCACGACACGAGAAGGGCAGCTGGGCTATGCAAGACGGTTGGCAGGATACGCTGCGGGCCCTCGGCAGGCGCGGAGACATGGTTCGGTCGCTTGCCAATCTTGAGGGCCGGAAAATCGATGCGTCGCGTCTCCATGCCCTGCCCCGTGATTTGAGCTCCGCTGGCGAAATCCTGGGACGGCTGGCCGCCACCTTGCCGGGTGACGAATTGCGGAATGGAACAACGGCACTGATCGAAGGCCTCGATGGTCGGGTTTGGTCAGTAGAGATGACCGAACAGGAAGCGGGTCAATTGCCGAAGGCGGGCGGCTTTTTGTCTGTGGCGCGCAAAGCCGTTGAACCGAAGCCTGCGGATCGGACGATTGCTGCGATCGCCGAGCGAAACGGCGGCGTGTATTCGGACGACTTGCACTCAGCAGTGGACCCGACTAGTTCACCGGCGTTCCGGCTTGCCCACAAACGACGGTTGGAAGCGCTGAGAAGGCTCGGTGTTGTCGACAGGAATACGGATGGGACGTGGTCTATCCCAGGCAAATTCGAGGAGCGCGCCCTTCAAGTTGAAGCGAGGAGTCAGACCCTCGCAATCAATGTTCGCTCCTGGCTACCTCTTGAAAAGCTGCCCGAGCGGCATGCCGAAACATGGCTTGATCGGATGGACACCGAGCTGCTGGAGGGCTCAGCGGGACCGTTTGCGGACGAACTCCGGAAATCGCTCAAGATCCGGAGGGCTTGGTTGCAGAGCAAAGGGTATGCGCTGGATCAAAATGGACAGCTGGCACGCGAAGACGCTGAGCGTCTCAGGAGAGAAGAATTTCAAACTGCGGTAGCGAGCGAAGTTAAGCGATTAAAATTACCGTACGACGATATCAAGATTGGCGAAAGTGTCCAAGGGAGGTACGCGCGCAACCTCGACCTCGCTCAGGGGCGCTTTGCAATAATTGTTTCAGATGATCACTTCACCTTGGTGCCCGTATCGGGGGGGCATATGAAGTTCTACGGTCATCACGTATCGCTTCTACGGTCTGAACACCGCATAGGTTGGAATCTTACGAACTATCGATCAGTTACTCGCTAATGCGGCAGCAGCACTCGACCAAAATGGGCGGAGTACTGGTCAGCCGTTCGAGAAACTGTCGCGCAGAGGACAATACTTCATGGTGTTGCAGCACTTCACGCCGGTTGCGATCAGATCTTGAATGAACTTCTTCTCCCGCCTCCTTCGTTCATGCTCCAATATGACCAACCGCTCAATTATTGATCGGTTTGGACATTCCGCACGCAGGATATTCTTGTGCTGCCTGTGGCAACCATCAATACAAAGTTGAACATCACACGACTTTTTTTGAAGTGGGTGGTGCTTTCTCTTGCATCCTCGTGGGCAAGGTTCGCGCACATTCACAACCCGGGACTTGTCTTTCGTCAACCGCGGGAGAGTTCCAGCCAGCCAGCCGGAATGTCGGAAAATCGAATAGCGAATTTCCTCAAGCCAGCCGTCAGGCAGGGTGAGAGACTCCATAGCCAACTGTACCTCAGCGGCGTCCCCGTGGCAGAGTCCTCCATCAACAGGCCAAAGGCGGCGCTTTGAAGCGTAATCCTGCCGCGCGAGGAACCATCTAAGTGCGCCCCACCATTCATTGGCTTGGTCATGATCGTAAATTTGAGCCGTTGAATTCAGAAAAAGGCAAAACGACGAATTCGGATTTATATGCCTTTCTACACAACAAGCAGGCAACAAGGCATGTTGGGGATCTTCGCGAACTTGAATGCGTTTGGCGGCAACAAGTTCTATTTTCAGAGCATATTCACGTGTTGGAGCACCATCAATGCCGCATGGCTGACATTTCGTTTGGATAGCCTCGGGATCGACGGTCGATATGTAACTCCATGCTGGATTGTTTGCAGCAAGGTATTCAAGGCTATTCATCTGTGAGTGCAGTGGGCTCGCGGCGGCTCTGTCCTGGCCGGCGTGTGTGACCGAAGATATGCTGGTGCCGCAGGTTCTGCACTAAAGTCAGAAAGTGCCGTAGCAACTTCAGAAAAAGAAATATCGGATGCAACGCCATCATCTCCAAACAGATCACGCAACTTCGCGGGAAGGTGTCGCATGGCAGTTGGCCCAAATTTGCTTTGGTTCCTTTCCTCGCAATCGGATTGCATCTGTTCGGACAAAGTTGTCGCAACACTGGATGCAATTCTTACTGAGCGGATGCCTCGAATTCCAATACGAGTAACAGGTGTTTGGCCAACTTCCATTCCGATATTGAGTCCAAGCTGATCGACGCATTTCAACTCTTGCTGACAGAGCGAAAATGATGAGTGCAGCCCACCCGCACATTTTGCCCCACTCTCGACGGTAGCGCGCATGTCAGTATCTAGCTTCGTCCCCTCAGCTAGTACGCCGTGAATGCAATCACCAATGAACCTGACTTTCCGGCCTCCGAAATCGTGCTCGAACACGTTTTGCAGCTCTGCTCGAATGACAAACAGGGCTTTCACTGCGTCAGCAATCTCTCCAGCTGCTATGCAGCTGTCGATGTAAGCCGTGTAGCCTGAAATATCTGCATAAGTCGAAAGTAGCGCCATTCGAATGGAGTTGCTTGGCGACAAATCTTCAAACTTGATGTCACTCAGCGGCGGTTCTTTGTGGTGGAACGCAAACCTTGGGTCAGTGAAATCCATCGCTTCGCTTTTGCGGACTTCATCCTGCCATTCCGTAAGAATAGAACGAGGTAGACCTTCATCCGTGGAGAGCCTACTGCGTGAAACTTCCTGGAAATAATCTTCATTGAGTTGGTCGGAAAATACCAATTCACCCATTGGAGTGAGGCTCAGCATAGCGCGCACCCGGTCTGACAGGTAAATTCCAGGCTGGTCGCCATCGGCAAGCTTTGCGGCATGGTTTGCGGCACTTCCCAGAAAGAGCGGCTCCTGTTCAAGCGCCGTGCCATTGTTGATTGCGACGCAGCGCCCAATATCGACGCCAATTCTAAAACGCGCTGTCAGGTTACTATTCGCAAGTGCCTTGTTCGCTTCATCAGCTACAGCCCGAAAGTCTCGAATGAAGTCGAATGCCTCGTCGAGTGTTTCCCGAGTGACGCCCGTGCCGGACCGATCAAGGACAACCGCGTGCATCCTCGATCCGTGGAAATCTATGCGTTGAGCGGGCGACCGCTCAGTCACACGATCACAGGCGCTGTAGTAAAGGTGAAGGAACCGTAGAGCTCGTTCATGACTGGCTTCAGTTTCGCGTCCTTCTGACAGTCGGTACTCATCATAGTTTGTGATCTTGATGTAAACCTGAACTGTGTCGACCGTGACCGCCGTACCTTTTGGCAGGTCAAACAGCGGTTGAGTAGTTCTGCCGCCATCTTCTACGAGTTTCTGCCTGCGGCGTTGATACTGAGGAAAATATTCGTCAGCGAACCGCCGAACTTCGACAGTCGGAGCATCATCTATTAGCGCCCGTATACGCGCGCGCGCCGCTTGTTCGTTCCAGGACATAGCCGATCACCTCTTCGCATTCTGCTGTGGCAATCTGCCATCAGCCCCAACTTCCGTGTATATTGCTATTAAATAGGATCATGCTATTTTATGTCAATAGCTTCGAATCGCTTCTGAAGCCAATATTTGTGGGGTATCCAGGTTGTGACCAACAAAGATCCAAAAGCAGCCGTTCGGCGCCGCTTTATGTTCATTGAATTCAATTTGTTGTGGGAACGAAGCATCGGCCGAAGGCGGCTACAGGAGCAGTTCGAGATTTCTCCTCAGCAGGCGACCAAAGACCTAAGCGGATACGCGGATACTTGCCCAGGCAACATGATCTACGACACTCGGCTGAAGACGTACGTACCATCTCCAAGATTTTGTCCCCAATTTATCGAAGGCGACGCTTCGGAATATTTACTTCAGCTCGAAATGTTGATCTTGGGCTACCGGGAACGCGATGAAGTTTGGATTGATATAGTGCCCACTGCGGACGCGGTTAGAATATCATCACGACCAATCAAACGGGAAATACTGCGATCAGTCTTGGACTCGATTCAAAGCAGAAGGCCTATAGCCGCCCGTTATGTATCGCTAAGTTCGGGGGCAGAAGCAGAGCGCCATCTGCAGCCACACGCAATGGCGACTGACGGCCATCGATGGCACATGCGTGCATTCGATATCGACAAAGAACGCTACTCAGATTTTGTGCTTTCCCGAGTGGAAACCATACGTACACTTAATCATCACCCGGCCAACGCGCCTAAAGATGAAGCGTGGAATACCTTTGTTCCGGTCATCCTAACAGTAGACGAAGAGCTCGAGGAACGTCAGCGGAACCGCCTCGAATATGAGTACAATATGATTGATGGCGAACTATGCTTGGAAGTTCGTCAAGCGATGCTCTTTTACTATTTACGAAACTACGGTTTCAATCCTCGCCCAAGATCAGGAAGGGCGATAACTAATCTGAGCAGTTACAGTCTCAAACTAAAGAACATTGATGAGGTGACGGCGTGCTTGAACCGACGAAGCTCTTGAAAATGATCAGCATGAAGTCAAAAGCTGAGAACCCTACAGAGCTCGACAAAATCCAGCACGAGAGCCGGATTAGGCGTGTATTAGCGAGCAATCGATTGGTGTCTGGTGACTCTGATCTCGTCGAAAACTTGTTTGATGAAGGGGCCTTCCAGCACTTTCGCAAAGGTAGCGAAATTATCACCCAAGGCTGCGCCGACAATCACGTCTACTTTCTGATTTCTGGAAAAGTAGATGTACTGATTAATGGATCAGTTCGAGACGAAAAAGCGGCCCCAGATACCGTCGGAGAATTAGCAGCTCATAAGCCATTCAAGCCCCGTACGGCCACTGTGCGCGCGGCCACGGACTTGGAAGTCCTTCGTGTCGAATGCAAACAATTCGCATCTTTGGTCGATGGCGATTCAGAGATGGAACGCAGACTAGGCGACCTTACAGGTGAGATGCTTCATGCGCGCCTAGCAGATAATGTTGAGCCAAAAGGCAAGTTGTCCACCGATTGGGTGACCATGTCGGTCTTGGTCGGAGCTGGCTGCTGGTTAATTCTAGCTGTGATACTAAAAACTCAATTTGGTTTTTCGTTTGGCGTGTCAGCGCTTATCGGAGCTATCTTTGGAGCGATGGCCAGCATATTTCTATTGATGAATAATCCCAAGTTCTTTTACCGATCAATGTTTCGCCTCACTCTATTGGCCGGATTGGGGTACGCCACTTTTGGCGGAATCGTAGTTGCTGGTGGCACCAGATTAGAAATCCTGCCAGGCACATCCGGTGACCTCGGTAGCTACATCATCACTCTGATTTTTGTCTTTCTGATCTGTATGCTCTGCGTTTGGAAAGATAAATCATCTTAGCTTGTGCCCACCTCACCGTTCTGGTGAGTAGAGAAAAGCGGATCACCTAGCTTCTCGAATGTGATCGGAAAGCTGAGTTCATCCTAAATGAAGAGTTTTTGTTCCCTCTTCATCCCGCGAAATCCATCGGTTCGAAACGGCGAAAGAGAGTAACTTTTCAGCCTGTCGAACGAGAATTTTTTTCATCACTCCCACCAAGTTCCTCCTTGGCCAGTTTCTGCTGACGCTTTTGCTAATCACCTGTTCGGTGTGGATCGCGACGCAATGGGTGGCGGAGGTTCTTGACCATCAGCCTCGCTTGGGCGGTCCTTGGTTCGAACTAGCGGGTCAGCCTGTCTACAAACCCTGGCGGCTGTTCCAGTGGTGGTATGCCTATGACGCTTATGCGCCGAATGTATTTGCGCGTGCGGGTTTGATTGCCTCGCTGGGCGGCATCGCCGGGATTGTGATGGCGATCATCGCGTCGCTCTGGCGGGCAAGACGCGAGAAGAACGCGACGACTTATGGCTCCGCGCGCTGGTCATCGGTTCGGGATGTCCGACTATCCGGCCTGCTTGGCTCGTCAGGTGTGGTGCTGGGACAGTTCAACGGACGCTATCTCCGGCACGCTGGCGCCGAGCACGTAATGGCCTTTGCGCCAACCCGGTCGGGCAAGGGTGTGGGCTTGGTGATCCCTACCCTTCTTTCCTGGACCGGCAATGCGATCATTCATGACATCAAGGGAGAGAACTGGGCACTGACATCGAATTGGCGATCGAGCTTCTCTCGCTGTGTCCGTTTCGATCCGACGGATTTGTCGAGTTCGCGGTTCAATCCACTGCTGGAAGTGCGGCTCGGCGCGCACGAGGTTCGGGATGCGCAGAATGTGGCAGACATTCTGGTCGATCCGGATGGATCCCTCGAGCGGCGAAGTCATTGGGACAAGACGGCGCATTCACTGCTGGTTGGTGCAATCCTGCATGTTATCTACGCTGAAGATGATAAGTCGCTCGCGGGCGTGGCGACCCTGCTGTCCGATCCGGCCCGGCCGATCGATGACACGCTGGAGCGAATGCTTGAGGCGAACCATCTGGGAAGCCGTGACCGGCCATTGACGCATCCGGTTGTGGCGGAAGCAGCGCGAGAACTCCTGAATAAGTCTGAGAATGAAAAGTCGTCGGTCGTGTCGACGGCGATCTCGTTCCTGGGGCTTTACCGCGACCCGGTCGTGCAGCGGGCGACATCCGGCTCGGATTGGCGGATCGAGGACCTGTTCCGGGGAGAGATTCCAGCATCGCTCTACCTAGTCGTTCCGCCGTCTGATCTCTCACGGACCAAGCCGTTGATGCGGTTGATCCTCAACCAGATTGCGCGCCGGCTTTGTGAAGAGTTGCCACATGGGCAGGACCGTCGGCAGACCCTGTTGTTGCTGGATGAATTCCCGGCGCTCGGACGGCTGGACTTCTTCGAGAGTTCGCTGGCCTTCATGGCTGGGTATGGGATCCGTGCCTTCCTGATTGCCCAGTCCCTGAACCAGGTCGAGAAGGCCTATGGGCAGAACAATTCGATCCTCGACAATTGCCATGTCCGGATCGCCTTCGCGACGAATGACGAGCGCACGGCCAAGCGTATTTCCGACATGCTTGGCACCACGACGGAGCAGCGAAACCAGAAGAACTATACGGGACATCGGCTCGCGCCCTGGCTCAGTCATGTCATGGTCTCACAGCAGGAAACTCAGCGTCCGCTTCTGACGCCTGGCGAAGTAATGCAGATGCCGGCCGATGATGCGCTGATCTTTCTGGCGAGCCATCCGCCGATCCGCGCAAAGAAACTCCGCTACTATGAAGATAGGAATTTCATCGAGCGGGTTGGTGCACTGCCGATTGCTGCTGCCGATGCGGATACGTCTCGGCTGAGCGGCTATCACCGATCTGGAGTGTCGCACGCTGACGGGGAGTCAGGCGGGCTGACGCGATCGATTGGCCCTGACATCGGCGATGAGGATGGGATCTCGCAGGATATTGCGACGGATGAAGAGCACGCGCCGCAGCAGCGCGGCAGCATTCAGGACCAGATCGCGCGCTATTACCTTCAAGTCCAGGAAAATGGCGGACGGGAGCTTTAGGGTATGCCACGCAATCCCAGACTTCATATCCGCGTGTCAGAGGCGAACCATCGCAAAGTGAAGCAGTTCTCTGCCGAACATGGTGTCCACGTCGGCACGCTGGTCGACGAAGCTTTGACCCTGTTGTTTACACCGCCTGAAGACCGGCCCGATGCGGCGATTATTCAGCGGCTGGAACGAGTCGAAGATCAGATCGAGAAACTAGAGACAGGCATCGCCTTTCAAACAGACCTGCTAATCGAGTTCATTTTCGAATGGTTGAGACAGCGGCCGGGCAAGAACCCGCTCGAAACACAGGCAGATGCGGCGCGGGCTCGAACTGAGTTAGAGGCGCTGACCAAGCGGGTTGTCGACCGCTCCAATCCGCACATCTGGAACTAAGGATCGAAGCTTAGTTATCCTCCGCAAAATAGCAGCATTACTTTAGATTACTTCCCGAAATCGCATGCGCAACGACCGTCCAAACCCCGTTGTCAAATTCAAGACCAACATCCCCGCTGTCTCCGGGAGGTTTAGTTGGTGTCGCTATCAGGCGTTCAAAGCCCTTGACCGCGGCTAAGCGCGGAGCGCTGGTGAAGAGCAATTCAGGTCCGCTTTGCGGTGTAGCGATATTCTCGATGAAAATGCGGAAGACATCATTCGGCCGGTAGGGTGAACGCACTTCATGGGACAGGAGCATAAAAGCGCTCTGCAGGTCGACCTTGCCCTTACACTGTTCGAGGACGCGGTAGAAATGGGTATTATTACCACCATGGTGGGCAATCTGAACGACATTCAATGGGTGCATCGCATCAAGCAGTTGCCGGTGGTAGGGCTTGTTACCTGATGGTTTGAAGTCCACGCATCCTGTATCGCCGGAGATCAGGATACCCTGCTCATCGGAACGAAGATGGATCACATAGCTGAGCTGATTGCTCTCGGTAATGCTCTTCAGTGGAATTGTCTTGTAGAGCGCAAATGCAATTTGGCGTGCCACAGGAAGTTTCGCGCGATGCTTGTCGATTAGGCCGTTTGATGGGGCGAGCAGAATGAGTTCGAGACCATCGCCTGCACCACTTTTTGCACCAACAAGACTTTCGCTGGCTCCGTGCCACGCAAAGCGCCGCGGCACGCCATCCTGAATGGAGCGCGCAAACATCGGAACCTTCTTCTTTTTTAGAGCGATAACGACCTTGTTCAGTTGCGCCGCATTAATGGCGTTCTTAGCATGCGACTTACGCAACAGATCGAGACGTGTCAGCGCAGTCGTCGGTTGGATGGCCCCGATAATCGGTTCGAAGCCTAGTCGGATCGGCGCGCGGGTGTGGATTCTCCAGGCGAGATACTCAAGGGGATCCTCGGCTCGGATAGGATCAAGAAAGTCGGCGGTCCCTTCATCCAAGGGCTCATAGAGCATTACCGGCTCGTCCGTTACCGCGAAAGCGGCGTGGTCTATTGGAACGGATGTGTCTCGTTCAAGCAGTCTTTCATCTATGTCCGCGATTTCTTGCAGGAAGAACTGATCGGGCGGCATATTATCCCACTGGCGACGTCCGGCCTCCCGATCAGCCTCCTCATGGTTGCGCGCAAAGAGAAGAATATCTCCATCGCCAGTCTCTATGGCGGTCTGCAAATCGTCGGCGACCCGGCGAATGTCGAGAACGCGCCGCTTTTGTTCGGCAAGGTATCGCTCTAGTGTCGGTTGCCGTTTCTGCTCGGGATCCGCATCGAAATCCCGTGCGAACTTGATAGCTAGTAGATTGCTGTCTTCGAGTGGACGCTCGGGAATCGTTTCTTCAGTATCGTCAGCAACTGGCGGCATCCAAGCCTCATCAATACTGACTTGCTCTGACTCAATAATCGCCACCATCCGGTTGAGATGATCGGAATCATAGTGGGTACCGATCAACAGGTTGAGTCGAATGGGGTCATCCTCTCTAGTATTCAACGCACCCCGTAGTTTCTGCAGGATATAGTCGTGCGCGAAGCCTCCACCATGCACTCCCGCGTCGGCCAAGATATTTATTGGACGCTGCGCGTTATCCTGGAACTGCATCAAGATCGACGCGCCCAGATCGACATGGAACATGTCCAGCTTGATCATTTGCTCCCTCCCACTCGACCACACTAATCCGGCATCTTCGCACACTCCACCAACAATCTCTCATAAATAGAAATTTGTCTTGCCAGCATTGTCTGTCCCCGATCGTCGGTCCAGCTCACCCAACCTCCTGTAAGGTCCTCCGGCCCCAACTGTGCAGCACTGTTGAGTGCCCTGATGCTGGTCCCATCACCGATGAGGACCACTTGCCGCCATGTCTGCCCTGCCCCAGCCCAGCGAGACCGAGACGCGCCGTACGGCGATGCTCCGTACGGCCTTTGACGGTCCGGTCGGCGCGGCATTGGCAGCGCCGGACACGATCGAAATCCTCGCCAATCCGGATGGCTCGGTCTGGGTCGAGAAGGCAGGCTTTGGTTTGCGCCGGGCATCAGAGACGCTCGGCCGTGCTGAACGCGAACGGATCATCCGGCTGGTCGCGTCCTCTGTCGGTGAGGCTTGCGACCGGGCCTCTCCCATAGTGTCTGCTGAACTGCCGGGCTCTGGCGAGCGGTTCGAAGGTATTCTACCGCCGGTGTCTGAAGCGCCCTGCTTTGCGATCCGCAAGCCTGCGGGCCAGCCCATTGCACTCGACACCTATGTCGAAACCGGCGCGCTGACGCCAACGCTCTGTGTCGGGCTGCGGCAGGCTCTGGAAGACCGGCTCAATATAGTTGTTGCCGGCGGGACATCCTCGGGCAAGACGACCTTTGCCAATGCTTTGTTGTCCGAACCGGTTCTTTCAGAGGACCGGATCATCATCCTGGAAGACACGCGCGAACTCCGTTGCTCAGCAGAGGACGTGACGCAGCTCAGGACGCACCGGTCCGGCATCACACTCCGCGATCTCGTGCGCTCAACCATGCGGCTCCGACCTGACCGGATCATCGTCGGCGAGGTGCGCGGCGGCGAAGCGCTCGACCTTCTCAAGGCCTGGAATACCGGCCATCCGGGCGGGATCACCACGCTTCATGCGAACTCAGCCTCCAGCGCACTCACGCGGCTCGAACAGCTGGTCGAGGAAGCGACGACTGCCCTTCCCCATGCCCTGATTGGCGAAGCGGTCGACGTGATCGTCTTCATGTCCCGCGCGAGCGGCGCGCGCCGCGTCGAGCAGGCACTCCGGATTACCGGCTTTGACGGCGCCGAATACCGAACCGAGCCGCTGGCTGCCCCTTTTCTCAACATTGTCAATTAAGGAGACCGACCGATGTTCTACGACCAGATAAAGGCCCTCAACCGATCGCTTCACGCCGGCGTACTGCTGGCTTCGGTGAGCATGATATCGCTCCCCGCCCATGCCGCGGGCACGGGCATGCCCTGGGAAGGCCCGCTCGACCAGATCCTGCAATCGATCGAAGGCCCGGTCGCCCGGATTGTCGCGGTGATCATCATCACGCTGACCGGGCTGACGCTCGCATTCGGAGAGACCTCTGGCGGATTCCGCAAACTGATCCAGATCGTGTTCGGCCTGTCGATCGCCTTTGCGGCCACATCGTTCTTCCTGACCTTCTTCAGCTTCGGCGGCGGCGCGGTGCTCTGATGCTCGACGGCTACGAGATCCCCCTCCACCGCTCGCTCGCCGAACCCATCCTGATGGCCGGCGCGCCACGTTCGGCCGCCATCGCCATCGGGACGCTGTCAGCCGCTTTGGCCCTCGGCTTCCGGCTCTGGATACCGGGGCTTGTGGTCTGGGTGGCGGGACACTCGCTCGCCGTCCTCATGGCCCGGTCCGATCCGGATTTTCTCGCCGTCGCAATCCGGTCTGCCCGTCACAAGGAACATCTTTCATGCTGAACCTTTCCGAATACGCGGCGAAACCGGCACACCTCTCAGACTACCTCCCCTGGGCGTGCCTCGTCGCGCCGGGCGTCGTCCTCAACAAGGACGGCGCCTTCCAGACAAGCTTCCGCTATCGCGGCCCCGACCTTGAAAGCTCAACGGAAGCCGAACTCGTTGCGGTGACGGCGCGGGTCAACAATGTGCTCCGCCGGTTCGGATCGGGCTGGGCGCTGTTCTTTGAAGCGGTCCGGCAGGAGGCCGAGAGTTTACCCGAAAGTGCGTTCGGCGATGCGGCAGCCTGGCTGATCGAGCAAGAGCGGCGCGCATCTGGCGAAGAGACCGGGGCAAGGTACGAAAGCACCTACTACCTCACCCTGCTCTGGCTCCCGCCGGCCGATGCGACGGGCCGGGCGGAGAAGGCGCTGATCGAACGGCCCGAAAAGCGGGACGGCGAAGACTGGCGCCAGCGGCTCGAGCAATTCCGGACACGCGCCGCGCAGACGCTGGACCTGCTCTCGACAGCATTGGATGAGATCCATCCGCTCTCGGATGCAGAGACGCTCACCTATCTCCATGCCTGCATCTCATCGAAACGCCATCCGGTCGCTGTGCCAGACTTGCCGGTCTTTCTGGATGCCGTGCTTGCCGACGAATCCTTCGATGGCGGACTTGAGCCTCGCATTGGCAATGTTCATCTTGCAACGCTGACCCTGCTCGGCTTTCCGACATCAACTCTGCCGGGCATGCTGGATGAGCTCAACCGGCTCGGCTTCTCCTATCGCTGGACGACGCGCTACATCGCCATGGACAAGGCCGAAGCCGAAAAGCTCCTGGCCAGGAAGCGCCGACACTGGTTTGCGAAGCGCAAATCCGTTGGCGCAGTTCTCCGCGAAACGCTGTTTAACGAACAGGCTGCCCTGCTCGACAATGATGCGGACAACAAGGCCGCTGATGCCGATGCGGCGCTTCAGGAGCTTGGCTCCGACCTCGTTTCCTATGGCTATGTCACGACCACGCTGACCTTGATGGGCGAGACGCGTGAAGAGGTCGAAGCCCGCAATCGCGCGGTCGAGCGCGTGATCAATGGACGCGGGTTCACCACGATCAGGGAAACCCTCAACGCAGTTGAAGCCTGGCTCGGCTCCCTGCCCGGCCATGTCTACGCCAATGTCCGACAGCCCATCCTGCATACGCTGAACCTTGCCCATCTCACCCCTATCTCCTCGGTTTGGGCGGGCGATCAATGGAACAGCCATCTTGGTGACCGCGCCCTCATTGAGGCGCAGACCGAAGTCACCACGCCGTTCCGGCTCAACCTGCATGTCGGCGATGTCGGCCATACGCTGATCATCGGCCCGACAGGCTCCGGCAAATCGGTGCTCCTGTCGCTCCTCGCGGCGCAATGGCAACGATACGAGGACGCGCAGGCCTTCATCTTCGACAAGGGCCGTTCGGTGCGGGCGGTGACGCTCGCCATGGGCGGCACCTGGTTGCCGCTCGCGGGCGATGAGCGTCCGGCGCTGCAACCTCTGAAAGACATCGATACCGAGCGCGGCGCGAGCTTTGCCGCAGACTGGCTGCTCGGCCTGATCGAAGCCGAAGGCGTGACGGTCACGCCGGACCTGAAGTCCGTCTTGTGGGACGCGGTGCAGTCACTGGCTTCAGCGCCTGTTGCCGAACGGACGCTGACAGGGCTCAGCCTGATCCTGCAATCCGATACGCTGAAAGCGGCGCTCCATCCCTACACGCTGGAAGGCGCCCATGGGCACCTGCTCGATAGCGATGCCGAAGACCTCGACTTGTCATCTGTAGCCTGTTTCGAGATGGACGAGCTGATGCAGACGCCGTCTGCGGTCGCGCCGGTCATTACTTATCTCTTCCACCGGCTGGAAGACCGGTTCGATGGCAAGCCCACCCTGCTCATTCTCGATGAGGCCTGGCTGTTCTTGGATCATCCGGTGTTTGCGGCGCGGCTGCGCGACTGGTTGAAAACGCTACGCAAGAAGAATGTTGCGGTCATGTTTGCGACCCAGTCGCTTGCTGACATTGAAGGCGCCTCCATTGCGCCCGCCCTGATCGAGTCCTGCCCGACGCGGATATTCCTGCCGAATGAGCGCGCGCTCGAGCCGGGATCACAATCTGTCTATCGCCGCTTCGGCCTCAATGATCGTCAGATCGACATCATCGCGAAGTCCGTACCGAAGCGCGACTATTACTATACCTCGCCGCTTGGCTGCCGCTTGTTCGAGCTTGGCCTTGGCGAAGTCGCGCTCGCTTTTTGCGGCGCCGCCTCCCCTGCCGACCAGAAGCAGATGGATGGGCTTCTTGAAGCCGGCGCAGGCGCGGGCTTCGCCCAGGGCTGGCTGGAGCTGAAACAGCTCGGCTGGGCCGCTGACCTGCTCGGCGACTGGCCGGATGCCGCTGGCCGATCCCCCGCCCAGATGGCTGCCGAATAGGAGTCCCGATCATGAAACGCCTATCCCTTTCCATTGTAGTGTCTGCCTTTGTCTGCGCAGCACCCGTAACCGTATATCTGACCCCGCCAGCAGCCGCACAGCTCGCAGTCTATGACCCGGCCAATCATGCCCAGAACATCTTGCAGGCCGTACGGGCACTTCAGGAAATCGATAACCAGGTTCGCCAGCTCACCCATGAGATCGACATGATCGAGAAAATGGCGCGGGATTTGGAAACCCTGCCTGTCGAAGTTGCCCGCGCCATCATTGCCGACCGCATCCGCCGCATCGGAGAACTCATGCGCGACGCCGAAGGGATTGGCTACGGCGTCGAGGAGGTCGAGGAGGAGTATGAGAACCTCTATCCTGAAACCTATGGCGACACACCGCCTCAGTCCGATGTACTTGTAGAGGATGCGCGCGCCCGCTGGCGCCAGTCGCGCAATGCCCACAAGCACACGCTCCTCATGGTCGCTGAGACCGTGCGCAACAATGCCGAGGATTCCGAGGCACTGACCGGCTTGGTGGATGAGAGCCAGACAGCCATCGGCAATCTCCAGGCCCTGCAGGCCGGCAACCAGATCGGTGCACTCTCGGCCGAACAGCTGATCCAGATGGAAGCGCTGATGGCCGCCCATTACCGGGCCATAGCCTTCGACCGGGCACGTGAGCTTGAAGAGGCCGAACGCGGCCGGGCCCGTCTTAAATCCTTCCTCGGAGACTGACCCGTCATGGAAGAGATGGGCGTCATCGACCGGTTCCTCGAAACCTTCATTGCCTATATCGATTCAGGCTTCGGCCTGCTTGCCGGCGATGTCGCTTACCTGACAACCACACTGATAGTCATAGACATCACGCTCGCCGGTCTCTTCTGGGCGCTGTCGCAGAATGCCGACGTCATGTCGGGCCTCCTCAAGAAGGTGCTCTATGTCGGCTTCTTCGCCTTCATCATCGGCAACTTCACCCTGCTCGCCAACATCGTGTTCGAGAGCTTCGCGAGCCTCGGTGTGAAGGCGGGCTCCAGCACGCTGACGGCAGGCGACCTTATGCGACCGGGCTATATTGCCGGGGTTGGGTTCGAGGCGGCAGAACCCTTGCTGGCCGAAATCGGCGACATGCTCGGCCCGATCAGCTTCTTTCACAATTTCATCCTGATTGCCGTAATGTTTCTTGCCTGGGCGATCATCCTCGTCGCCTTCTTCGTACTCGCGGTGCAGCTTTTCGTGGCGATCCTGGAGTTCAAGCTAACGACGCTGGCTGGGTTCGTGCTGATCCCGTTCGCGCTCTGGAACAGGACCAGCTTTCTCGCCGAACGCGTCCTCGGCAATGTCGTCACATCCGGTATCAAGCTCATGGTCCTCGCTGTCGTCATTGGCATCGGCTCGACCCTCTTTACCTCCATCACCGATGCTTTCACCGGCCCGGGCGACGTCACCCTTGCGCAAGTCATGGGGACCGTTCTGGCCGCCATCGTCTTTCTCTGGATGGGCGTGTTCGCACCGGGCATTGCGTCAGGCCTTGTCACCGGGGCACCGCAGCTTGGCGCCGGTTCGGTCGTCGGCACAACAGCCGCTGTGGGTGCGGGCGCGATCCTCGCAGGCACAGGCACAATCGCTGCTGGACGCGCCGCAATTGGCGGGGCGTCGGCAGCGGTCAAGGCCGGGGCCTCAATGTCGGGCGCGGCTCGCACCTCGTATGACCTTGGACGGCTTGGTTCCGGCGCCACCGGCTGGCGCGGGCATCTCGCTGGAGCCACAGGTATGGCGCAGGCTGGCTCGGACGCCATGCGGCGCATGGCCGGACGGCCCTTGCAAGGCGCCCGAAATGCTTACAGGCGCGGCAGTGAAGCCGCCTTTGCGGCAACCGGCGGGAGCACAGCATCTACGGGCGTCAGCGATGCCGGAACCAGCGGTTCAAGCCCGGCCTGGGCCCGGCGCCTGCGCACAGAACAACGCCTGCAGCATGCCGGCGCGATCACTGTGCACGCTCTGAAAGATGGCGACCGCGGCATGGCTGGTGAGAACCCGAAACTTCAAAGAGACGAGGACTGATCCCATGTTCAGGCGAACTTCCACCCATTACGGGCAAAGCCCGCATCCCGAAACGCCTTACCAGAAAGCCGGCCAGATCTGGGATGACCGGATCGGATCTGCCCGCGTACAGGCCAGGAACTGGCGGCTGATGGCACTCGGGTTGCTGGTCCTTCTGACGGCCTCTTCAGCCGCCCTTGTTTGGCGCAGCCTGCAATCCACAGTGACGCCATATGTGGTCGAAGTGGACGACACAGGCTCTGTGAAAGCCGTCGGCCCTGCCCTCGCCAATTACGACCCGACCGATGCGCAAGTCGCCCATCACCTCGCCAACTTCATCTCCGATGTCCGCAGTCTTTCCATCGATCCGGTCATTGTCCGGCAGAACTGGTTGGCGGCCTATGACTATGTGACCGACAAGGCCGCCATCACGCTCAGCGATTATGCCCGCGACAATGACCCCTTCGCCGAGATCGGACGTCGCTCGCGCAGTGTCGATGTCGTAAGTGTCGTCCGCGTCTCGGACGAGTCCTTCCAGGCGCGCTGGCTTGAGAAGACCTACGAGAATGGCGCGCTGACCGGCGTCAAACGGTTCACCGGCCTCTTCACCCTGATCCACTCCCCGCCGCGCGATGCGCCGACGCTCCGCGCCAACCCGCTCGGCCTCTACATCCACAGCCTCAATTGGGGCGAAGACCTTGTCACAGGAGACAACCCATGATCCGCACTCTCACACTGGTATCCACACTTGCCCTTGCCACCGCCTGCGCCAGCGTTCCGGAGGCCGCGCCGATCGAGCCGGAACTGTTTGTCGCCGCCGCGCAGGTCGAGGACGCAGAGCCCCGTCCTGTCGAGATCGTCGAAACACCAACACCTTTGCCGCTTCCCGGCCAGATGAAACCGGTCGACGGGGTCAAGCGCACGGTAACCCGTGTCTATACCTCGCCCTCCGAGACGATCCGCAAGGGCACATCAGAAGCCCGGATCGAACCGTCCGTGGACGGCTATGTAAATGCCATTCAGGTCTATCCCTATACAGAAGGGGCGCTGTACAGATTGTATGCCGCGCCGGGACAGGTCTCCGACATTGCGCTGCAGCCCGGCGAGACGCTGGTCTCTGTCTCGGCTGGCGATACGGTGCGCTGGATTGTGGGAGATACATCCTCCGGTTCAGGCGGAACAGCACGCGCACATGTTCTGGTCAAACCGATCGGCGCCGGCCTCTCGACCAATCTCATGATTGCGACAGACCGGCGGACCTATCATCTGGAACTGGAGAGCGGTGACGGCACCTATATGGCGGCGTTGTCTTGGCGCTATCCGGCCGACGAGCTCTCGCAACTCATCTCTCGCAACAGCGTAGCGCTCGCGCGGGAAGAGACATCAATCATGCCGGGTGTTGCACTCGACCGGCTGGACTTTGATTACCTGATCGATGGTGACCGTCCAGACTGGCGACCCGTCCGCGTGTTCGATGATGGGCGGCAGGTTTTCATCCAGATGCCGGAAGGGTTGTCGACTATGGAGGCCCCGCCCCTCTTTGTCCTTGGCGTTTCTGGCGAGGCCGAACTCGTCAATTATCGCCTCAAGGGCAATTACTACATTGTCGATCATCTCTTCCGGGCCGCTGAGCTTCGCCTTGGTGAGAAATCCCAGACCGTGGTGCGGATCCGCAAACGCGAACCGAGGTCTGGTCTCGCGAGCCTGTTCGGGAGCAAGGGATGAGCGAGCCAGCCCCTTTCCCGCAGGAGGCCGATGCCCTGAAACTGCGCGCGCGGCCGCGACCCGTCACACGGATCAACCGGAAAGTCCTGATGGTCGGCGCCGGGCTCGGTGTGCTGGGGCTCTTTGCTGCCGCCTCCATTGCGCTCGATCCGCCCAAGGCCGCCGATCCCGCGGATCGCCAGGAACTTTACAACACGGCCACGAAGCGCGCGCCGGATGGACTGGCAGAACTTCCCTCGTCGTATGCGACCTGGACGCCGTCGCCCGGAACGCCAAAGCTTGGCGCACCCATGGCCGGCGACCTCGGCGGGACAGTGGTTTCGGAGGAACGCGAATGGGGGCTCGATCCGGAGTGGGATGTCGCAGCCTCGGATGATTTCAGGCCCTCGCCTGAAGATGAAGCCCTTCGGGCCGAACGTCTTGTCGCGGCTAAGCTTGCCGACGCAGCGGGCAAATCCTCCGTATTCTTTGACATTGGCGCTGGGCCGAGCATCGGGCCGGCATCCCTGCCGTCTGCCGGAGTTCCGGCCTCGTTCGGCTCTGAGCTGCTGGCGCTCGCTAGCCAAAGCGCCGGTGCCTTGCCGACAGGTCCAGGTAAGGATGACAACTTGCAAGCCCGCAAGATCGCCTTCGCGGACGAGGCACGCGATGGGGCGATTTACAACCCGCATGATCTCGAGACACCGGTCTCGCCCTACCAGGTCATGGCGGGCACGCTTATCCCGGCTTCGCTTGTGACAGGCCTCAACTCGGATCTGCCAGGTTCGGTCATCGGGCAGGTCACCCAGCCGGTCTATGACACCGTCACCGGAGCTTATCTTCTCATTCCGCAGGGTACCCGGCTGATCGGGCGCTACCAGTCCGAAATCTCATTCGGCCAGCAGCGCGCACTATTGATCTGGGACCGAATGATCTTCCCGGATGGCAGTTCTGTGCAGATATCTGAACCTGCCGCAGACAAGCAGGGTTTTGCGGGCCTTTCTGACCGCACAGACCATCACTGGGACCGGGTATTTGTCGCCGCTGGTCTTGCGACCGTTCTCGGCATCGGCGCGGAACTAGGATCAGACGAGGATGATATCGAACGTGCCATACGGCGCGGGTTCGGCGACAGCGTGTCTGAGGCCGGGGAGCGCGTCGTTGATCGCAACCTCGGCATCCAGCCGACCCTTCGTATCCGGCCCGGCTGGCCGGTGCGGGTCATCGTGACGCGTGATCTCGTGCTGCGGCCTTATTCTCAGGGAGGCCGCTGATGAGCCTTCGCATTGCCCAACTGCCGGATCGCACGCCGGTCAAACTGACCCTCTCTGTTGAACCCGATCTCGCGTCCGCGCTTGCCGACTATGCGGCGATCTATGCCGAGACCTATGGCGCCGAAGAGAAACCCGAAACCCTGGTTCCTGTCATGCTGGAAACCTTCCTCGCATCGGATGCCGGGTTCAAGCGGGCCCGCAAGGCCCTTCATGCCAGAGCCAGCAAAGGAGAATAGCAATGGCGACAATTGGCACCTTCAGCCAGAAGGATGGCAAATGGACCGGGACGATCCGGACCATGACAATCAATGTGAAAGCCCAGATGGTCCCGGTGACCGAGAAAGCCGAAGGCGGCCCGGACTACCGGATCTTCGCCGGAGGCGCAGAACTCGGCGCCGCCTGGCGCGAGGAAAGCAAGGATGGCGAAACTCCATACCTGGCCGTCAAGCTGGATGATCCGGGGTTCGAGAAGCCACTGAGAGCTGCCTTTTTCGAGAAGGAAGAAGATGGCAGCGGCGTGCTGGTCTGGAACCGTCAGAAGCTGAACTAGATCAGCTTCTGCCTATCGGACCGTGAACCGCAAATACCCCAAACTCGTGTCTCGCGGTCGCCTTCCAAAGGCGATCGCGAAGCCAACTGAACCTCCCGAGGACGAATTTTCTGGGGAAATAGCCCCATCTTGGGCGATTGATCTCGCCGAAGCGCTTGCGCGATATCATGCGAGGTTGGCATATCGGAAAGGGTCATGACCCTAAAAGCCGCCATCTACGCCCGCTACTCGTCGGACCTTCAGTCTATTCGTTCAATCGAAGACCAGATTGCTCTTTGCCGACAACACCTAGAACAGAAATCCTGGACCGAAACCGTCGTCTATTCAGACCGCGCGATCTCGGGCGGCGCAATGGTTACGCGCCCCGGTATACAGGAACTGATTAGGGGCGCCGCGAACGGTCACTTCAATGTCGTTGTATCAGAGGCGCTCGACCGCATTTCCCGCGACCAAGCCGACACAGCCACAATCTACAAGATCCTCGCCTTTCACGGCGTGTCGATCGTCACGCTTTCCGAAGGAGAAGTCGACTCGATGCATGTCGGCTTCAAGGGCGTGATGAATGAGATGTTCCTGCGCGATCTGGCGAAGAAGACGCGCCGCGGTCAGACTGGTGTTGTGAATTCAGGTAGATCGGCCGGAGGACATTGCTACGGTTACGACATCCTACCGGGTGAACAGAATGGCATCCTGACCATCAACGACGAAGAAGCTGAGACCATCAGACGGATCATGCGTCTGTTCGTTGAAGGAAAATCTCCGCGAAGCATCGCGGCCATGTTGAATCAGGAAGGTGTCGCAGCACCGCGCGGTTCAGATTGGCGCGCCTCAACGATCAATGGACAGGTGCATGCCGGCAACGGCATCCTGAACAACGAACTCTATATCGGTCGCCGCATCTGGAACCGCAGGCATAAGGTCACGGATCCCTTCTCCGGCAAGAAGCGTATGCGGGCAAACCCCGAAAGCGAATGGGTCATCAATGAGGTGCCGGACCTTCGGATTGTTGATAATGAACTCTGGCAGGCTGTGAAGCTTCGCCAACAAAGGCACTCCCGCAAACGTGGTGGAGCGAAGCGGCCAACACGGCTCCTGTCGGGGCTTCTGGAATGTACTGTGTGCGGCGGTCCAATGTCGATTGTCTCTCAGAACAGGTACGGTTGCTCGACAAGGCGCGAGAAGGGTACCTGCTCGAACAATCGAACCATTGCGGCCAAAGAACTGGAAGAACGCGTCCTTGCAGGACTGAACAACGCTCTGCTTCATCCGGACGCGCAGAAGGCGGCCGCACGCGAGTTTCACGCAGAACTCGTTCGTCAACAAAAGGCGACTGGGAGCGAGCGGTTTCAGCTTGAGAAGGCTATCGCTGAAGCCGGCAGGCGTATCGACCGGATTGTCGATGCGATTGCTGAAGGAGTCGCGACCACTGCCCTCAAGCAAAAGCTGGTCGCCCTGGAAGCAGAAAAAGTCGAAAACGAGGGCAAACTTGCGGCAATGGGCAGCGAGCCCGTTGTGAGCGTTCATCCGAACGCGGGCGAGCTCTATGCCGAGCTTATCGGCTCACTTGTGGAAGTGGTTTCGGACCCGTCTCCGGATGCTGACGAGGTCCGATCCGTCTTGAGGAAGACCATCCAACGGATTTGCCTTGAGCCGCGCAAAAATGAGAGCGGCTATAACCTTGTTATAAAAGGCGATTTGGCCGCCCTGATTTCTCAGGACGGCCAAACTACTCTTATGATGGGTGCGGGAGCAGGATTTGAACCTGCGACCTTCAGGTTATGAGCCTGACGAGCTACCGGACTGCTCCATCCCGCGTCAATTCTTGTCGAAAGCCTCAAAAAGAGACCCCCGAAAACACAAATCCGGCCACAATGGGCCGGACTGCGTCGCAAACTGGCAATTACGGCCAGTCACGTCCCGCCCGGAGGCGGCTATTGTGAGGAAAAGACTTTGTCTGCAAGGTTTATCTCATTTACACATCGCCCGTTTCAGCGGACCCGGCAGCGACTTACTCTCCCACGCCTTAAGACGCAGTACCATCAGCGCTAGGGGGCTTAACGACCGAGTTCGGAATGGGATCGGGTGGGGAACCCCTGCCATAACCACCGGGTCGGCGGAAACGGGCAATGGTGTAAAATCCAACATGTCACTTCATAACCACTTGGTTTGAGGTGTTTTTGATCTGAAAGCCGTTGTGGAGGTGCATTCACCACCACACACGAAGCTTCGCAAGATCAAGCCTATCGAGCAATTAGTACTGGTTAGCTCCACGCCTCGCGGCGCGTCCACACCCAGCCTATCGACGTCGTAGTCTACGACGGCTCTCAAGGGAAACCTGGTTTTGAGGTGGGTTTCTCGCTTAGATGCATTCAGCGATTATCCCGTCCATACATAGCTACCCTGCTGCGCGGCTGGCGCCACGACAGGTCCACCAGAGGTATGTCCATCCCGGTCCTCTCGTACTAAGGACAGATCCTCTCAAGTTTCCAACACCCACGGCAGATAGGGACCAAACTGTCTCACGACGTTCTGAACCCAGCTCACGTACCACTTTAATCGGCGAACAGCCGAACCCTTGGGACCTGCTCCAGCCCCAGGATGTGATGAGCCGACATCGAGGTGCCAAACGATGCCGTCGATATGGACTCTTGGGCATCATCAGCCTGTTATCCCCGGAGTACCTTTTATTCGTTGAGCGATGGCCCTTCCACTCGGGACCACCGGATCACTATGACCGACTTTCGTCTCTGCTCGAGTTGTCACTCTCGCAGTCAGGCAAGCTTATGCCATTGCACTCAACAGACGATGTCCGACCGTCTTGAGCTTACCATCGCGCGCCTCCGTTACTCTTTAGGAGGCGACCGCCCCAGTCAAACTGCCCACCATGCTGGGTCCCGTCCCCATCCAGGGGAGCGGTTAGACATCAAAAAGAATAAGGGTGGTATTTCAACGGCGGCTCCACTCAGACTAGCGCCCGAGCTTCAAAGCCTCCCACCTATCCTACACATATTATTTTTAATGCCACAGCAAAGCTGCAGTAAAGGTTCACAGGGTCTTTCCGTCTGACCGCGGGTACCCCGCATCTTCACGGGGAATTCAATTTCGCTGAGTCGATGCTGGAGACAGTGGGGAAGTCGTTACGCCATTCGTGCAGGTCGGAACTTACCCGACAAGGAATTTCGCTACCTTAGGACCGTTATAGTTACGGCCGCCGTTCACCGGGGCTTCAATTCGGAGCTTGCACTCCTCCTTTTAACCTTCCGGCACCGGGCAGGCGTCAGACTGTATACGTCGCCTTACGGCTTCGCACAGCCCTGTGTTTTTGATAAACAGTCGCAACCCCCTGGTCTGTGCCCCTCATAGCTGGTTGCCCAGTATGAGGCCTCCTTCTCCCGAAGTTACGGAGGTAATTTGCCGAGTTCCTTCAGCATCGTTCTCTCAAGCGCCTTGGCATGCTCTGCCAGTC
Source organism: Henriciella litoralis (assembly GCF_002088935.1). Taxonomy (NCBI): domain Bacteria; kingdom Pseudomonadati; phylum Pseudomonadota; class Alphaproteobacteria; order Hyphomonadales; family Hyphomonadaceae; genus Henriciella; species Henriciella litoralis. The sequence continues at coordinate 1,326,518 of NZ_NCSS01000006.1, forward strand.
CACCTGTGTCGGTTTAGGGTACGGTCTTGCGGGAGGGCTATTTCCAGGGACTTCCAGGCCGCCTTCCCAATCCAATAAGGGAAGACAACTTTCGAAATCCGTCACACACTCCCAGGCCACAGAATATTAACTGTGTTCCCATCGACTACGCCTTTCGGCCTCGCCTTAGGGGCCGGCTAACCCTGCGCAGATTAGCTTTACGCAGGAACCCTTGGACTTTCGGCGAGAGGGTCTCTCACCCTCTTTATCGCTACTCATGTCAGCATTCTCACTTCTGATACCTCCAGCACACCTCACAGTGCACCTTCACAGGCTTACAGAACGCTCCGCTACCGCTCCAATGGAGCCCACGATTTCGGTATATAGCTTTAGCCCCGTTACATTTTCGGCGCAGGGTCGCTTGATGAGTGAGCTGTTACGCTTTCTTTAAAGGATGGCTGCTTCTAAGCCAACCTCCTCATTGTCTAAGCAACCCCACATCCTTTCACACTTAGCTATAATTTGGGGACCTTAATCGGTGGTCAGGGTTGTTTCCCTCTTCACGACGGACGTTAGCACCCGCCGTGTGTCTGCCAGATATTACTTCCAGGTATTCGGAGTTTGGTAAGGTTTGGTAAGACGGTGAGTCCCCCTAGCCCATCCAGTGCTCTACCCCCTGGAGTATTCATCTGACGCTCTACCTAAATAGATTTCGCGGAGAACCAGCTATCAGCAGATTTGATTGGCCTTTCACCCCTAGGCACAGGTCATCCGAGTACTTTTCAACGTACAACGGTTCGGCCCTCCAGTGAGTGTTACCTCACCTTCAGCCTGCCCATGCATAGATCATCTGCCTTCGGGTCTAATGCTACGTACTCAGTCGCCCTATTCAGACTCGCTTTCGCTACGCCTACACCTATCGGCTTAAGCTTGCACGCAACACTAAGTCGCTGACCCATTATACAAAAGGTACGGTGTCACTCCGAAGAGCTCCACCTGCTTGTAGGCATCCGGTTTCAGGTACTGTTTCACTCCCCTCGTCGGGGTGCTTTTCATCTTTCCCTCACGGTACTAGTTCACTATCGGTCGGTAAGGAGTACTTAGGCTTGGAGGGTGGTCCCCCCATGTTCAGACAGGATTTCACGTGTCCCGCCCTACTCTAAACGGTCTTCATCTTACGGATACGGGACTATCACCCACTACGGTTGAGCTTCCCAGCTCATTCTCCTTGTTTCAGACCAGGCCTGGTCCGCGTTCGCTCGCCACTACTAACGGAGTCTCAATTGATGTCCTTTCCTCCGGGTACTTAGATGTTTCAATTCCCCGGGTTTGCTTTTCAACACCTATGTATTCAGTGTGAAATACCTCTCTAGTGAAATGAAAGACCTCAGGCCGACACGAATGCCAGCCTGTAGTCCTCCATCTCGGAGGTGGGTTTCCCCATTCGGAAATCACGGGATCAAAGGGTGCTCTCGCCTCCCCCGTGCTTATCGCAGAGTGCCACGTCCTTCATCGCCTCTTACCGCCAAGACATCCCCCGGATGCCCTTTTGACGCTTGATCTCATTCGAAACTCGTGTGCGGAGGTGAACGCACTAAGCGCTCACGCCCACAACACTAATATTTCAGATCAGACATGTTGGTTTCTTGCAGACTGACCCTTTGGCGAAGGCTGTTACGTCATACTCCTATGACACCTTCGTTGTTCGGCTGAAGCTGGCATCACCAGAACCTGGAATACAGGTTCGAGCGGCGATACGAGCCGGATCAGTCTTTCCCTCACGATAACAAACATCCCGGACACGAAGTCCGGAAACTTATAAACTTCTTTCATTCGCCTTTGGCTTGGTGGAGCCTAGCGGGATCGAACCGCTGACCTCCTGAATGCAAATCAGGCGCTCTCCCAGCTGAGCTAAGGCCCCAAAACCAGTAATATTCGGCTGCATAGGGCCCGGCGCACTCCCATTGGGTCGTGGTGGGCCGAGATGGAGTTGAACCATCGACCTCACGCTTATCAGGCGTGCGCTCTAACCACCTGAGCTACCGGCCCTAACCATGGGACCCGGGGGCTCGCTGAACTATGCCGCCCAGCTGGCCGGCACGGCGAATGAAGGAAGAGAAACGAAGACGGCACAAATGACCGCATATGTTTTGCTGTCAGAGCAAGCTCTGCAGCGATGTCAAAAGAGCTTTCGAAGTCTGGCGAGCCAGACAATCAGAAAGCATCCTTAGAAAGGAGGTGATCCAGCCGCAGGTTCCCCTACGGCTACCTTGTTACGACTTCATCCCAGTCGCTGAACCTACCGTGGCCTGCTGCCTCCGAAGTTAGCGCACAGTCTTCGGGTAGATCCAACTCCCATGATGTGACGGGCGGTGTGTACAAGGCCCGGGAACGTATTCACCGTGGCATGCTGATCCACGATTACTAGCGATTCCAACTTCATGCCCTCGAGTTGCAGAGGACAATCTGAACTGAGACAGCTTTTTGGGATTAGCCCATTGTCACTGCCATTGTAGCACGTGTGTAGCCCCGCGTGTAAGGGCCATGAGGACTTGACGTCATCCCCGCCTTCCTCCGGCTTAGCACCGGCAGTTTCCTTAGAGTGCCCACCCAAACGTGCTGGCAACTAAGGATAAGGGTTGCGCTCGTTGCGGGACTTAACCCAACATCTCACGACACGAGCTGACGACAGCCATGCAGCACCTGTGCACCTGCCAACTAAATGAAGGAAACCATCTCTGGTAACCAAACAGGGCATGTCAAACGCGGGTAAGGTTCTGCGCGTTGCTTCGAATTAAACCACATGCTCCACCGCTTGTGCGGGCCCCCGTCAATTTCTTTGAGTTTTAATCTTGCGACCGTACTCCCCAGGCGGAATGCTTAATGCGTTAGCTGCGTCACCTGCACGCATGCGCGCAGACAACTAGCATTCATCGTTTACGGTGTGGACTACCAGGGTATCTAATCCTGTTTGCTCCCCACACTTTCGCGCCTCAGCGTCAGTACCAGTCCAGTTAGCCGCCTTCGCCACTGGTGTTCCACCGAATATCTACGAATTTCACCTCTACACTCGGTATTCCGCTAACCTCTCCTGGTCTCTAGGCTACCAGTTTCAAATGCAATTCCGAGGTTGAGCCCCGGGCTTTCACATCTGACTTAATAGCCCGCCTACGCGCGCTTTACGCCCAGTAATTCCGAACAACGCTAGCCCCCTTCGTATTACCGCGGCTGCTGGCACGAAGTTAGCCGGGGCTTCTTTACTAGGTACTGTCATTATCATCCCTAGCGAAAGAATTTTACAACCCTAAGGCCTTCATCATTCACGCGGCATGGCTGCATCAGGCTTTCGCCCATTGTGCAAGATTCCCCACTGCTGCCTCCCGTAGGAGTCTGGGCCGTGTCTCAGTCCCAGTGTGGCTGATCATCCTCTCAGACCAGCTATAGATCGTAGTCTTGGTAGGCCTTTACCCCACCAACAAACTAATCTAACGCGGGCCGATCTTTCACCGATAAATCTTTCCCCCGGAGGGCGTATACGGTATTACCACTCGTTTCCAAGAGCTATTCCGTAGTGAAAGGCACGTTCCCACGCGTTACTCACCCGTCTGCCACTATATCGTTCGACTTGCATGTGTTAAGCCTGCCGCCAGCGTTCGTTCTGAGCCAGAATCAAACTCTCAGGTTGAGTGCTCGATCTGACGTAAACCGTTCCATGAATTTGAAACGGCAATTGCTGTTGCAATTTGCGTTTTGACGGGAAACCCTTTTCACAAAACAATCGGCCGAAACCGAAAGTAGTGAAAGGTATTTCCTTGAAACGCATCGTCATGATCGCATTGGACCCCTGCGGGTCCGCTAGCCATTCATGCCGCCTGCGTTTCTCTTCCTAATTCCTGCGATGTCAAACAACCTAGGCCGGAGCCCTTTTTGCCTCGGCGGAACAATCTGTCCCGCTTCGGAAGTGGCGGCTTATATGGTCCGCCGTATTCCCCGTCAACACCCTTTTCAGCGCTTTCTGCAGAGAGTTACAGTTGCCTGCAAAACCTACAAATTTAACCGCAGAACCCTTCACCAAAACCGCAACATGTGCGGCCCGATCCGGGTGGGCGTCTCCAGAAGAGAGGCGGCATATATGGGCCACACTCACCCCCGTCAACTCCCTTTTCTGCGCTTTCTACAGTGAGCTGCAGTTGCCTGCAAAACCTGTAAATTCAAGCACATAACCTTTCAACAAAGTCACCATAAAGGCGACTTGATCCAGGCGGGCGTCTCCAGAAGAGAGGCGGCTTTTATGGGCCACACTCACCCCCGTCAACACCCTTTTTTGTACTTTCTACAGTGAGCTGCAGTTGCCTGCAAAACCTGTAAATTCAAGCACATAACCTTTCAACAATATCGCCATAAAGACGACTTGATCCAGGTAGGTGTCTCCAAGAGAGAGGCGGCTTTTATGGGCCACACTCACCCCCGTCAACTCCCTTTTTTGCACCGTCTGCAGCTCGTTGGCACAAGGCCTCAAAACTCCAGAAATCAAGCACAAACCGTTTCGCTGAGGATCATCGATCCCCATCAATCCGGCGGGTCTTTCCAGAAGAAGGGTGGCTTCTATGGGCCAGCCCGTCCCCCGTCAACAACCCTTCTGCACTTGCCTGCAGAAAGTTCAGCCGAAGCCTTTTTCCTGCAAATTTGGCGCAAAACGCTGCCCTGTTGAGCCGAGATTAACCGGCCCCTCATGGACAGAGGCGTTTCAGATGGAACAGACCATATAGAGTCTGTTCGGCCCTCTTGGCAACCCCTAAAATCACTGCCTGCCGCTTTTATTGGCCCTTGATGTAGTCGGCCATCGCGTCGGCTTCGGCTTTGGTTGCCTGGATCTTCCATTTCACAAGGTCGCCGATCGATATAATACCGGCCAGCTCCCCGTCACGTATGACGGGTAGATGGCGAATACGCCGGTCCGTCATACGGCCGAGGCACTGATCTATTGTTTCGGATGGATTGGCCGTGATGACGCCGCGCGTCATTGAGTCCTCCACGGACATGGTCAAAGCCTCCGGACCGTGCCGGGCGACCTGCCGCAGGATATCGCGCTCCGAGAGCACACCCGCAAGTGTGGTCCCACTCATCGCAACGACCGCCCCGATCTTTGCATCATCCAGCATGCGAGCCGCCTGGCTCAATGTACTGGCGGCATCAATCGTCTGAACTGCACCACCCTTGGATTTCAGGATCTGCTCAATAAGCATCTTATCGTCCTCCTTATATATGTTGTTCTTATTATTCCTTCTTCATAACACAGGCAGGCGCATGCGCGAAAGCGGGCGCCCGGCGCCTCTTCGTCCCGGATCGGGACACAATTTCTCTTTTTTCCGCGAAAATAGCGCCTGTTAGCGTTTATTCGCCTCATAATTGTTCCCCAGAGGCGCGAAAACGGGACGCTCGCCTCTCCTGAACTGGCACGCGCATTGCAGACCGTCTGCCCATCAACCCCAAAAGGGATCGGCAGATGAAACTTATGACTTCAACCTCGTACGGCCTGTTCGGCCTTGTTATTGTCGCCTCGGCTGCTTTCGCACCGATGGCTGACGCTCAGGCCGCATCCAGCGCCTCGCAGTTCGAACGTCCTTACGGCTTCGGATACGGACAGGAAAGCTCGCCATTTACCGCCGCTTCACGTGATGCGAGTAATAATCGCGTCATTATCAACGGCTTGATCAATGGCGGCACCGGTCTTGGTACTGGTCTCTACACGGGTTGGGGCCAGACAGATGGGGCACCTGGCATGATCGGCAGCGGAACGGCCGTCGGCAACCAACTCAACGTGATCACCAACGGTAGTTACAACACCGTGATCATCGATTCGACCCAGATCAACAATGGCGACCAGACGGTCATTCTCAACGGGGAGCTCAACCTCAATGATTAACTTCGCATCTTTTTCCAAGAGCGGACGCAAGAGCGCCTCGGCCGCCATACTTGCCAGCACCATGCTTGCAACGGCTTGTGTCTCGCCAATCGCTGGTCCGGACGGCAACTATGCCAAGCCAATTGGCAATGCGCCTGTGACCGCAAACCCGACGCCTTACTCTGAAGGCTTGGTCTGTATGGGTCACTATGCCCGTCAGACCGGATATGCCGCACCCCGAATCGCGGTTGGCCGTATCCTCGACTATACGGGCAAGGCTGACTTTGAGGGCGGTCGCCGCGTCACGCAGGGCGCGTCCCTGATGGCCATCTCCGCTTTTGCAAAAGCTGGCGCCCGTCTCGTCGAGCGATTCGATACGTCGGTTTCCGAGCTTGAGCTGAAATACGCCAACAACAAGCTCATCGGCGACGATATTCCTGATGATTTCCGCAAGATCACAGCCGGCTCCATCCCTGGCTCCGACTATTATCTTGTCGGCGGCATCACAGAGCTGAACTACAATATCCGCTCGGTCGGCGCTGAAGCCTTTGCCGGTGACCTCGATCCGACAGATACAAAAGGCTCCATCGGCGCAAAACTCTACGTCATCAATGTGGGCCTCGATCTTCGTCTCGTTGAGACCGAAAGCCTCGAAGTTGTCGATGTGATCTCTTATCAGAAGCAGATCATCGGCCGGGAAGTTTCCGTAGGCGTCTTCGATTTTGCCAATGGCAACGTGTTCGACGTTGGTATCGGTGGCCGCGCCCAAGAACCTATCCAGCTGGCGATTCGCTCAGTTCTGGAGCGGGCCGTTCTTGAAATGATGGCAAATCTTTATGCCGCGCCATCCGCAGATGTCTGCTCGCTGACTGCCGGCGCCATCTCGACCAATGGAATCACGGGCGACTTCGTCCCGGCCGGTGCGCCGCTGGAAGAATATAATGGACCGTCGCGTCAACAGGCCTCCGCCTGGCATGACCGCCGCGATCCAGCCCTGCGTGGTCGCAACTAAAAGCGGCCCGCAACGTCCCCTCTCACACGCCAAGGAGGCTTGAGATGACCCGTCCCGGTTTAAAACTCGCCAGCCTGACTGCCCTTACCCTCGCTCTGTCGGCAAATATTGCCCAGGCGCAGGAGCAAAACCCGAACTCGGGAACGATTGACCAGGTTCAGCTGGGCGATGTGTGGTCGAATATCGACGTATACGTCCCGGAACACACCCCTGACGTGGTGGCCACGTCGACAGCGTCAGGCAACCTCGCCGCCGCTGTGCGGAATGCCGGAGATGTCGATAGCGATATTACACAGCAGTTCGATGCCGATTCGGTCGCGACAAGCAGCCTCGGCGGTTATTCAGCCGGTACAGCCATCCAAACGACCACAGCTTACGGCAATGCGGCTTCGAGCGGCACGTCCTACGGCTATAACAGCTATTACGCGCAGCAGTCGGCGTCCGGAAACGTCACCGCCTACTCGCGCACCGATCTTGAGCAAGCGAATCAGATCGCCAGCGCGACCACAGCCATGGCGAACGTGTCATCGACCGAAAATAATTTCGGCGAAAGCATTTCGGACCAGACGCAATATAGCTCAGCCAATGTCTACGCAGAGACAGATGCAGACATGTGCTGTGATGGCACATCTGCAACTTTCGCAACCACGGCCGGCGCAAATGCGACGTCTGCAACCGGTTATACCAACACCAGCTACAATCGCGCGCTTCAGAAAACTGAAGCTGGCAGCTCGGTCACAGGCGTTACCGACGTCTATATGGGCTACGGCACCAATGTGACTGCGGCCACCAACAGCTTTGGTAACTCTGCCACGGTCCATAATGAGTGGGGCTACGCCGCTCTTGGCCTCAGCGGTGCTGAGACCCAGCAAGAGAATAATGCGGACGTTGACGCGCAGACTTACGTAACGCTCGACCATTGGGATGGATATGCAAACGCATCCGCCTATGGCGTTGGTAACTCTGCACTCCTGTCCAATGTCGGCTCTGACACCGCTATGTATGCAGATCAGAACAATACTGGCACGGTCACCAGCCAGGCGAGCTTCACCGGCGAATCATGGACGGGCGGCGCTGGCATCATGAGCTCGACCGCAATCGGCAACGCCGCGACGGCGACCGTCTGCAATTATTGCAGCGATGCTGCAGTTGGCGGACGAATCAATCAGACCAATTCCGGCTCAGTCTATGCGCAAGGTTCAACGAGCACCACTTATGGTGGCTCTGTCTACGGCTCTGCCAGCGCTGTAGGTAACTCAGCCACAATCCAGTCATTCGGCGACTAGGGACAGTCCCGACTGAGGATCTGCCGATCCAGATCCCTCTGCTGCCCTTGGGCAGCAGAGGGATTTTGATATTGGACCGGCATTTCGCTCACCGTTCAGTAAGCCCTTCGAATTGAGCGGCTACAGAATCACTCCGATTCAGTGCCTTCTACGACTTCAGTTTCGACAAACTCACAGTCTTTTTCGACAGCGACCTCTCGCGCAGCTTTGGCATAGCTGCGGGCATAAGGAATATTCATCGGATTCATCATCGAGCGCTGCGCACCGGCGATTTCTTTTTCGAGTTCATCGCAGCTCTGACGTGAAAAACGAGCCTTGTTGCCCCCTTTGGCCAACGCGCCGCTAGCCGCAGACCCTGCAATCGCAGAGCCCGCAGCTCCAGCTACCGTCCCGCACCCAGCCAAAGTTGCAAACAGGCCGCATGATGCGGCAGCCACTAAAAGCGGTTTGATGTTCATGATAAACGTCCCTCAGATAATTGGTTGATACTTCAACCTGCTATCTTCCTGACATCTGGAGCCGTCCATCACCCTCAAGGGTCAGGCACCCTGTTTTCGACGCCATGGCCGCCGGAAAATTAGATTCGCCGAACCTGCAGAACCGTCTAGTTTGACGACAATGCTGACACGACTTTTTCTCGCACTTATTGCCGTCCTTTATTTCGCCTTCGGCACCTGGTCCCTTTTTGACCCGATCGGGATGACGTCGAGACTTGATGTCGATGTCAGCGGCCCGAACGGTATTTTTGAAATGCGCGGTGTCTTTGGAGGCGTCAGTCTGGGCGCTGCTTTGCTTGCGGCCGCAGGTGCAGTGATGCCAGCGCGATATGAACGCCCTGCCCTGTTGTTCCTGGTGGCGTATATGGGTGGCTACACACTGTCCCGCATTGTGTCATTTTTTCTAGGCGACGGGCCGACCTTCAGCGGCTGGTTTTTTGCCGGATTCGAAGTTCTGGCATTCATTCTTGCCGTAACTGCGCTGATAACCCGCCGCGAACCCTGACAAAAAAAGCCCCATCGCAAGCGACGGGGCTTCTCTTATTCTGACATGAGTGGATCGCGGCTAGAAGTTGACCTTCAACTCAGCGCCATACATGCGCGGCGTGCCGGGATAGACAGCGTTCGTACCCGTTTGCTCCGGAACGCCGAAGGCCGCAAAGTTGTAGTATTCGTCGGTCAAATTCTCACCAAAGATCGAGAACTCCCAAGTGCCATCAGCTGACTGAATGCCCGCACGTGCCCCAACCAGGACGTACGCGTCATTGTCAGTAAGCCCCTGCGACGTCACCGACAGCGCCGTCTCGGAATTATAGCGAGCATTCAGGTGCACAAGACCGCGCAGCGAATCGCTAATATCGAACAGATAAGTGCCCGAACCGGTCACGACATGTTCTGGAACATTGACCAGCTGAACGCCGCCAGGTGCCAACAATTGAAGCGTGCCCGTGCCTGACGGCACGAGGATGTCATTCTTGCGCTCCGCAATCGTGTAGGCATAGCCGCCCTGGATCGTCAGACCATCCATTGGAGCCAAAGATGTGTCGAGTTCCAGACCATAGCTCTCAACATCGGAGTTGAACGTCCGGAAGTTGGTTCCGGTGAACAAATTCTCCTGAAAGTCGGCGACTTCCTGATAGAAGATTGCGCCGTTCAGCGTGGCATTGAGGTTTGGATAGCTGGTTTTCCAACCAATCTCGTAGGCATCAACCGTCTCGGAATCGAAAAGAAGATCCGATGGCTGCGGCCCGTCGCCGCCAAAGATGACGCTGTCAAAGCCGGAGCGGTCAAGATTGTAACCGCCGGATTTGAAACCACGCGAATAGGACGCATAGGCCATGATGTCTGGCGTGAATGCATAAGCCAGTTTGGCCGTGCCGGTCAGCGTCGTTTCGTCAAAGCTGTCGCTATCGGAAACGCTGAACTCGCTATTGATGGCCGGGTTACACACAAGCAGGGCCAGCTGGCCCAGCGCGGCCGCAACGCCTGGCTGTGCAGCAAAGAAGTTACAAGGCGTTACATTACCGTCGAGATCGTACTCGACTTTCTTCTCTTCATAGTTCGCACGAAGACCAACCGTCGCCGTCAGCTTGTCGGTCAACGAAATCTCATTGTGCGTGAAGAGCGCAAACGCGTTGGTCTTCTGCTTGAAGTTATCCGTGTTCTGTCCCTCTCCCGGCTGAAAGCCAGGAATAAAGAAAGGCACGGTGCCCGGTGTTCCTGGCGCAGCGGGTGCGCCAGTCAGCGGATCAATGTTGCCGAGGAGTGACGGAACGACCGTACCTGTCGGATCAAGGCTACCAAAGACCTGTCCACCCGCGGCGCCAAACGCCACGAGGTCGGTGTACAGATTCGCCTGCGTACCAACGCGGATCGTGTCGTCATAATTGGTTTCCTGGTTCATGTAGAATGCACCAACCAACCAGTCGAGCCGGCCATATGTGTCCTGCAGACGAACTTCCTGCGTGAAGACCTTGTCGCCGATTTCAGTACCATCGCGATAGGCCCGGTCGATGCCGGAGAAGTCGATGTCCTGATCGCGCAGGGCCTTCCAGTCACGATAAGCTGTGATCGAAACGAGGTTGGCATCGCCAAATACCCGATTGCGATACTCTGCCGAGAAACCGAACTCTTCAACATCATCAGAGATATCGCGGTTTGGCGAAATCGCGGCTTTCAGGTCTTTAGGCGGCGTCGGCGAAATACCAACAAGTCCAGCCATGGCCGCGCCAGCATTTACGGCAGCGCCCAGTGGGCCCGGATTGAAGTTCACGCTGACACAGCAATCTTCGTCGGTTTGCCCATAGTCACCAATGACGCGAAGGCTTGCATCGTCTTTTTCGAACAGAAGCTGACCGCGCATCAGGAAGCGGTCGAGATTGTTGAACTCGCGACTGGAATTCACATCATCGATATAGCCATCGCGCACACGGCGAAGCACATCGACCCGCCCGGCAACATTCTCGGAGATCGGCCCGGTCACCATGAGCTCGGCGTCATACATATTGTAATTGCCGACGCCGACCTTGGCATATCCCTCAGGCGCAAATTGCGGTTTTGCTGTATTGATCGAGACCACACCAGCCGACGTATTTCGCCCAAACAGCGTGCCTTGTGGCCCGCGCAGAACTTCCAGGCTCGCAAGTTCGGGCATTTCCGAGAGCGCAATACCGGTCTTGGTACGGAAAACACCATCGATCACGACGCCGACGGCAGGCTCAAAGCCCGGATTGTTCGACCCGGTTCCGACACCGCGGATCGAGATGCTCGTGCCGGACGCGGCCGACTCAGTCTGCGAAATTTGCACAGATGGCGCAATCTGCTCGATATCGTTGAGGCGAGCGACGCCTGTGTCTTCGAGCATTGATGCGTCGAAAGCGGTGACCGAAACAGGCACATCCTGAACCGTGACGCCAGACCGGCGCGTCGCCTCGACAACTACAGCGTTAAGCCGACGCTGAGTGTCGGCCCCTTCTTCTTCCTGCGCACTGGCCGTCAGACCCGGAAGCGCCATCAGGGCACTAAATCCGACGCTCGCGCACAACGCCAACTTCATACCGCGCGCACTCGCGTTCTTTCTGGGAGCTAACTTCATCTAACGTCTCCGATTCTGTTGATTTTATTATTATCCCAAGTCCAAATAGGACTCTCCTCAGGACTAGCAAAGCTATGCACAGATGCAAGTAACCAAGCTGCATCTGCGGCATTGTTGCAGATTATTCATTAAATAATGAAAAAAGCGCCCCGCATGTTTGCGAGACGCTTTTTCCTGAACTTATTAAAGGTGACGTCTAGTAGACGCCTTGGCCCACACCGCCGTCGAACACCATTGGTCCGCCAGCTGATTCGCGCACTTTCTGCACTTCGCGGGTCACCTGTTTCATCACCGTGCGGGTCTGCGGGACACAGCGTTGCTCGGCAAATTGAGCCTCTATGATCTTGATTCCGGGCCCGTGCCGACGCAGCAGCGACCGTTCATTACAATCGCGCTGAGGAATTTGTGGTTTACAAGCCAGCTTGCCGCCATTTCCATACACAAGCGCCTCGCCCTTGTCGCAAGCCATTGTCTGGCCGTGATCGAAATTGGCATGACCGTCGACGACTTCACCAAGCGTGACCTGCATGCGTGTCCCGGCAACACACCGGAAAACTTCACCGCTATAGCCCGTGGAAATGTTCTGACCGCCATCGACCTGTGACGCAGGGTGCGGCGATCCGGTGTCGTCGAGGCAGACGGCCTGAACCGCGCGCACGGATGTGCGGTACGCAACCTCGTCGACGCAATACTCTTCAGTCGTGGGCACGTTTTCGGTCACCGTTTCGGTGTAGGTTTCTGCGGCGCCAACAACGTTCAGCTTGCCAATGGAGGACGTTGCGACCGGGGCTGGGCCACCAAAGCCGCCACCGCCGCCCGCATAGGCGACCACATCGCTTGAAGCGCTCGCGCCAGCGGTCACATTCAGATAGCTTTGAGCGGAGAAATTCAGTGTGCCACCATTGACGTTCACATTGCTGCCACGGATCGAGATGTTCGGTCCTGCAACGTTCACACCTGGTACAATGACACCGTGGCCCTTACCGCCCTGGCAGCATGGAGATCCCCCCCCATTATAGCTTGGCGGCGGTGGCGGAGGCGCCGGTTGGCATGTATTGCAGCCGCCTGATCCACCGGCGAAGGCTACGCCAGACAGTATCAGAATGGTTGCTGCGCCTGCGCCGGCGAACAATGTGTGTCGTGTTGAAACGCGCATGAACTCTCTCCGTGGCTCTTCGCGTGTTGAGAAGCACAGACCGTGCCATTTCTCGCTTCATCCGCGAAAAAAGTGTCGATCTCGTCAACAGGGTCTCTCAGAAAGGGAATCCAGTTGGCCCGCCATTTGCGATGGACCCGTGCAGAGCCGCCAGGCAGCGGCAACGTGAAACAGTATAAATAAGAATAGCAGGGCCGCATGCTGGAACGTACACTACATCCCAATAGTCAGACCCTGCTCACCGCCTGGCAGCGCATGAATGTTGCCGCGCTGGACACCCCCGCCGGTCCGACAACCCGCGAACATCCCGATTTGATCGCGCGTCTCTTTGTGATTCAGGAAGAGACAGAGAATGACTGGGTGTTCCGCACAGCCGGTGACCAGATCCAGGAATGTCTTGGTCGTCAGCTCGCCGATTATGATTTTCTGACATTCTGGTCTGGTTTCGACCGGCAGATGCTTCAACCGCTCCTCAAGACAATCTCTCAGGAAGGGATGCCCGGCGTGGTTCGGGCTCGCGGAGAAGCCCTGACTGGTGAGCGGGTTGATGTTGAGCTGATCCTCGCACCACTTGCCCAGACGCCGCACCTTAAAGGCGGGTCTCGCATACTGGGCCTTTATCAAACGCTGGGCGGCGAAAGCTTTCTGCGCGGTCGGCCCATCTGGCGTCACCGTCTGACGGCCGTCTTCCCGCCAGACGTACGAACAAGTGAGCCGCGCCTCAAACTGGTCGCCAGCAACGATTAACCGTCAATGCGGACCAGGCCCGACTTGAATCGCTTCCAATTGTCGACATAGACCTGCGAAGACGCGGCAATCATTTGCGCAGCGCCCTCATCAAGCTCACGTACAACCTTGCCGGGCGAACCCATCACAAGCGAATTGTCCGGAATTTCCTTGCCTTCGGGAATGAGCGAGTGCGCCCCGATGATACAGTTACGTCCAATTTTTGCGCGGTTCAGGATTGTGGAGCCGATGCCAATCAGTGTGCCGTCCGCAATTGTGCAGCCGTGCAGCATGACCATGTGTCCGACGGTTACATTCTTGCCGATGGTTAGCGGCACGCCATGATCAGTGTGCAGGACACAGCCATCCTGAATGTTTGAGTTCTCGCCAATCTCGATTGGATCATTGTCGCCGCGTACAACAGAATTGAACCAGATGCTGGCATTTTCGCGCAGAATCACGTTGCCGAGCACTGTCGCGTTCTCCGCAACCCAATAGTTTCCGGTATCCGGCGTGCTCGGTTTGACGCCATCGAGTTCATAAAGTGCCAATTTTGCGGTCCTTCCCTGTCATGAATATTTCTTGCGCGTCCTATCTGGTTAACAACGCATTAACCTTGCTAGTCTCTAATTGTGAAGAGATTCGGGAGGCAAGTGCCGATGGTCCATAGACCGTCTCAGCCAATAGCACCACCCGGCCCCGCTAGAGGGCCCGGAGCCTCCGTTTCCCCGTTTTCCGTCGCCGCCCGGCATGTTTGCCCGGCGGTTTTTTTGTGCCCGAAAAGGAGATCCTCACATGGGTAAAAGAACCTCTGCCAAGCGTCAGAAAGCCAATGCAGATCTGGAGGCCATGGGCTTCTTCGAGGAAATGGGCGGAACATCAAAACAGGAGGCCCGCCTCTACGCGATACAGGGCGGCTGGCACCCCGATGACGGCCAGAAGATTCGCAATCCAAATACACCGCGCGATCAGCGCTATCAGAAAACCGTAAAACCGCGCTCGGAAAATCAGGCGCGTCTGATGAATGCGCTGGAGACCAAGTCCCTTGTCTGCGCGCTCGGCCCGGCCGGCACCGGCAAGACCTACCTTGCCATCTGCAAGGCGGTCGAAGCGCTTCAGAAAGGCAAAGTCGCAAGGATCATCCTGTCACGGCCTGCAGTTGAAGCCGGCGAACAGATCGGCTTTCTCCCCGGCGCCATGGAAGACAAGCTCGCGCCATACCTTCGCCCGCTCTATGACGCACTCGCAGACCGGCTATCGCCAGCACAGCTGAAACATATGATGGGCGAGGGCCTGATCGAGATTGCGCCGATCGGCTTCATGCGCGGGCGCACGCTCAACAATGCATTCGTCGTCATTGATGAGGCGCAGAACTGTACCTACACACAGCTGAAAATGCTGCTGACCCGGCTTGGCTGGCACTCGACAATGGCGGTGACGGGCGACCCGAACCAGTCAGACCTCCTACCTCACCTGTCCGGCCTCGCCCAGGCGGCTGAAAAACTTGAAAACCTGTCAGACGCGGAAGTCGTCTACCTGAAAGGCCAGGACATCGTCCGCCATCCACTTGTTGCGGAGATGCTGGAAGTTCTCTGACGAGCTTAGACTGCCAAAAAATCAGCGGGCGGCCAGAAATGGTCGCCCGTTTTTAGTCTTCGGGGTCAAAGATTTGATCGTACAGCCAGGCCCCGGCTTCGCTGACGCTCTGGCGATCAATATCAACCTTCGAATTGGCCTGGCGCATCAGTTCAGTGCTGATTGCGCCGTCCAATGGCTGCAGGGCATTCAGAAGCGCTGTATTCTCGCGCGCACCCGGTGAGACCAAAACGAACGCGTCATAGGGCGGCAAAACAGACCGCGTGTCTTCAAGCAGTGTCAGGTCATACGCATCGATCCGCCCGTCAGTCGTATAAGCCGTGATCAGTCCGACTTCGCCGTTCCGGACGGCGTCATACATGAAGGCAGAATCCATGCTGCGCGGCGTGAGACTATCGAGGCCATACGTGTCTCGCGTCCGCGCCCATTCCGAGCGCCCGAAAAATTCCGGATCGCTTGCGATGGAGAGCGGCTTTCCAGCAAGATCATCAATCGTCGACAGACCAAATTCGCTCGCCGTCTCAGCGCTGGTTGCCAAGGCATAGGCATTTTCGAAACCGAGCTTTCCAAACGCAAGAACGCCGCGCTCGTCGAGCAACCAGGCGGTCGTTTCAGCATACATAACCGAGCGTTGGGCGGGTTCATCACGTTTCATCAACGCCGCCCAGATTGTCCCGGTATAGTCCACATAGACATCGATCGAGCTGCTCGCGAGGGCATCAAAGGCGACCGTCGTGCCCAGCCCATCACGGATTTCGACCCGCGCGCCCTGCTCCTCAAGAACCCGCTTCAGCAGGTCTGCAAGAATATACTGTTCGGTAAATCCCTTGCTGCCCACCGTGATGATTTGTCCTTCCAAGGATGCCAGCTCAACACCGGGCGCTGCGAGGTTCGCGGCTGGCGCACCGGTCCGGGCTGACGACGGATAGAACACGGTCAGCGCCGGCAAGATGATCAGGAAGAGCCCGACAAGCCCCGCCCCTGCCCTTAGACGAGAGCGATCACGGGCTGACTTTTCGAATTGCGCGATCACCTGATCCAGCGCGAGCGCCAGCGCGGCCGAGACAAGACAGCCAAACAGCACAGCGCCCCAATTACGGGTCTGCAGTCCCTGGAAAATATAGTTGCCGAGACTGCGGGCCCCGACCGGCGTCGACAGCGTCGCCGTGCCGACAACCCAGGCTGATGCGGTCCGCAGACCGGCAACGATGACAGGCGCGGCCAGCGGCAAATCAATCTGGCGCAAGCGCTGATTGGCCGTCATGCCGACGGCGAAGGCCGCCTCGCGCACATCCGCATCGACGCCCTGCAGGCCAACGATCGTATTGCGCAAAATCGGTAGGATCGAATACAGCGACAAGGCTGCAAAGGCGGGCCAGAAGCCGATCATGCCGCCCATCAAGGGCACCATCAACGCAAGCAGCGCGATCCCCGGAATGGTCTGAATGACACTGGCAGCTCCAAGCGCCGGACCGGCAAGCTGTTTTCTCCCGGCAGACAGAACGCCCAGCGGCAAGGAAATCATGAGGCCTGTCAGCAAGGCCCCCAGCGCGAGCTTCAGATGCCCGGCATAATGGCCCGGAAAGACCGCCCACTCTTCTGCAAACAGCCCGCTCAATGCACTTTCGCCTCAAACGCCCGCGAGATGCCCGCAGCCATTTTCTTGGGTGCCTCCAACAGCGTTTCGACCGTCTTTGACGCCGGCGAGGCAATAAGCTCTTCCGGTGTGCCGATTTGAACGATCCGACCACCGTCCATCACCGCGATCCGGTCCGCCAGGGTCAGCGCTTCGCCAAAATCATGGGTCACAAGAACGAAAGCAAAGCCGAGTTCACCGCGCATGCGAACGATGTCGTCAATCAGGGCCGACTTGGTCAGCGGGTCCAGTGCGGCAAACGGCTCGTCCATCAGGACGACCTCCGGTTCACCAGCAAGCGCCCGTGCCAGACCTACACGCTGGCGCTGCCCGCCCGAAAGCTCAGAAGGATGGCGCGCACCATAGTCAGCCGCTGGCAGGCCAACCATATCCAGCAATCTCTCCAGCTTCGACGATTGCCGGTCCTTCTCCCAGCCAAGCAGCTGGGGCGTGACCAGCACATTCTCCGCGACCGATTTGTGCGGGAAAAGCCCGGCATTCTGAATGACAAAGCCGATCCGGCGACGCCATTCATGACCGGGCATGTCGAAGGCGTTCACACCGCCCAGACGGACTTTGCCCTTATCCGGCTCAATCAACCGGTTCAGCATTTTCAGTGTTGTCGTCTTGCCGCAGCCGGAATGGCCGATCAGCGCCAGCGTTTCGCCTGCATCCAGCTCGAAGCTCACCTCATCCACGGCGACCGTGTCGCCGAAAAACTTTGAGAGCCGTTCGGCGGTCAGTAGCATGGCAGATCACCGCATCCGCAAGCAGGCCGCCTAAAGCGAAAAACCCCACAGACTGCGGATGGGCCAAAGATCAAAGCTAAATTCCTATCCGGAAAGGTCTTCAGACAGAACCGTCATCTGGAACTGGTAGGACGTCTCGCCCTCATCGACATCCTTATAGATGACCGCGATGAATTCGGCGCCAAGATAGGCTTCAACCGAGTCATCCGTCTGCGATCGGGGAACGAGGCGAATGCCAGGATTCAGCTTCTCTTTCAGGTACGTTTCCAGCCGCAGCATCTCTTCTTTATTCATCGTGCTCATCTTTATCTCCTAATGGTCGCGCTCACGGCTAACGCAATTGACGAGCCGCTTAAATGCTAAAGACCCTACTTTTCTCAGTTGCTGTAATAAGTCGGCGGTACGTCGTCTTCTGGCTCTATAATAGGCGGCGGGTCGTCCGGCTCTTCGGGCTTTTTCTTTGGATTGGCGATCCGCCACATGATCTTGAGAATCCAGAACAGAAACTCGATCACCGCGCGCGCAATCAGCGTCATGATAATTCCGAAGATCGTGTTCTCATTGACCAGCGTGCGAAACAGAAACTTGCCGCGATCATTCATGTCCGGATCGCGGATTTGCCCTTCGATCCAGTTTGTGAAGTCCGACAGCCGATTGAGCATGTCAGGAAAGAATGCAAACCCCAGCATCATCAAAATGATGACCATGAAAAAGGTCGCAACGATCTTCGACGAGACGAGCGTAAACCCGCCAAACAGCTTCATCATGTTGCCGTCCCTATAGCTGGCCCGCCCCCGTTTTAAGGGAAAGCGCTAAGCTTAGCCAGCCAGACTATTTCGCATCTGGAATCGTCTGATCCATATTGCGCGCAGGCGCACGGCTTTCACCGCCCACGGGACGCGCCGGAACGCCGGCCACAGTCGTGCGCGGCGGAACATCTTTCAGAACCACACTGCCGGCGGCGATCTTTGCCTCATCGCCGATCGTGATATTTCCCAGCACCTTGGCGCCCACCGAGACAAGAACGCCCTTGCCGATTTTCGGATGGCGGTCGCCAACTTCCTTGCCCGTCCCGCCAAGAGTGACCCCCTGAAGGATCGAACAGCCGTCGCCAACGGCAGCTGTCTCACCGATCGTAATGTCCGTTGCGTGGTCCAGCATCACCCCGACGCCCATTTTCACCGCCGGATGTATATCGACGCCGAAGCGTTCGCTTGCGCGCGATTGAAAATGGAAGGCCAGTGTCTCGCGGCCCTCCCGCCACAACCGATTTGCGATACGCTGGGTCTGCAGGGCGAGATAGCCTTTGAAAAACAGGAATGGCTGCAGCAGTCCGCGGCACGCCGGGTCCCGCTCCAGCACAGCTTGCATGTCCAGTTCCGCGGCTTCCACAAGCGCATGCTCGTGATCATAGGCATTTGCGATCACCTGACGGATCTGCTGCGCGCCCATTTCCGGGCCTGCCAGCTTTTCAGCCAAATGAAACGCCAATGCCTGACAGAGCGTGTCATGCGACAGGATTGCTGCATCAATATAGCTCGAGAGCGTTGGCTCATCTGCAGCTGCTGCACGCGCTTCGAAACGCAGGCGCTTCCATGGCGGCGGCGGAGCGCCAATGTCAGGATTGTCGACCATAGTGAAACCTGTTTGCGTCTGTCTGCGACTTGAAATGGAATGCGAAGCGGGCCGCTTCAACCCTTCCCTCGCGTTTTCAGCGCTTCCCATGCCCGGTGATATAGCGGATCGCAAATCCGCTGCGCAGCGTCCTGACGACTTCCCCTGTGAGGCTTCCAACCGTCACGATCTCGCCAACATGCGGCGCCGGACCGTCCGCAGTGAACGCAGCTCCAGTCAAGGAAATATCAATGGTTCGGCACTGAATGACCCGGCCGTCTGCGCGCGTCACCAAAGCAGGGCCGCCGCCAGCATGTCTTGGCGCGACGCGCTCATCCGACAGGCCAAGCTGTTTGTAATTGCAAAGCCATGTCAGCCGGTCCGCAATCTTGCCCAGCTTATGCGCTGTGCTGAGGAACCGCACCGCAAATCCATCATCTGTGGGCCGAATAACTTCTGCCTCGAGGCGCCCCAGATCATCCAGATAGCAGACAATTCGTTCACCCGCCGACGGCTTTACGTCGGCTCGAAACGCGGCACCACCACAGGAAATGTTCACAACGACGAGACTGAGATCATCGGCGCCGTCCATCAGGAAACGGCCACCCAGCGCTAATTGAACACGCTTGTTGAGGCGGCGGTCCTTCGCCGTCTCTGTACGCGCCAAACGCCTCACCCTGCCGGGCTGTGCAGTTTCCATCATCGCCTCCTGGCTGTCCCCAAACAAGCCTGGCAAATCAGCCGACCATTCCACAATTTAGACAGCTTTTGTTCACAAATGGTTGAAGGTTTCGACAAAGCTGACACTATCGTCATTTATTAACGAGAAACGAAGAATTTCTGGAGGATGCCAGCCATGGCGAAAGAAACGTTTGACTATGTCATTGTTGGCGCGGGCAGCGCCGGCTGTGTGCTTGCCAACAGGCTGAGTGCAGATCCTGACATCAAGGTCTGCCTGGTTGAAGCCGGCGGCAAGGATAATAGCTTGATGGTCCGCATGCCGGCCGGTGTCGGCAATCTGATCAAGGATGCCGGCCCTCAGAATTGGGGCTTCTACACGACTCCTCAAAAACACATGGGGGATCGCAAGCTCTGGTGGCCCCGCGGCAAAGGATGGGGCGGCTCCTCCTCGATTAATGGCATGGTCTATATTCGCGGCCATGCACGTGACTATGACCAGTGGCGGCAGATGGGCCTGAAAGGCTGGAGCTATGAAGATGTCCTGCCCTATTTCCGGCGCTCGGAAGGCTATCGCGGCGACGCATCTGTTCACCATGGCGTCGACGGACCGCTTGTGGTTGAGGAAAGCCCGCTCGACTCGGTCGCCTATAACAGCTTCATCAAATCCGGCCAGCAAGCCGGATACCCTTACACGCCAGACTTCAACGGCGCGCAGCAGGAAGGCGTCGGCCCCTATCAGCGCACGATAAATGACGGCGAACGCTGGAGCGCGTCATTTGCCTATCTGCGCCCCATTTTGAAAAGCCGACCAAATCTGACGGTCCGCTCAACCGCGCTCGTCAGCCGGGTGGTTTTCGAAGGCAAGCGGGCGATTGGTGTTGAGACCGTGGCCAAGCCTGGCGCGCAACCCGAAATGATCCGGGCCGAGCGCGAAACCATCATTTGCGCAGGCGCAGTGCAATCCCCGCAAATCCTGCAACTGTCGGGTATCGGCGCGGCGGCGGACCTGTCTGCGCATGATATTCCAGTCGTGGTCGACAGCCCCGATGTCGGTCGAAACCTGCAGGACCATCTCGACGTGTCCGTCGTTCACAAGATGACGCAAAAACTTTCAGCCTATTCACAGCAGGCTGGCCTCAAGAAGATCGCCGTCGGCCTGAATTACCTCATCCGCAAGCGTGGCCCCGGACGGGACAACTTCCTGCAAGCTGGCGCATTCCTGAAATCGCGCGAAGGCCTCGACCGCCCGGATCTGCAGCTTCACTACGTCAACGCCATGATGATTGATCACGGGCGCACAGCGGTCGAAGCGGACGGGTTCACCATCCATGCCTGTCAGCTGCGCCCAGAAAGCCGCGGCACGATCAAACTCGCGAGCTCAAACCCGTTCGATCATCCGCTGATTGACCCGAACTACCTCGCCACTGAGGAAGACCGGCGCGCCATGCGCCAAGGCGTCCGGATCAGCCGCGACATCGCCCGCCAGGAAGCCTTCAACCATCTGCGCGGTGAAGAATATATGCCAGGTGAAAGTGTCCAGACCGATGCGGAAATCGACGCTTTTATCCGGGAGAATGGCGAAACCATCTACCATCCGGTCGGCACCGTCCGCATGGGAACGGACCCTCACGCCCCGCTTGATGGCAATCTGAAAGTTCGCGGCGTGGACGGCTTGCGCGTCGTCGACGCGTCCGTCATGCCAACCTTGATCGGCGGAAATACCAACGCGCCGACCATCATGATTGCGGAAAAAGCTGCTGATCTGATGCTCGGGCGCAAATCCCCGCTGCCGGCAGATATGTCTGAGCCCGCCTAGGCGGCGTCGAGTTTGGCGTCCCAGACGCTGCGGATATGAACATCGGCCTCCGGGCCGAGGTTCAGCCAGGCCAGCCGGCCCGATGTGGCATTGGCGATCATCACCTGATCGCCAGACACGATCGTCGCCTGCAGCTTTTCGCGTAGCTTGTTTTGCTTGATCGACGAGCGCAGCGCCCAGACGCCAGGCATGATCTCGGCGAATTTGCCCAGTCGGTTGAGAACGCTGATCAGCTGCATTTCGCCGGTGCCGGTCAGGCGGGCAATGATCAGATAGTTGGACACTTCGGCGGCCGTCGTTTCGGACTCCTGCGTGCGCATATGGAACATCTCAAGCAGAGCCGGGTGTTGTTCGGCTGCGAGAAACGCCCCGCCATCTCCGTCGGCAATCTTGGTGCCCGGCCGAATGCGGCGCTCATAGATGAAGGATTGCATCTGCCCCAGCGTATAGGGCCCGTAAACCGTACCGCTAACCAGCACCCGCCACTGCGGTGGGTCAATTTTAGAAAGATCGAGAGCTTTCTGAGCTGACATGAATTCCTACCTGTCTTTCGACATCCTATCTGCAGACAAACCCGATCATGCGCCCAAAGGGTAATCAGCAGGTTACGCACGCAAAGAAAATACAGGCGTTTGCTGCATGATTACTTGGCAGACTCGCCGCAATAGATGGCACGCAAGATGCGAGCGCCCTATTCAGCAGGTTTTGGCGAGTAATTGCTACGCCCCCGAAGAGAGCGATAAAGCCTGCGAATGGGCTTCATCGTCATGATCCGATACGCCGCTGGCGTGAAATAGAGCGCCAGCAGGGCCGATCCTGCAACGCCGCCAGCAATCGCCGTCGCTAGCGGTAACCAGAAGACATCTCCGGTCAGGATGATCGGCACAAATCCGCCCATTGTCGTCAAGGTCGTCGCCACGATGTGACGCGTCGCGTCGACGACGATTTCCCTCTGCGCCAGCACGTCATCGGCCCGCGCCGCCGCACTCCCCTGCAGAAGTGACAGGACCACAATCGAACTGTTGATCGAAATACCCAGCAGCCCCAGAGCACCGACGATCGCGTTAAAGCCGAGCGGCAGGTTGAACATCCACACCCCGCCAAAAGCGAGCCCGACCGACAGAAAGCCCGTCACCAGGATCAGCAGGGACATCCGGAACGAATTGAAGACCAGCGCCACCGCGCCTGCCATGATCAGCACGAGCGGCACAGCAAGCGACATCAGATTGCCCATCGCATCAGACCGCGTCTGCGCCTCGCCGCCAATGATGATGTCATAGCCGGGCGGTGTGCTGAAGCCGGACGCCTCAAGCGATGCCTGAAATTGCTCCATCACGGGCGGCGGTAGAGAAAACGGCTCGGTAAAGCCGTAAATCTGGTTCACCCGCTGGCCATCGAGGCGCGTGATAACCGCGGTCTGCGGGTCAAGCGTAATCTCGCCAAGCGAGGCCACGGGCGTCCCGGCCCCGTTCGGGCCATTCCCAATGGTTTTCGAGCGCAGGTCTGCCAGTTGCGACCGGCGCGATTGCGGCGCGATGACACGAACCGGAATTTCCTCAATGCCTTCCAGGATCGATCCGGCAGGAACCCCATCCAGTTCAGCCCGCACATCATTTGCCAGATTGGCCAGCCGTTCACCGGACATGGCGGTCAGCGCTTCGTCCGCGCGTATCGTCAGTATGGGCGCGCCCATTTGCAGGCTGGCCTGGGTGTAGGTGATGCCTGGCGTCGCAGACAGGATCTGACGGCTCTCATTGCCAAGCCGGTTCAGGATTTCGAGGTTATTGCCGCGGATGAAATATTCGATAGGCGCGTCGACGGGCGGGCCTTGCTCGAAGGGCAGCGCAAGGAATTGCGCATCTGGGAACTCGACACGCAATTCGTCCTGGATCTGGCGCACCATCAGCCGGGTCGAACGGCTGTCAGACAATTGCACCCAGCCCGCCGCAAAACCCGGCACGCCTTGTGTATTATTGAAGGAGTTATAGTAGACGCGCGGCGCAGGCGCCCCGAGCGTGAAGTTCACCATCTCAACGTGCGGATAGCCTTTTAGAAGTTCAGTCGCTTTCAGCGCGGCGCGCTCTGCCTCATGGATCGTTGCGGTCGGCGGTAGCGAAATCTCAACCTGAAACTGGTCGCGCTCGGTCTGAGGGAAAAATTGCAGCGGCAGACTGCCGCCGAGCATGAACCCGCCAATCGCCGGGACAAGTCCGATCGCAAGCCCAAGAACCGGAAAGCGAAGTATGGTGCCGATGGTCCAGCGGTATCCGTCGGTTACGGCATCGATTGAGATGCCATCGCGGAACCAGTTCTTCCTGTCGGTTGGTTTGCGCGCCCGGTCAAAACGCCCCGCCATGAAAGGAATGATCGTCATTGCCACCAGGAAGGACGCTGAGACAGAGAAGATCACCGAAACGCCAATCATCCCGATAAACTCACCGGCGCCGCCTGGCATCAAGGCGATCGGCGCGAAAGCCAACGCCGTCGTCAAGGTTGAGGCGAAGAGCGGACCGAACAATTTGCCGATTGAGATGTCGATGGCATCGATAATCGAATGTCCACGCCCGCGCTCCTGATCATACTCATCGTAGACTACGATGGCGTTGTCGATCAGCAGACCCAGCGAGATCACCAGCCCCGTCACCGACATCTGGTGCAGCGGAAAGTCGAAGATCTTGAACAGGATCAGAACCAGCGCCACCGTCAGCGGCAGGGCCGTACCCACGACAAAAGCAGCCCGCCACCCCATCACAAGGAAGAGCGCCAGAAACACGATCAGTGACGAGTAGAGCAAATTCTTCGCAAGGCCATTGAGGCGTTCGCCAGTATATTCGCTCTGGTCGAACAGGACCCTGACATCGATCTCGGCCGGGGAGCCGGCTTCGAACTCGGCGATCAGTTTGTGGGCGTCGTCAGCCCATTGATCGACCCGCCGGTTCGATTGAATGTAAGCGCTTACGACGATTGATCGCTGGCCATTGGTCAAGTTCATCGCCGTCGCAGGGTCTTCTATTCCCTTGCGAACATCTGCGATATCTCCCACCCGAAGGGCTGTCCCATTGTCACGCTGGATCAAGGGGACAGAGCGTATGCGCGAAATCCCGTCAAAGGCCCCGCCTATTTCGACTCCAACATCGGCCGTATCGCCGCGCACCTGCCCGGCGGGGGCTCTCGCATCAGCCGTCGAAATCAGTTGCGCTGCCTGGTTCATTGAAAGCCCGGCTGCCGCTAGCGCCTCAGGGTCTATGACAACCCGAACCTCTTCTTCCGGCAGACCAAACGTCTCTGTTTCCTCGGTCCCCGGCAGATTCTGGAAACGATCAGACAGGTTGCGCGCATACCTCGACATGACCGCCAGTTCCGGCTCGCCCTCCCCCGTCCAGACAAGGCCGACAAGCATCGTCGACGCGCCGACATATAAGCGTCGCACGTCAGGTGTGCTGGACCCAGGTGGCAGATTTGAGCGCGCGCTTTCGACCTTGCCCCTGATAAGCGTCCAGGCGTCATCGACTTCGGCTTCCGACAGGTCTTCATCGATCCGGATCGTGACCTGTGAAACGTTCTGGCGCGAGACTGACTGAACTTCCTCAACTTCCGGCAGCTCGCGTATCGCGGACTCAATCGGGTCTGTGACCGTTGCCTCCATGCGTTCTGCATCAGCGCCGGGCAGCGTCGTCAGCACAAACCCATAACGCTCGATCAGCGTCGGGTCTTCCTGACGGCCGAGGGTCAGGATCGAGCCAGCCGCGCCCGCAAGCGCCACCAGGATGAAAAGAACGCTAAGACGCGGCAGACGATAGAAGAGCGTGCGCATGGCCGGGATCTATCCTTCCACGTCTGTGGCAAGGGCGGTTGGCGAAAGCCTTGGCAGCACTTGTTGTCCCGGCGTGATGCGTTGCAGGCCATTCAGGATGACCCGATCACCGTCGGAGACAGCGCCGCGGACATAAGCGCGCTCGCTTTCGCTCTGGATCACTTCAACAAGGCCGGGTTGAGCTACCCAGCCATCATCTTGCTGGCGTGCGATATAGACAGACCAGAGACCGCGCTGGTTTTCAGCGAGCGCGCTGACAGGGACCCAAAATCCCGGCTCGTTGACATCGCGCTGCATTTCCAGCCTGACGACGGCGCCGGTGGATACCTTGGACGGATCAATAATGTCGAACACGCTGGTCACCGTGCGCTGACCGGCATCAATCACGCCGGTAACGGATTTCAGACGCGCATCGACGGGCCCAAGATCACCTTTCAAAGTGTAGACCCGGCCGGGTTCGAGCTCCGCTGCCAAATTCGCTGGCAGGCCGATGCGGGCTTCGAGCGCGGTTGTTTCAACCAGCTCAAAGACAGGCACGCCGGGCGAGGCGATCGCGCCTTCGTCATAACGCCTTTCCGTAATGACACCGGGATAGGGCGCGGTGATACTTGATAGATCGATCTGAACCTGAAGCGTCGCAGCTTGCGCTTTCGCAGCATCGATACGCGCCTGCGAGGTTGCGGCCTGAGCGCGCGCTTCATCGACGCGCTGCTGGGCAACATGCCCCTTCTCCAGAAGGGTCTGCTGACGGTCCACCGTCGTCATAGCCAGCCTGTGATTGGCCTCTGCCTCTTTCACCTGTGCCCGCGCCGATGTCAGCTGGGACCGCAAGGCGCGCGTGTCGAGCGCGGCGAGTAACTGCCCATCGGTCACCCGGTCGCCGACATCAACATTCAACACAGCGATGCGACCGCCAGATGAAAAACCAAGACTGCTCGACCGCCGGGCATTCACGATGCCTGTAAATTGCTCGTCGAGACCGAGTGTCGACTGGATACGCACGGGCATCACATCAACGCCGAGCGGCGCTGGCGCTTTGGTTATCACGAGCGGACCTTCGCTGGAGCGCTGGCTTAAAACAAAGAGGGCGAGGCCGATTATCGCGACGGCGATAACCGCAATGAAGAGCAGGCCTTTTGCCAGATTCGGGCTCGGCTCACGCTTGGGCGGGCCGGATGGATGTGTCGATTGATCAGACATTCGAGGCCTCCCCAGCCTTGATGAAATCTACATTTGGCCGTTCGAGGCTTCGGATCAGAAGGTCGGCGTGGAAACTGATGAAATCGGCCTGAGACAGTTTTTGCGGCATTCCCTTAAGGAGCGGAAACTCCGGTAGGTGGGCGATCATCATCGAAAGGCCATGCATCGAGGCCCACAAAGATTTTGCCGCGTCGGTCGGGTCGAGGTCCTCACGCAAGTGTCCTTCGCCGATGCCTTCGGCCATCATTCCGCACAGGACTTCAAACGCTCTGCGCTTGTTTGTGTCATCGTAGCCGTGCTCAGGCAGGTCGCTGTTCAGGACAATGCTGGAAAAAGCGGCGACGTAATGGTGAGGCTTCTCGATCGCCAGGACGATATAGCCACGCACACATTTGCGGGCGCGGACCAGAAACGGTTCGTTTCGATCCACGATCTCGTGGACGCGTTGAAGCAAGCGACCAAAAAACGTCTCCTTGAGTTCCTCAACAAGGTCGTCTTTTGAATTGAAGTATTTGTAGATCGCAGCCGGTGAATAATCGATCTCGTCCGCGATCCGGCGGATCGACAGTCCGGCCTCGCCTTCCTGGGCGAAGACACGTTCGGCGGCATCGAGGATCGCCCCGCGCACCTTGATACGGCGCCGCTCCGCCGGAGTTATTTCAAGCTCGTCCATACCCTGCCCGCCCGCTTTTGACATCCGATCATAGCCCGGATTTGCCATAGAAGCAAAGCCTGTTCATTTTGTGAACACTGTTCACTTATAAAAGTGCGTTCACCCGCACAAATGACATTGCCTCAAGGAAATCTGCGGCGCCCGACCTATGAACGCGGCATGGCTCAAACTATGTAGTGGCCATGACAAATATCTTTCCGCCCGCCCCGACCGTCGGCACGCCAATGTTGCCGGTTCGGCCTTCGCAAGAGACCCGCGAATTTCTTGCCCTCAGACGCTCTGCCAACAAGGCGTGTCTCGGCAGTCCGGGCCCCACGCCGTCGCAGCTCGATGAGATTATCGCTGCCGCGACACGCGTGCCAGATCATCGCCGACTGTCTCCATGGAAGTTCATCGTTTTTGAGGGCGATGCCCGCCGCCAGTTCGGGGACGCTGCCGCCGAAGTCCAGAGAAGTGAAGACCCTGGTCTCGATGCCGGGGCATACACATTCACAGCCGGTCTGCTGATGCGGGCGCCAACTGTCGTTGCGATCATTTCATCGCCGACGGAAGATGGACGCACACCTGTCTGGGAGCAGGAATTATCCGTCGGCGCCGTCTGCCATAATTTGTTGCTCGCGGCGAACGCCGCGGGATGGGCAGGCTGCTGGCTGACCGAATGGATATCCTTTTCCAAAGGCATCGACCGCCTGCTTGGACTTGCAGAAAATGAGCGTGTCGCAGGCTTCATCTATCTCGGCACCGCCACAATGAACCCACAGGAACGCGCCCGCCCCGAAACAGCGCAGCTGATCACGCGCTGGGCCCCATAGGTCCGAGGGCCGCCCAAAGGACAATATGTTTTCTTTCATCAGGCAGAATGCGCGATGGATCGCTGGCGGATTTCTGCTGACCCTCTTTTCCTCCTTCGGGCAGACCTTCTTTATTGGGCTGTCGGGCGAAGAACTACGCGCCAAATTTGATCTCACCGACGGTCAGTTCGGGCTCACCTACATGGTCGCGACGCTGGCCAGTGCGCTCACCCTGCCGTGGCTGGGCCGGACGCTCGATTATATGCCGGGCCGGCGGGTCATATTGTTTGTACTGCCCTGTCTGGCCGCCGCATGTCTTCTCATCGCCTACGCTCCCAATGTCTTGGTCATGGTTCTGGCGCTCTATATGCTGCGCCTGTTCGGTCAGGGCATGATGACCCACACCGCATTGACGGAAACCGGCCGCTGGTTCGCAGCTAGCCGGGGACGAGCCATCTCTCTCGTATCGCCGGGCGTTGAAGCGGGTACCGCCATTCTGCCAGTCACTTTCGCCGTGGTGGCCGCGATGACCGGATGGCAAGTCGCCTGGGTTCTGTCCGCTGCGACGCTTCTGCTCGTCACACTTCCGGCTGTCAGCCTTCTCTGGGCGGTCGATCGCCAGCCCACGCAAGCCGAAGCGTCCTCAAAGCCGGCACGGACAGCGCGCGACTGGCGGGTCGGCGAAGTGCTTCAGGACCCGCTTTTCTATGTCATGCTCGCCTGCGTCCTGGCCCCACCCTTCATCGGAACGACGATCTTCTTCCATCAGGACTATCTTATCGAGCTTCGCGGCTACAGCCCACTCGCCTTTGCTGGCGCTTTTCCGATATTGGCCCTGACCAGCGTCTGTTTTGCGCTTGTCTGCGGCCAGCTTGTCGACACGTTCGGAGCCTCAAGGCTTCTGCCCTACTTCCTGCTGCCACTAGCCACGGCAAGCGCGGTGGCCGGTCTGCTGGACGCCGTCTGGGGCATCTACATCTTCATGTTTCTGATTGGGGTCTCGAACGGGTTTACGTCCACCCTGCTCGGCGCGCTCTGGCCTGAGACGTATGGGGTCAAATATCTCGGCTCCATCCGTGCGGTCATCGTATCTGCAATGGTGTTCTCGACCGCGCTTGGGCCGGGCGTCACCGGCGCTCTGATTGATGCCGGTGTCGCCCTGCCCGATCAGCTGATCTGGATGAGCGGCTGGTGCCTTCTCGCCTGCGTGACGCTGGGAGCCGTATCGCCCAGACTGGCGGCGCGAAGCGCGCCGTCGCCGTCCTAGGACACCCCGAACAGCGCCTCGCTCTCACCGAGGAAGCTCTCACCACCACTTGTGATGCCGGACACTTTGCCCGGCGCCTCAGCGAGCGAGGTCTCCGCAAAGAATCCAGCGAGCGCCGTCATCCGCCCCCGCAGCGACGGATGATCCTTACGCGCAGCAAGGGCCCCACGTGCCAGGAAGTGGCCACCGATCACATCGCCAGCCAGCTCCAGATAGGCGGTCGCGCCTGAAAGGCCCTGCTCGCGGTCGGTCTTCATCGCTTCAGCCATCCAGGCCGTTGCCTCGGACAAGGCATCTGAAGCCGTCTCCAGCCGATCCGCGATCTGCACGAGCTGCGGATCATTTGTTTCGCGAGCGGCCTGGGCCGTTTGCATGACCTCTTCGATCATGTCACTCATCGCTCGCCCTCCAGCCATCGAGAGTTTCCGGCCGACAAGGTCGATCGCCTGAATGCCGTTCGTGCCCTCATAGATCGGCGCAATACGCGCGTCTCTGTAAAGCTGGGCGGCGAGCGTTTCATTCATGAAGCCCATCCCGCCATGGATCTGCACGCCCTTGCTCGCCATCTCGACGCCGATATCTGTCGACCAGGCCTTGGCAATCGGGGTCAGCAAATCCTCGCGCAGCTTGGCGGCTTCGCGGGCGCTCTCGTCCTCAGACGTATCGGCAATATCGGCCGCAACGCCGCAAGCATAACAGATCGCGCGGGACGCCATAACGTGCGCCCGCATCGTGGTCAGCGTCCGCCGAACGTCCGCATGATGCAGAATCGGCGCTGGCCCCTCAACGCCCTGCGCCGTGCCCTGCTTGCGCTCATTGGCGTAGGCATAGGCGGTCTGGAAGGCCGCCTCAGCAACACCAACGCCTTCGAGGCCAACGTTCAAGCGCGCCGAGTTCATCATCGTGAACATGCAGGCGAGCCCGCGGTTTGGCTCCCCCACCAGCCAGCCGGTCGCCCCATCATATTCCATGACGCAGGTCGGGCTCGCATGGATACCGATCTTCTTCTCAAGGCCGATGCAGGAAACGCCATTGCGTTCGCCAAGCGAGCCATCTTCATTGACCAGAACCTTCGGCACGACAAAAAGCGAGATACCTTTCGACCCGGCAGGTGCATCCGGCAGACGGGCGAGAACAAGGTGAATAATGTTCTCCGTCATGTCGTGGTCGCCCCACGTGATGTAGATTTTCTGGCCCGAGATCGCGTAGCTGCCATCCTCATTCGGCACAGCTTTGGTCTTCAGCGCGCCAACATCGGAGCCTGCCTGAGGCTCAGTCAGATTCATCGTGCCGGTCCATTCGCCAGACACCAGCTTTGGCAGATATTTCTTCTGTTCGGCCTCATGCCCATGCGCGACCAGCGCCTCGATGGCCCCGAGACTCAGCATCGGACAAAGGCCGAAGCTCATATTCGCTCCGTGCACCAGCTCCAGCACGGCGTTGGCCAGCGTCCGCGGCAGGCCCTGCCCGCCCCATTCCACAGGCGCGGCAAGCCCCATCCAGCCGCCCTCGGCAAATTGCTTGTAGGCTTCTGCAAACCCATGTGGTGCGACCACGCCATCGCCGGTCAGCTGCGCGCCCTGTTCGTCGCCGGGCTGGTTCAACGGCGCCAGTACATCGGCGGCCAGTTTGCCCGCCTCTTCAAGTACAGGGTCAATCAGATCGAGATCAAAGTCGGCATAAGCGCTGCCCACCAGCCGGTCGATCCGTGCCACTTCTTTCAGCGCAAAGGTCATTTCTTCAATCGGGGCACGATAACTCATCTGATGCGTCTCCAGGATATGTGCTATGCCTCGCTCAAATCCGGCGAGGGCTGGTCAGGCCGTATGATTTGACTAGTTAATTGCTTTGTACCCGTTTGACCATTCACGAGGAGACACGTCCATGCGTCGCATTCTACTGACCGCCGCCCTGGCTGCCATTGTTACAACACCTGCCATCGCAGAACAGACGCTCGACGGCGTTTCTGCCGACACTTACGAGCTCGACAAAACGCACGCCTTCCTCACATGGACGGTCACCCATAATGGTATCTCCCATTACACCGCCAACTTCACCGATTTCGACGCAACGCTCGAATTTGATCCTGATGACCTCTCTGCCTCGTCAATCGAAGTGACGATCAACCCGACAGGTATCGAGACGAATTATCCGGGCGACTACAAGGCCGGTCACCCGGATAGCGAGTACGCCTCCTGGAACGAAGCCCTCTCCATGGGTGACAACTTCATGAAAGCGGGCGAGTATCCGGAGATTACCTTCGTATCGACCAGCGCCGAAACAACGGGCGACTTTACGGGCACGGTCACAGGCGACCTGACTTTCCTTGGCGTGACCAAACCAGTCACCATGGACGTCACCTATAACGGAATGGCGAACCTGCCTTGGTACGGCCCACGTGATCTCGTTGGCTTCAACGCATCGACCACGATCAGCCGCTCTGAATTCGGCCAGACATCCCTCGAAGGCATGATCTCCGACGATGTCAAAATCGAATTCTCGGGCGAGTTCCTGCAGGCCGAATAAATCATTTTCACAAAAAAGGGGCTGAACCCAATGACTCCCAGAAATTTGCTGCTTGCCAGCGCATCCGCTTTGCTCGTCGTTGCTTGCTCACCTTCCGAGTCAGCAGAGACAACGGCGCCAATTGAAGCGCCGACACCGCCAGAGGCCACCGAGACGGCTGATCTGCCAGAGAAGCTGACAGATGTATCTGCGGCGACCTATAGCCTTGAGCCGACCCATGCCTTTCTGACGGCAACCGTCATGCATAATGGTCTGTCAGAGTACACGATCGATTTTACGTCCTTCGACGCAACGCTCGATTTTGATCCGGCCGCGCCAGAAAACGCATCTCTCAATGTCTCGATCGATCCGACCAGCGTGAACGTTAATTACGCTGGCGATTACAAGGCCGGTCATCCGGACAGCGAGTTCAGCTCATGGCCTGAAGCGCTCGCGAAGGATGCGCGCTTCATGAATGCGGGTGAGTTCCCTGAGATCACTTTCGTGTCCACCGGCGCAACCCGCGAGGAAGATTATTCCGGCACGCTGACAGGCGACCTGACCTTCCTTGGCGTGACGCGCCCGGTAACGCTTGAGGTCACCTATAATGGTGTCGCCAATGCCCCTTGGTACGGCGAACGCGACCTTATTGGTTTTGATGCGTCGACAACCATCAACCGTTCCGAGTTCGGACAAACCTCACTGGAAGGCATGATTTCCGACGAGGTGGCCGTCGCATTTTCTGGCGAATTCCTGCAGGATGAAGTCCCGGCAGAAGATTCTGCTGAAACACCGGAATAGACGACCAGGAACGATCAGGATCAAATGACACAGTCTTCGCGTTACAGCGCAGTCGCGATTGCCCTTCACTGGGTGATCGCGCTCGCCATCGGCTTCATGATTTGGCTCGGCTGGAACATGGACGGAAATGAAGCGCGCTATCAGCTTCATAAATCCGTTGGCATCACGATCCTGCTGCTGACGGTGGCGCGGATTGTGTGGCGATTGATCAACCGCCCGCCCCCATTACCTGCCGGTATGCCGGCCTATGAACGCGCGGCCAGTCATTTCGTCCATATTGCGTTTTATACGCTTCTGATCGTCATGCCGCTAAGCGGCTGGCTTCTGGTCTCCACGTCCTATGATTTTGACGTGCCGACCGTGCTTTATGGACAGGTCAGCTGGCCCGACCTTCCAGGCGTCGGGCCTCTCTCAAATGAGACCGGCCATGGCATCATCGAATTCGTTCACTCAAAACTCGCCTGGGTGATGATCGGACTGGTTGCGCTCCATGTGGCCGGCGCCATCAAACATGAAGTCTCATCCGAAGAGGGCGTCCTGAAACGCATGCTGCCTGGCCTCTTCGGCAAGGCTGATGCGCCCAGCCCTCCCCCAAGCGGCTTTTTCATTGCCTTTGGGGCCGCCATCGCCCTGTTCTTGCTCATCGCCTTCGTCCCGCCGCTCTTTTCCGGCAGCTCGCAAGCCTCATCCAGCGCGCAAGATAGCCCGGCGCAATCGAGCGGCATCGAGCCGAACTGGAACGTTGATTATGACGCGTCCAGCATCCAGTTCTCCGGCACACATGAGAATGCCCGCTTCGAAGGCGGCTTCTCTGACTGGACCGCAGACATCCAGTTCGACAAGGACGCGCTCGACACGTCTGCCGTTAAAGTCACTGTCCGCACAGCCTCAGCAAGTACCGGCAAGAAACTCTACACAGACAGCCTGAAATCCGGCGAATGGCTCAACCCGTCTGACTATCCTGAAGCGGTTGTCAGCCTGACAGATTTCAAAGCGACAGCGAATGGCTATACCGCCGAAGCCACGCTGACCCTGAAAGAAAATTCGGTGTCCTTCCCTTTCAACTTCACGCTCACCGAAGAGGGCGATCAGACCCGCATGACGGGCGAGGCCCAGCTGGAGCGTAAACCGCTTGATCTCGGCCAGAAATCTGATCCCGGCGCCGACTGGGTCAGCGAAACAATCGACATCAATGTCGACGTGCTGGCCTCGCCTCGCACCTGAATGGGTGCTAGGCGCTGATCATGGTCGCGCCCGTCTGTCTTCCCGATAAAACTGCCCTCGACAAGGCAGCCTCCCTTCTTGAGCGGGGCGGGCTTGTCGGCATGCCGACAGAAACGGTTTATGGGCTGGCAGCAGATGCGGCGAACCCCGACGCGGTCGCGCAGATTTACAGCGTGAAAGGTCGCCCGGCGTTCAACCCCCTGATTGCGCATGTCGCAACGCCAGAAGACGCGTTTGCCCAAGGGGATTTCTCGGCTGAGGCGCGGGCCTTGGCCGCCGAATTCTGGCCCGGCCCGCTGACATTCGTCGTCAACAAAGTGCCTGAAACAACCGTTTGCGACCTTGCCCGCGCCGGCTTGCAAACGCTCGCGCTGAGAGTACCTGCACACCCCGTTGCGCAAGCCCTGCTTCAACGGTTCGCACGCCCTGTCGTCGCACCGTCAGCAAACCCTTCTGGCCGCATCAGCCCGACAGAAGCTGCGCACGTTGCCACCGATCTTGGAGACGCGATCGACATGGTTCTTGATGGCGGCGCCTCACAAGTCGGCCTGGAATCGACCGTTATCGACGCGCGCGGACCGCACCCCATATTGCTGAGGCTTGGAACCATTACTCAAGATCAGATCGCGGCCATCTGGCCCGGCGTCGAGATGGGCGGCAGCGAGGGAAAACCGGTTTCTCCGGGACAGCTGCTCCGGCACTACGCGCCGGATGCTGCGCTACGGCTTAACGTAACCGAGCCGCAACCGGGTGAAGCCTTCCTCGGTTTCGGGCCCGGCGAAGCGACCCTCAATCTGTCTCCATCGGGCAATCTCATCGAAGCGGCCGCAAACCTATTCGCGATGCTCCGCAAGCTTGATACGGACCATTCCCGCATCGCCGTCGCCCCCATCCCCGATGAAGGCCTCGGCGCGGCGATCAATGACCGGCTGGCCCGGGCCGCAAATTCGGGCCATGACAAGTAGGCCCGAAACACCCACGCCCCGGACTGCCCTTGCATTGAAAGCAGCCGGTGATGACATAACCCTATCAAGTATGATGGACTTTAGCGCATGAACAATCTGACGAACGAATTTCTGGCGAAGGCCAAGTCCATTCTTGGCGACAGCGGCTGGAGTGAAGACCCCGACAAGCTGCACGCAGCAGCGTCTCCATGGCGGGCGACAAGTCAGGGCGAGACGCCCTTCCTGGCAATGCCGGGGTCCACGGACCAGGCATCCGCGCTTGTGCGCCTTTGCGCCGACCATCGCGTCGCCCTCACGCCGCAAGGCGGAAATACTGGCCTTGTCGATGGTGGAACCCCGCATGGCGAGATCACTGTCTCAATGCGCCGGATGACCCGCATTCGCGCGCTCGACAAGACCAACAATTCCCTCACAATCGAGGCAGGCGCGCCGCTCGTCGATGCGCAGAACGCCGCGGATGATGCCAATCGACTGTTCCCTCTTTCACTGGGCTCGGAAGGCATCGCAACGATCGGGGGCCTCATTTCCACCAATGCTGGCGGCGTCGCAGTGCTGCGCTATGGCATGATGCGGGACCTGTTACTCGGCCTCGAGGTTGTCTTGCCATCCGGCGAGGTCTGGAACGGCCTGTCGGGCCTGCGGAAAAACAATACTGGCTACGACCTCAAGCACCTCTTTGCCGGAGCTGAAGGCACGCTCGGCCTGATCACCGCGGCAACGCTCAAACTGTTCCCGAAAGTCGCCAAGGCCACAGGCTGGGTCATCTGCAAATCCGCTGAAGACGTTGTCGATCTGCTTGCCCTCGTGCGCGATCACGCAGGCGACACAGTAACCAGCTTCGAGATTATCCCGGCCAATGCCATTGAAATGGTAACAGCCGACATCCCGGACACCAGAGATCCGGCGCCGTCGGCGCTGCCATGGCGTGTGCTGGTCGAGGTGTCCATGGCAAGAGAGGATCAGGCCCGCGAAACGCTGATGAGCGCGCTAGCCGATGCGATGGAAAAAGATCTCGCAGACAATGCGATCATCGCTGAAAGTGGCCAGCAGGCCGACAGCTTCTGGCATATCCGCGAGACGATCCCCCTCTCAAAGAGAGCCTATGGGACCGCCATCAATCACGACGTAGCTGTGCCAGTCTCCGCCATTCCGGAATTCCTCAAGACAACCGAAGCGGCCATCCACAAAGTCGACAATCATGCGGAGATCGTCGCATTTGGACATGTCGGTGACGGAAATCTGCACTATTCAGCTTGCGAGCCTCTAGGCGTTTCGGAATCAACGCTTGCCCGCCACGCCGACGAAATCACCCAGATCGTCCACACTCAGGCGATGAAATATGGCGGATCGATCAGCGCGGAACACGGTGTCGGCCGGCTCAAACGCGACGAACTCGCTTCTATCCGCCCGCAGGCAGCGACCGATACGATGCGCGCAATCAAACAGGCGCTGGATCCATTGGGCATAATGAATCCCGGCCGCGTTGTGTCGATGTCGGACTGAATTTTCAGATGACGATATGATGGCCGTCTCCTGGGTGAATGGAGGCCATGAAAATTTGCTGGATATCTTTGCACATTTGAAAAGCCCCTAAACATATAAAGATCAGACCAAGAACATATCCGCATCAAACCCCATCACACCATCGCCCAAGCTATGGCTGAGGCTTAATCCCGTCTCAACAATGCGCGGCTGGCCGAACAATGCATCGTCTCCACGTCCAAACTTGCCGTTTAGCGCCACCTAACAATTACGTTAGAACACAGCTTTGGACACAGAAGCGCCCTTTTCGGAATTCAAAAATATTCTTAAGAATTCCATAGTCGAAGCAGGTCATATTCTGCTTGAGGCGCCCGCCTAGTCTGGAGATACCTGAATGCCAAAAATCCCGCGCTCGCTTGCGATTCCAAAAAACTGGAAAACGTTCAACGCGGCTAGCTGCTTCTCGGCAATTGTTTATCCGCTTCTGGGTGTCGCGATGTTAGCAACCATGGTCATTCTTGGCTTCGCACTGACGCAGATTGAGCTGAAGCTCTGGTATCTTCCACTGTCGCTCGGCGTGATCGCCTTCACGATTTTTATTTGCAATGCCGGTATCGGTCCACTTCACCGTCTGATGCAG
The DNA here is from genome assembly GCF_002088935.1 of Henriciella litoralis. Lineage (NCBI taxonomy): Bacteria > Pseudomonadati > Pseudomonadota > Alphaproteobacteria > Hyphomonadales > Hyphomonadaceae > Henriciella > Henriciella litoralis. The sequence continues at coordinate 1,363,627 of NZ_NCSS01000006.1, forward strand.
CACCGCGCAGGCGAATTGCGCTGGCCAGCGCAGATCATCACCATGCTCAATCTGGTAATTGCGATGCAGGGCAATGTGAAAGACTGGGTGAATTACCACTCCCAGCACCACCGTTTTGCCGACGGCCCCGGTGACCCGCATAACCCGTTCGAGTCCAAGCGCTGGGCCTGGGTCGGCTGGATCCTGTTCCGCGATACAAAAGACATGCTCCGTCCCATGCCGATGTGGCTTAAGAACCATCCAATCATTGTCTGGATGGACGGCTTCTACAATTCGATCTCGCTGGTTGTGCACCTCCTCATCCCCGCCGCCATCTATCTGATCGTCTGGGCGGCTGGCGGCTCACTCGTGCTCACCGCGATCATCCATGCGAGCATCGTGATTGGCCGCGCCATCCAGTTCCACGCCACAACCTATGGCATCAACGTCCTCGGCCATCTGAAGACACCGAAATGGGCTGACCATGCGATGGCGCTTCTGACAGGCGGCGAAGCCTTCCATGACCACCACCATGATGAGCCGATTTCCGCGCTTCACCGCCCCCGCAAAGGCGTCTGGAACCGGATCGTCGACTATAACGGCACCATGCTCCTGTTTTATGAAAAGCTCGGCTGGGTGAAAAACCTCAAGATCGCCGAACGTTTCAGGTGAGTGCAAAGCCTCTGAAAGACCGGGTAGACATTATTGAGACGTCTACCCTTTCGGATAACTGGACGGCTCTCTCCAAAGTCAGTTTCAATTATGAGCGTCTCGACGGGCGGCGCGAGCGCCAGGACCGTGAGGTTTATGAGCGCGCCAATGCGATCGCTGTTCTGCCCCACGATCCTGCGCGGAGCACAGTTCTTCTCGTGCGTCAGCTTCGTCTTCCAGCTTTTCTCAATGGCGATGATGCGCCCCTGATCGAAGCCTGCGCCGGAATTATCGAAGACGAGCCTCCTGAAGACTGCGCGCATCGCGAGGCAATCGAAGAGCTCGGTTACAAATTACCCGTCCTGAAACCTGCCTTTCGCGCCTATACGATCCCGGGCAGCGTGATGGAATGCGTTTATGCCTTTACCGCAGAGTACGCCCCGTCGGACCGCATCAGCGCTGGCGGCGGAGTCCACGATGAGGGCGAAGAGATAGAAGTTCTGGAAATGAAGCTGAGCGAGGCGCTGGCCATGATCAAGTCAGGCGAAATCATCGACGCCAAGACCATCGCGCTTCTCTATCATCTCGCGCTTGAAGGTCAGTAGGCATCGCTTGCCAGACAGCTGGAGCAGGCCTAGTCTTTCCATATCTTTGTGTGGGGACGCAATTTTGATGAAACTCAGCTTCAGAGCCGGGCTTTTCGCTCTGGCCATCACCACTGGCCTCGTCGGCAAAACAGCTGCCGACGAGAGTGAACAAATTCCGCCATGCCCGGAAAACGCGCTTGCGCATGTGAACACGGTCCGCAGTTATTTCGAGAAGAAGGATGAGCCGCTGAATGAAGCCGCCGTCGCAGATGCCAACATAATTGAACGGCTATGCAGCGACCAGTTCATCACCATGTATGAGCTGGCCGATACCTGGTATCAGCTTCTTTCGCGGACAGACCTTACCCTTGAGCAACAAGGGCAAATCGCAAACCGTGCGCTGAACATTCTTCTGAACGCGGACAAGGCCGAAAGAGCGCCTCACAATTACGATGCCGCACGGGAAACGCGCAAACGCATTATGAGCGCCGCTATTGTGTATGCAGAAGCTGGCGGCCCACGTGAAAGCTACTTCAATGAAGGCGGAACATTTGGCAGCTGCGAGAACCATTGGGGCAATGTCACCCAAACCCTCTGGTACGACTACAAAAAGGACTGGAGCGGAGAAATCCCGCCCATTCTGATCGCGAACGCCTCTCTCTCGTGCAAGGATAAACCGGGGCTCTATGCCCATCGCTACTTTGGCGAGCTAAGGTCTGAACAAGCTGCCCGCCTGGATGATCCGGCAGCTCAGCTTGTTTTGCTGAAAGACGCCGAAGCGGCCTTCAACCTTTATTACAGCTCAGATTCCGGAGAGATGCGCAGTTGGGACGACAGCGTCAAATCAGAGTTCGACAAACAGTATGACGCGGCCCGGCTTGGCGTTGCCACTGATCAGCCCCCGCTCCCTCAATCTGAATGGTTCTTGCCCGAGAACATAGAGAACGGAAACACTCGGATCGCGATCGCCCTGAAAGCCAACGAACTCTGGGGGCCGCACTACTCCTTGGCGAACGACATCGCCACCGAAGCAGAATTCAAGGCGCAACTCACTGCCTATAATTCATTCGTCAGCTCTACCTTCAAAGAGGCGAAAGCCGCTGGCCCGGCCGCTCAGACGGTGCTGTACGAGGCCCTGCGCGACCATGCGAACGGCCCGCTGCGCACGCCAGAAACGGCCGACTACAAATTCCCGACCGACGCGCTGTGGAGCTGGACCGATCCTGCAAAGCAACAGTAGGCGCGCAAGATCGGTCCATTGAAGAGCTTGGCTTAGCTCGTGATGTCCTCAACGCGCGCATCAGGCGCGTTCTTCATCACAGACTCGATCCCACCATCGCGTGACGACGCGCTGGCATAGGACTGAGACGTGCCGACAACCTGACCATTGGTGGATTTCAGATTGAACATGAACTTGCCGGCAGCCGTTTCTTTTTTCTCGAAGCGCGCTTCATCGACAGCGTTTTTCTTAACCGACTCAATGCCGTTTTCGGCGCTCGCCTTGGCTTTATAGCCTTCGCTCGCCAGAATGTTTTCGCCATTGCCCGCTTTCAGGCGGAAACGGTATTCACCCGCATTGTCTGTATAAAGTTCGAACTTGGCAGCCATGGTTTGATCCTCTCTGGGTTTGAGCAAGGGCGCTAATCTGGCCCCTCTTACTGGGTTGCCCATGCTTGCGCGCAAGGTCAAGCCCGTGGCCCGTCAAGGCATTGGCTTTGAACGCAAAATTCAGCCGATAAACAGCAGCGCCCTGAGGAGGTAGGCCGTCGCCGCCACGATCACGAGGCTGAGCAGGGCCAGTCCGGCAAACCAGGCGATCCGACGGCCGAACGGCGGCGGAGCGTTACCAGCCTCCGCCGGCCCCTGCGGCTCAAACAAGTTCCTAGTCATGATAGGCCTCGTCCGGGTCGACCTTCCCCCAGAACAGCGAATAGACGTAGCCGGTATAGATCAGGATCACGGGCAGCATGATCGCCGCCCCCACCAGCATCAGCATCAACGAATTGTCGCGCGCCGCAGCCTCCCACAGATCGACATCGTAAGGCACGAGATCCGGGAACAGGCTCACCGCAAGTCCGAGATAGCCAGACAGGAAGATGCCGGCGGACAGGACATAGGGCCGCCAGTCCGGCGCCTCGACCTGCATCGACAAATCCCGCCAGACGAGAGCCGTCAGAATGAGGCCAGCGGCCGGGATCGGAAGCAGCGGCAACAGCTTTGCCGGTTCGATCGATGACATTGTGAACCCCCAACGCTCGGTCACCTGAGGATCAAGTGACAGCGTCGCGAGGCTTACGGCCGCAAAGCAGAGCGCCACACCAATCAGAGCTATCAGACCGCGGCGCCGCGCGCGCTTCTGCACTTCGCCTTCTGTTTTCAGGACAAGCCAGCATGCACCGAGAAGCACATAGCCGACCGCCACAGACACGGCCACGAGCAGTGAGAACGGTGTCAGCCAGTCAAATTGGCCGCCCGCAAAACTGCGGCCTTCAACTGTGACGCCTTGCACAAATCCGCCAAGGACAAGCCCCTGTGACAAGGCTGCGACGAGCGAGCCGCCAAAGAAGGCCCCATTCCAGAAGAGGCGCGTCGGCTTGCGAACGGCCTTGTGGCGAAACTCGAACGCCACCCCGCGGAAAATCAACGCCGCCAGCATCAACATAACCGGCAGATAGAACGCCGGCATCAGGATCGCATAGGCCAGCGGAAAGGCTGCGAACAGTCCGCCGCCGCCCAGGATCAGCCAGGTTTCATTGCCATCCCAGACCGGCTCAATCGTTGCGGTCATCAGATTGCGCTCATCATCGCTCTTGGCGAAGCCCGTCAGGATGCCGACGCCGAGGTCCATGCCATCCAGAAGCACATACAACATGACGGCAGTTGCGATCAGTCCTGACCAGATCAGTGGCAGATCCATTGTCGTATCCCCCTATTCTTCCGGCTGCGTATTTGACGTGCGCGCATCCGCCTTGTCGTCGACAGAGCCGAGCGGTGTACCAGGTGCGCGATTTTCCTTGGACGGCGGATCGGTCGGATCATCGCCAAAGCCGCGTGTCGCAATGCGTGCCATATAAACCGTGCCCGCCGTGAAAACGATCGCGTAGACAATCATGAAAATCAGCAGCGACGTCGCCACCTGACCGGTTGAGACCGGCGCAACACTATCTTCGGTGCGCAAAAATCCATAGACGGTGTAAGGCTGACGCCCGACCTCCGCTGCTATCCAGCCGGTAATGACCGCGATGAAGCCAAGCGCGCCGCCGGGTATCGCCAAAATGTGAAAAATCCCCGCCTTGTCGATGCGGCCGCGCCACCAGAGGAAGGCGCCCCATAGGCCCAGCCCCAGCATACAAAGGCCAGCACCGACCATGATCCGGAAGGCCCAGAAGACCATAAAGACAGGTGGCCGGTCTTCCTTCGCAAAATCCTTCAAGCCGAGCATCGGCCCTTCAGCACTCGGAAAGAGATAGGGGCTCGTGCCGGGAATATTGATCTCGGCGATGTTTCGCTCATTTTCCTCATCAGGAATGGCAAACAGCGCAGTGCCCTGCACGTCGCGTGTTTCCCACCAGCCTTCCATGGCCGCAACCTTGGCCGGCTGATATTCATACGCCACTTCGCCAGACCAGTGGCCGGCAGCGATCTGCATCGGCATCAACACGCACAAAGTGCCCGCCGCCATGCGAATCTGCCAGCGCGTCGGCGCTGAGGAATGCTTACGCACAACCTGCCAGGCACCGGCTGCCATGATGACAGCTGCCGTCGTGATGAACGCCGCCAGCATCATGTGGACATAGCGCGATGGGAAGCTCGGATTAAAGATGACTTCCCAGAAATTGGTTGCGTAGAAATTGCCGGTCTCAGCGTCGATCGCAAACCCGGCTGGCGTCTGCATCCAGCTATTGGCCGACAGGATCCAGAAGGCAGAAATCGTTGTACCAACGGCGACAGCGGCCGTCGCAATGAAGTGCAGCTTGTTGCCGACCCGCTTCCAGCCGAACAGCATCACGCCAAGAAATGTCGCTTCGAGGAAAAACGCCGTCAGCACCTCATAGCCAAGCAACGGTCCGATCACGCTGCCCGCCTTGTCAGAGAAGACAGACCAGTTGGTGCCAAACTGATAGGACATCACCACGCCGGACACGACGCCCATCGCAAAAGCCAGCGCGAAAATCTTCACCCAGTGCAGGTATAGACGCTTGAAAACATCCTTCTTGGTCCAGAGCCACAGCCCCTCACAAACCGCAAGGAAAGCCGCGAGACCAATCGTGAAGGCTGGAAACATGATGTGGAAGGCAATGACGAATCCAAACTGGATACGCGACAGGATCAGTGCGTCAATTTCCATATCAATCAGCTCCCGAGTCAGAACACCCGTATACTTTATACACATCTCTGCGGCACACCATAAGCCACCAAGCTGACGCGCGACAGGATGGCGCAAATTTCCAAATCCGCGCCAAGGGTCAAATGATGCATTGCGCCCGCCATTCTGAACTGGTGTAAACCGCCAGACCTTGAAAAGCGCTTACGGACCCGGACCATGCCAGCACGCCACAAACTCATCGCCTGGGACTTTGACGGCGTTCTCAACGCCAATGTCGAAGATGGCATTTTCAGATGGATGACGACGTTCGAAGCCGATTTGGGCCTGCCAATACAGTCTCTCGCCAGTTATTTGTTCTCAGGCCGCTTTCAGAAAGCCATGGTCGGAGAGGCAGACCTTCATGAGCTGGTCGGCGACTGGGCTGAGACTGAAGGCGTGCGCCACCGGGCCGGCGAAGTCGTCGATTACTGGTTCGACAAGGATCATGTCCCCGACCATGCGACACTCGACATTGTCCGCCGCGCCCGCGCTGCCGGCATCACAAATGTCATCGCCACCAATAATGAGGTGTACCGCGCCGACTGGATTGAGGAGGCAGGCTTTGGCGAGCAGATGCACACCGTCTTTGCCGCCGGGCGTATGAAACTCGCCAAGCCCGATCTTGCCTATTTCGCCCATATTGAAGATGTGATGGATGTCAGGGGCAAGGATGTGATCCTCGTCGATGACATGGAAGAAAACGTCGCCGCCGCCCGCGCGCATGGATGGGACGCGTTTCACTTCACGCCGGGCTGCCACGACGCCCTCGTAAAGGCGATCGGGCTCTAACGCCAACCTTGCCCACAGCGGCCCCGCAGCGCTATACTTACCCCGTTTGTTGCGCAGAAGGGGACGTCTGCCATGATCGCCAGGGCATTTTTACTCAGCCTTTTCCTTATCTGCCTGGGCCCGGCCGCACCGGCTCAGCAGCTCCCGGCAGGCCCGGAGGTTGAAGCCCAGCTCGACGAGGCGGCTGCTGCCGGAAATGCCGGGCGCTATGCTGACGCCATGGCGATCTACCGTCCGCTTGCAGATGCCGGCCATCCCCGCGCCCAGTACAATATGGGCCTCTTCTACGCGAACGGCTTCGGCGTCCCTGTCTCAAAGGAAACTGCGCTGGCCTGGTTCCTCAAGGCCGCCGCACAAGGCGAAGCGAACGGACTCTACCATGTCGCGCTCTATCATGATCAAGGACTTGGCACGCCGCAGGCGCCTGCTGTCGCGCTCGACTATTACAAGCGGGCTGGAGACGCCGGCCATGCGCAGGCAGCCTATAATGCTGCCCAACTCCTGCTGACCGGTGACGGCGTCCAGGCCAATGAGACCGAGGGCGCCCAATACCTGATGATGGCCGCCGACGCAGAGGAGGCGTCGGCCAGGGCGCTGCTCGGGGCTGGCTGGATCCATGAAAAAGGTATCGGTGTCACGCCGAACATCTCTACCGCCTCGCACTATTACGCCAAAGCCTATGAGGCCGGCCTGCCCTATGCCCGTGACTTCATCTATGGCCTCTACAGGGCAAGCAGTGAGCGGGCCGCCGCCGCTTTCGAGGCGGGCGATCCTGTCACAGGAATGACCGTGCTGGACGAGTTGTGCAGCCTCACCGTCTTTAAAGCGTGCTATCATGCCGGCACCTATCGCCTGCGCGGCACTTATGGCGTCACGCGCGACGCCCAAAAGGCCATGGAAGACCTCCGCCTTCCCTGCACACACAAGCTGGACGGGGCCTGCACCTATCTCGCCGAAGCGGTGATCTTTGCGCCGGGTCCGTTCAGGGCCGATGATGTAAAGCTGGCGGCAGACCGCTACAGGCAAGGCTGCGAGGCTGGCGATCAGGCGCTCTGCTACAATCTCGCTTATATGAAATACTATTCGCGCTTCGACATGGACGATTATGAGGGCGCCAAGAAACTGCTGGCGCAGGCCTGCTTCCATAATGGCTACCAGAAGGCCTGCGGGCCGTTCACCGACATGTTCAATGCCGAAGGCCGCGCCATGGGCTGGATCGGCGAACCGACGGAGAAGAAGAAATCGATCTGGAGCGCCATCGACAATGCGCTCGCCCCACTCGCCGATGCCATGGTCGGCTATAGCCAGATCGTCTCCAGCGGCGGCTACTCAACGAGCTATGGCGACTACACGCCGCCCACGAGCAGCTATAATCAAGTCTCGCAGAGCAATGCCTATCGCGACAATCTGCAATTCAACGAGATGATCAGCCGTATCGAAACCTACGGCACGGCTACGAACTGCTCATCCGGCAACCCGTATTGCTGAGCCGCCGGAAGCGCCTCAGAGCAGCCCGCAGGCGAAGAGAACCTGCTCGCTCCAGAAGCCATTCTCCGACTCGTTGAAGGGAATGGTGCTGCTCGCCCCGCCGCCTTCAATCGTCAGCGTCCCTTTATCCTTCTCCCAGATCGCATAGACGAGCGTTGCCGCATCGCTTGATTCACCGCGCTCCAGCCAGGAATAGTCTCCCCGGTCATTGTTCGCGACGTCATGGGTAAAAAGCGCGTCGCCATTGATGCTGAACGTCACCGGCACCAGAATTCCACCCGTCAGCGCGGCTTGCGGTTTCCACGAGACATTCACCCCATACCCAAGCGTGCATCCAACGGAAAACTCAAAGTCAGCGCCCGCATAATCTAGATAGACGGAATAGCCGCCATCCGTGTCAGCCTCGCCATTTTCAATGACACTCCAACCGTCCACGGCCAAAGGCGTCACCTTTTCAGGCCCGGCCTGTGCGCTGGCATGCGATACACAGCTGACAGCGGCCAATGCCGCGCCTGCAACACGTAGATTTTCTATTTTCATCTTGGTCCCACCCAAAGATGGCCTGAAGAAGCTCAGGTCCACCTCGCATCAATGAACCTTTCCGGGCAAACTGACAAGCAACCAAAAATCAAGCCATCGGCACGCTCAGTATCAAAGCTGCTGGCTTGTTCTCTCCACCAGCTTCGGATCCGTCTCGATTGCAATCATTTCATCGACAATGCCCTGAAGCGCTTCGATATCATCGGAAGTGTGCTTGCCTGCGAGAATTCGCTGTCTGAATACCGCCGCAGGAAGCAAAAGATCCCAACGTGCCGTTGGAGACGCAATCTCCAGCAAATCCCGGCGCAATCCCCCAAGGATAGCACCGGCTTCATCAACACAGCCGGTTTCCAGACAGATGACCGAAAGATGATAGTCTAGCAGATGCACGCCGGCATAATCTTCACCTGCCGACGCTGCAAAACCGTCCCGAGCCGCGCGAATAGCGAGAGCAGCCTCTGCGTATTTCTCGGCTTCAACGAGTGTAATCCCTTCGTTTGCCAGATAAGCCAGACACTGCATGTGTTGCTCTCCATGGGAGGCGCAAACACTCTCGCGCAGACGAGTAAAAATCTCTGCAGCCTCAGACCATCGCGCTAGATCGCCATACAGAACACCAAGGTCATTCATGGCTTTCAGGGTCTGTGATCCGTCGGGCCCATATATCACCTCCATTTCGCTGACGGCCGCAAGAATTGTCTTTTCGGCGAGTTCATACTGCCGATTATACATGTAAGCGGCTCCGAGCAGGCTCTTGGCGTCGGCCAGCTCCCACTCTTCTAACACGCCATCGGCGTAGGGTGGCTCAAGCAGTTGTTCCAACAGCGAAATTGCAAGGTCGTGCTGCTCTGTCCGGCTGTACACCTGAGCTAGATTACGCATGATCACAGAACGCATGGTGAGGTTTTCGGCGTCTTCCTCGTCGAGCACCTCCAATGCCGTCTCGTACCAGTAACTGGCATCTTCAAGCTGGAGTTCATGCAAGGCGAGTCGGCCTTTGGAGCGCGCATGGCGCAACCGCACCACCCCCTCAAATTTGCCTCCGGACGCCTCCTCGGCGCGCTTTATGACATCCCCAGCGGCGTCAAATTCAGAGTTCTGCACGAATGCATCTGAAAGGTCGAAGCGAGCGGTTTGCACTTGCGCACTGGAAGGCGGGTAGAGGCTTTCCGACAATGTCAGCGCGTTTTGATATGCTGACGCGCTTTCAGAAAAGCGCCCTAGCCCGCTTTCGACACGTCCCAGCGTTTGCAAAAGGTATATCTGTGTTTCGCTATCATCGGCATAGATCTCCGGCATGATGTCACTGGCACGGGACAATGCATCAGCAACGGTCTGGTCGGGAGAGCCTCCCAGCGTTCGCGGATCGCCGCTGACCAGAATCTCTGTCAGAAATGTATTGCTCGCTTCCAGCTGCTGGCCGCTAACACGCAGCTTCTCGTTTGCTTGATGAGCAGACAGCGCGAAAGTCGTCGACCCAACAAGCGCAACCACGAGCGCGCTGGCTGTTGCGATCATCCATGGTCTTCGCGCACGCATACGCCGAAGTTTCGCATCGGCTTCCTGTGACAGGGTTTCGAGTTCATGCTGGTTCTGCCATTCCTGCTCGTACTTCCAGAAATTCGACAGCTGCTCGGCCAATTGGCCCGCAGATCGCAACCGCATTTCGGCATCGCCCCGAACCGCTGTAGCAATAAAGTCTCGCAATAATGGATGCTCGATATCGGCTTCCCAGCCTGTCGCCAGCGGCTTGTCGATATCTGCAGCCATGATCTGGTAGACGATAATTCCAAGGGAATAGATATCTCCCAACGTGCTGGATGGCTGACCACGCATCCGCTCCGGGGCCATATATACCGGCGTTCCGTGTTCGGGATTTCCCTCGGCATCAACGGTAAGGCCCATTACCGTGAGATTTGCCTGATCCAGAGCTTTCCTGTCGGTCAATCGGCTACTGCCGAGATCAATCAATTTGATCTGATGCTGGTCGGCTTCATTTCCCGGTATCGGTGAAATCACGATATTCGAAGGCTTGAGGTCGCCGTGCAATATTCCCAGTTCGTGAATCCGGGCGACCGCTGATGCGATTTGTCCGGAGAGACTCATCCGCTCGGCAAAACTCAGATTTGAAAGACCTTTATTGCGCGCCCATTTCTGAAAGTCTTCGCCGGCCACTTCACATTCAATGAAGAAAGGTTCGGATTCAAAATTCCAGTCGATTATTTCAGCAATCGGCAGCGATCCGGCCAAAGACTGCTTTGCAAGCCGGAACAGCGTCACCTCGCGCTTCAGTGACGAAAGCGCCTCTCCAGAACTCGCAAACTTGAAAATCCGCGGCTCGCCTGTTTTGCGATGTTGCGCTGTCCAGACTTCGCGCCCCGACCGAGCAGATAGCTGTGTCTCCAGCAACCAGTTGGGCCGTCTTGGCACGGCTTGCCCTTTGGCAAACTCATGGGCGCTTGACAGCTTTCGTCCGACGGCCTGACGCTCAATTGGCCCCTGAAAGCGATAGCCAATTCGGGGATGTGTCACGATCCGCTGCGCCAGATCTTCTCCGAGCGCTTTTCGCAATTTTGCTATGGCGTTGGGCAGGACGTTTTCAACAGTGATGACACCGGGCCAGACGGCTTCGAGAAGCTCATCTTTGGTAACGACTTCATCGACGTTCTCGATCAACACTCGAAGCAAATGCAAAGGTGTTCGTTCAACAGAAACCCGTTCGCCAGCCCTTACCAAGGTCATCGCGGCGACGTCAAAAATCAGATCATCGAAACGGTATCGATACTGAATAGCCCCAATGCGCTCTGACTCCATACGGCGCATACCCCATCGTTAGAGTTTCGTGATTCAACCGTTAGGACATGTCTGCCGAGTACAGCGTTTGATGCAAGCCTTAATCGGCAACCGATAAGGCAAGGCGTTCGATGAAAAGACTCCCGAGCCAGTTGTTTGCTGATCCTAAGCATCAAGGGAAAGGCAAAAGACATGACATTCAAAAGCAAGTTTCGCTTCAAGAGAGGCAAAGTAATTTCAGCTCAGCGAATGAGCGAAACTCATTTGTCAGGCGGCGGACACCATTCAATTAGCTCTCACACCTCCCATTGGTCAGAAGTCAGAGTCGAATGGGAGAATGGTTCGCAGGACGATGTTGATGTATCCGGAAAGTACTCTCCGGGCGACCAAGTCGCTGTTCTGTGGTATGGCAAAAAGAAGGTTGGCGACAAGAACATCACCACCGGGTGGTATTGGTCCAAACGGAACAAATTCAATCCTGTGGGGTCGTTCTTTTTCTGGTTATTCTTTTCGATTGCCGTGATTATCGGTCTGGTGGTTTCGGGATTTCTGGGCCCTTTGGCCATCTTCGGCTGGGGCTTCATTGTGTGGGCCGTTTATGCGGTCAATGAAGTCATGACCATCCATCGGCAAACATGGAAATTGCTTTCACTGATCAACGCAAACACTTCAAGCATCGAGAGTCTGAGTTGAAACACTGACAATTCTCTCCAGCGGCGTTATATGCCCCAGCACACGAAACCTTTGCACGGGCCCTTGAACCCGCTGGAGAGACAAAATGAATATCGCGAATACGGATGCGCCCTCCACGATGGTGGATGGTCTCAATTCACTTGGGTTTGCAAAACCCCCTTCGGAAACACGCGTTGTGGCCGCCATGTCGGGCGGCGTCGACAGCTCCGTCGTAGCCGCCCTCCTCAAGGATGAAGGCTATGACGTGGTTGGTATCACGCTGCAGCTTTATGACCACGGCGCTGCGATCGAGAAGAAGGGCGCCTGCTGCGCTGGGCAGGACATTCACGACGCGCGCAATGTCGCTGACCAGATCGGCATCCCCCATTATGTGCTCGACTATGAAAGCCGCTTTCGCGAGCAGGTGATGGAAGACTTTGCCGACACATATCTGTCCGGCTCCACGCCCATCCCCTGCATCCGCTGCAATCAGACGGTGAAGTTCTCGGATTTGCTGAAAACGGCCAAGGAGCTTGGCGCCGATTGCCTCGCCACGGGTCATTACATCCAACGCACCGATGACGGAAACGGCCCCGAGCTGCACCGCGCCGCCGATGCCTCGCGTGACCAGTCCTACTTTCTGTTCGCCACAACGCGTGAGCAGCTGGACTATGTCCGCTTTCCCCTTGGCGGCCTGCCGAAGACGCAAGTGCGTGAACTTGCAGAGCGGTTCAACCTGCCTGTCGCCTCAAAGCCCGACAGCCAGGATATCTGCTTCGTACCGCAAGGCTCTTACGCCGATGTCGTTGAAAAACTCCGCCCTGGTTCGGGGCGCGGCGGCGATATCGTCCATCTTGATGGCCGGGTGCTCGGACAGCATGACGGCGTCATTCGCTACACGGTCGGTCAGCGCCGGGGTCTGGGCGTCGCAACCGGCGAGCCGCTCTTCGTTGTGAAGATTGATGCGCCCAAGCGTCAGGTCATTGTCGGCCCGCGCGAAGCGCTGCTCACGGCGGGTCTGACCATGGAAGAGCTGAACTGGCTCGGCGATGGCTCGCTGGAAGAGGCGTGTGACCGCGGCGAGGCGGTTCTGGCACGCGTACGATCCACGCGTGAGCCCCTTCCCGCGCATCTTGGATGGTTGAAAGATCAACCAGCAGTGTACTTTTCGATCCCTGAAGAAGGGGTCGCAAAGGGCCAAGCGTGCGTCCTGTACGATTCTTTATCAAAAAGTCGTATCCTTGGGGGTGGTTTTATTTCGTCCACAATCCCTGCGGATGAGCGGATTCTCGCCTAAAATCTGTAGTAAAATGTACAGATCTAGGACACCTGCACCATGCCGGCACAGGTTTGCAAACGTGTGCTTAACGAGGCCGGGAAGAACGTTTTCAATTTTCATGAAAACTCACAGGTCCCGCTGAAATTTGATTTAATTCCGCTGCGCTAAGACCAATTCCTAGGCGCAGAACGCGTCTTCGGTATCAACCGCTAGTAAGGGTAGATCTCATGGCGCAGCAGAATGCGAGAACTTTTAGTGTAAATGGCCCGGATGGGCAGCCACTGACCCGGGAGGACTTGCCGCCTCCCGGTATCCGTCGCTGGGTTACCCGCCGCAAGGCAGAAGTGGTGGCAGCCGTGCGCGGCGGCCTCCTGTCCAAAAACGAAGCTTGCGAGCGATACGCCCTCTCGGAAGAAGAGCTGGCCGGCTGGGCACGTCTTTACGAGGAATTTGGCACCAAGGGCCTGCGCACGACGCGGCTCCAGAAGTATCGTGCCTAAGGAGATCTGGCGCTCCATCAACCGCAAACGGCGCGAACGTTAAAGCGCCGTTTACGCTGACCTGCCTAGCATCTGGCTGAACGTGTCCCTCATTTCCAGGGTCGCGGCGGACTCAGGGGCAGGCAATGTCAGTGATAAGGTCAACCTTGCCAGGAGGCACGCGGCTGGCGGCGCTTATCGCGCTGGCCATTACCGCGTGCCTTTTCGCATGGCGGGCAAACACGCTGCTTAGTGACGGCCTTGCCGACAGCGAGGCCCAGTCTTTCGAACAGCGACAGCTGACCAGTCTTCTGGAGCCCGTTTTCGGGCGCAACAATGTCAGGCTGGCCTCAAATCGCGTCGAAGATGGTTCGCGACGGTTTCTCGTCATGGTGAACTCGGCGTCGGATGATGTCGTCGTGGACGCGCAAACCTTCGAGCGCATGGTGACCATCCTGGAAGCTGCGGCGGGCTATGACCGCGCGACCGACAGCCTGCACGTCCAGCCCTTTGAGTTTGCAAGCGGCACGACGGGCGGCTTACAAACGATCGACCTGTTCGAGCTCGGCGCTATCTCGCTCGTCGGGTTTCTCCTGCTCTTTACCGCCCTGACCCCTTCGCGCGGGCGTCAAGAATTGCCGATGCCGCTCCGGCAGGACAATGATCCCCCACTTGCGACCGAGACACGCCAGCCGCCGCAATTGAGGCCCGCGCTGGTTCCGCGCGCTGCGGCCAATGAAGATATCAGCGAACAGGCAAGGCAGCTTGCCCGTGAGAATCCGCGCGAAACCGCCCGAATTCTCAAAGCCTGGATGAATCAGGAAGGAGACGAGCGATGAGCCTTCTTGCCCGTTTGCAAACCACCGAGACCGCGATCGCGCCAGGCGTCGCCAAAGCGGCCCGCCTGATGCGTGCGCTTGGGCCGGCTGCCGCGCAGATCTGGGGTGAGCTGTCTCCTGACGATTCGAGAGAATTGCGCGCCGCGATGACGTCCGGCGAGATTGATCTCAGCGAGCCGTCATCGACAGAGGCCGCAGCCCTTGTTTCCGAACTGGAGATGACGCGCCCGCCTTTCAGCGCGCCGTCCGAGGTGCCTGCCATGACAGGTATCTGGTCGCGCATATCAGCCATGGCGCCAGCCCAACTCGCCAACGCCATTCGCAACGAGCACCCGCAGACAATCGCGCTTATCCTGTCGCGGCTCTCCCCGCCAACCGCCTCTCAGGCCGTTCGGGCTTTGCCGCGCCTCATAGCCATCGATGCCCTGCGCCGTTTGCTCCATCTCGGGCGCCCGACGCAGTCATCGACATCGATCATCGCAAAGTCGCTGTGTGCAGACCTGGAAGGGTCAGGCTCGTCAGGTGCCGGCCAGGGCGATGAAGCCGTGGCCCGGATTTTTGACCGTCTCGATACTGCCACCGAGGAAGGCCTCCTGTCGTCCCTCGACAAGTCCGAGCCGGGCGCGCGCGAGCGTATCCGCGCGCTAATGTTTACGTTTGACGACCTCGCGCGCCTCGGACCAGCCGCCATCCAGACCATTCTGTCCAGCGTCGACCGGGCAGATCTCGCCACCACGCTGAAAGGCGCAAGTGCCCCGGTCTGCGAAGCGTTCTTCCTCAATATGACCCAGCGCGCAGGCGATATGTTGCGCGCAGAAATCGAGGCACTCGGCCCGGTCCGCAGATCGGTCATCGATGCTGCTCGCGATGAGATTACGACTCTCGCCCGCACGCTCGCGCGGCGCGGTGATATTCTCTCGGCAGATCATGAAGACGATGAGTTGGTCGAATGACGAAGACTGAAGTTTCAGGCCTCAGGCCGTTCGAATTCCAGAGCGATTTTTCCCCGCCAGCTCCGCCGCCCGCACCAGCTGATGATCGTATACTGATCAGCGTCGCAGAACTTGCCGGCTTGCTGGACGACACCCGCAACAATACGGCCAAACTCGTCCGTGACCGCTATGTCCAGCAGCAGACAGAGGCGATGAAACAATCGTCTGCCTCACTGCGCACAGCGCTGATCAAGGTCGTCGAACTCGCAGATGCCCTTGAAAAGGCAACGCTTTCCAGCGAGGTCCGCGCGGAAGCAAAATCCAAAATTCGTCAGATTGCTGCAGAGTTGGTTGACGGACAGGGCAATCTCTTTCAGACGTGATTCGCTTGTCAAATGACATCAGCGAGACTGGTAACCGGTCGGAAACCATTA